>JBDSMW010000098.1:0-18377 GCA_039915665.1 Nocardioidaceae bacterium
GCCGAAGTCATCACCCTCAAAGGCTCCAGCCAACTCCTCTGCGACAGCGTGCATCTAGGGCGCCCCAGGTGGGTCATGCACCCCCCCGCCCCGCCACAAGTGCGAATGACACCCGCGGTCACAAGCGATATGACGCCGTGAGGCAAGACCCAGCGTCGCTGCGAACGACGTCATTGCTCTCTTCTCGTGCTGGCTGTGCCCGTGCCAAGTAGGGCCGCACATGGATTCGGCCACGGACTGTGTGCCGTGTGCGCACCTCGTCTCGATGCCCAGATCCGACGCCTCACCGGCAGCGCTGGGGCCGGCGTGATCGACCGTGAGCCAGGAACGGGAGCACACTTTCCCAAGTCAGATCGGACACACGATGAGCCAGCCGCCGCGCCTTTCCACCGTCGGAGCCGTGTGCGCCATTTCGACGGTTGCTCGTTTCGTGGGCGGCGCTGTCTTGATGGGCTCCAGTGGTGTGGAGATGCTGATCCCGGAGACCGGAGACCCTGGCCTCGAATGGGTCGCAGACGTCGACACAGCCAGCGGACTCTCTTTCGTCGGGGCCCGGCTCGTCGTTCTCATGGGTTTCCTGGGCATCGTGGCGTTCGTGGGATTCTACGACGTGCTGCGTGAGGCCGGGACGGTCATGGTGGTTGCACCGATCCTCGGAGCGGTCGGGCTAACGCTGGTGACCGTTTCGCACCTGGCCCCCATCTCGATGGCCTACCAACTGGTGCCGGCCTACGCAGCCGCCGATCCGGCGGCACAGGCCACCCTGGCCGCGACGTTTGACACTTTCGCCGCGATGGCGCTGGAGACCAACGCTGCCGGGAACTTCCTCGGGTGGGGTGATGCGGTGCCCATGTTCGGGGCAGCCATAATCAGGACTCGGGCGCTGCCACGGTGGATCGGCTGGCTCGGGCTAGTCACGGGAGTCCTCGCTGGGTGGCTGGGTCTATTGAGCCCCGTCTCGGACGTGATGGAGGGCATCTCCGGCCTCGGCTTCATAGGATTCTTCGTGTTCATGCTGAGCATGGGCGTCGTGATCCTGCGCCTGCCGCGCAAGGTCGAAGCGCGCACCCCGGCGGCGCTGCACTAAGCCGGGGAACGTAGAGTTCTCCTCCAGGCAGCCTGCTTCCGAAAGCGGATGACTCGTGAACTCTGCTGTTGACGGTCTCCCGTCGACACCGCCATGGGCGAAGGTGAGGGACGCGGAATTGCTCAGGCTGCGATCCAATGCGTCGCGGCACAGGAGATTGCTCTTTTGCGTCTATGTGGGCGGTGTGACGCCGGGCGGCTCAGGCGGCAATCTGCACCCTGCCCTTGTTGGTCTGCTGGCCCGACCCTGACTTGTCCTCGTAGGCGGCACGGGGGACGATACGACCCCCGTCGCATCGAAGCCCGCGTGTAGCGCCGGTGCAGCAGTCCCAGTGGCTCCTTGGTGTTGAAAGCCTTCCCCTTCGGGGGCCGTACTTATGGTTCGAGCGCGTGCTCTCTCATGTCGTGCTCAAGGTTGGTGCTGCGGGCGTCGATACACCATGTGCGCGGGTGTGTCCCTGGGCGGAAGGATCACATGATGCTCAGCGTGCCGATGCTCTCTCCGGCGATGTCCTTCGACGATGCAGCGCTCGCGGTGCTGCGCTACCTACGCGAGGCCCTTCCGTTGGCGTTCTGGTCGGTGACTCGGGTGGAGAACGACCGCCAGACCTACTTGTACCTGGACTCCGACAACGGGTACGGCTTGGTTCAAGGCCAGTCCCATCCGTGGGATGAGAGCTTTTGCATCCACATGGCTGTCGGGACGGGGCCGTGTGTGGCCCCCGACGCCCAGGCCGTCCCGGTGTACGCGGCAGCCGGGGTCAACGCTGCCGCCACAATCGGGTCGTACGCCGGGGCGGTGGTGCGCGAGCCGGACGGGACGCTGTTCGGGGCGATCTGCGGAATCGACCCGGACGTCCGCACCGATGATGCCGCGTTCGCGGCCGCGGGCCCCGTGCTGCAGCTGTTGGGCCAGTTGCTGACGATGGTCCTAGCTGCCAACCGGGAGCGTGACGTGACGGCCGGGGAGGTGGCCGCTGCACGGCGGGACGCCGAGACCGATGTTTTGACGGGTCTGGCCAACCGTCGGGCGTGGGAACGGCTGGTGGCCTACCACGGCGAGCGCTTCGCCAGGTTGGGTGACCCGACGGTGGTCGCCATGATCGACTTGGACATGCTCAAGGTCATCAACGACGAACAAGGCCACGAAGCCGGCGACGACTACATCCGTCGGGCGGGGAATGTGCTGCGCGCCACCGCCCGCGGCGTCGACGTGATCGCGCGCCTGGGCGGGGACGAGTTCGGGCTTGTATTGACTGATTGCACCGAGTCCATGGCTGAATCGTTCGTGCGCCGCCTCTACGTCGAGTTGGATTTGGCCGGGGTGGCCGGCTCGGTTGGGTGGGCGCCAATCACCGTCCTGCGTGGTCTTCCCGCCGCACTGGTGGAGGCTGACGCCGCGATGTACGTCGCAAAGACCCAGCGCCGAGCGGCTCGACGCCACGGGCTGAAGGCTGCTGGCCGATGACGCGTACGCGTGCCCAGGCCCAGTGGATCGCTCTGGTCCGTGGGCAGGTCCAGCCAGCCCAAGCGCTGTAGTCAGGTGTAGTGGCGCCGCGGCGACGCCTGTCGGCATTGAGGTGCGGCGACGCGGCGTTCCGGGCGGGGCTGGTTGCCTAGTTGATGGCGGGGCTTCCGGGCTCGCGTCGAGGTGCCCGCTGTGGACGACACGCTCGGCAAGGTGCCGGAGCTTGCGGTTGTGGTGCTGGCTGACCCGACCACAGGCTGGGTGCAACGGAGGGCAGGGCTGGCGGATCAGCTGGTCAGTCGGTCGACTTCGGAAAGTAGATGTGAGACCTGGCCGGACACGCTGAAACGGCTACGCGCATACTGGGCGGCGACCGGCCCGCGAGTGCTCTTCCAGTCGGCGGTGAGAGCCTCGTCGATCACCTCGGCCAAGGACGCGGCGAGCGCTCTTGAATCGGTGGTCTCAGGAACCAGGGTGCCGACCTCAGAGGTGACGAAGTCGCGAGGGCCACCGGAGTCGGCTCCGATGACGGGCGTTCCGCAGGCCATGCACTCGACGAAGACGAGGCCGAACGGTTCGCGGTAGGACGGGAAGCATCCGATGTCGGCACAGCCGAAGAGCAGCGCGAGCTCTTCCTGGGGCCGGGGCCCGAGGAAGTAGGTGCGGCGCAGGCCCAGATCAGTGTTCAGCGCTTGCAGCTGGCGCTGGGCCTCGGCTGGTCCCGAACCGATCACGAGCGTGATGACTCGGCGGTCATCCTGCTCATAGATCGCCGCCGCGCGCAGCAGCACGTCCAGTCGCTTCCAGTCGGCGAACTTGCCGCAGAAGACCACGACGGCGTCGAACCCCCCCAGCGGCGTCACCGGTTCGGGCTCGCGGTCGCTGCCCTCGAGCGGCTGGGTGAAGAACCGGCCCAGCACCGCGGCCCGGTCGGTGCCGTCGGGCGCGGGCAGGAAGACATCCTGGTTGTAGCCGTTGGGGGAAAGGACGACTCGCTCGCGCGGAAACTCGGGAAACACGTCGAGCAGCGCGTCCACCTGCTCGTTCGAGATCGCCGCGACCACGTCGACCCCGTGTTCCGGATCGGCGTAGTCGAAGATCTTCTCTCGCCGCATGAACGGCCAGAACCGCGACGGGAACTCTTCGGGCTCGTCTCCCCGCCGCTCGTTGTTGAACATCTTGAGCTCGGTGCCGTGCGCGAAGCACAGCACCGTCATCCGCGGCCGACCGGCCGCGACCCTTCTCCGGTTGACGTCACGCAACACCACCGTGTTCATGAACGCGTGGTGGGCGATCGCGAGGCTGAACCGGTCACCGGTCCGTGACTCGATCTCGTCCATCCAGTCGGCGACAGCATTCGTCAGCCGCAGCCGGTAGGCGTCTACCTCAGCCTCGTCCATCGAGTGCCAGCGATAGCTGCTGGTGGGAGACACCGACTCGCAGATGGGGATGTCGTGGTCGAGGGGGAAGACGTGCACGTCCTCGTCCCGGAATCGCTGGTGTCGCGAGGGGTACATCGAGTAGGCGCTCACGCCCGGCAGCGCGTTGTACGCGAGATGGTGCGACTCGTGCAGAATGCCGGAGCCGGGCGCGAACTCGCCGCCTCGCTGCCAGTTGTTCGTACCGAGCTGGAAGATCAACCTGTCGGACATCGGTCCATGCTACGTATCAGCGCCCCCGCAGCGTCCAGCTGGCCCGAAGGGTCTCTTGCCGACGGTGCACGCGTCCGTGAGGCTGCGCTCATGCTCGGACTCCGAGCGGTGCCTGCCCGATACCGCCGAGCGCGAGTCAGCACGTGAACCCGCCACCGGCCAGTCCGAGCAGCACCGGTGTCGGATCGTCGGTGAACCCCTCGAGCTTCGGGCAGAACGTGACGTTCACCGCGACGGTGGCCAGGCAGGGTGGGGGTGCGGTCTCCGGGACGGTGCAGTTCCAGGCCGACGGCGCGGACCTGGGTGCGCCGCAGACCGTGACGCGGACGGCCACGTCTCGGTGAACAGCTCGGCTCTCGCGGTCGGCAACCACCCGGTGACCGCGGCGTTCACGAGCAGCGCCTCCAACACCCTCGACAGCGGCAGCGCGCTCGCCGGCGGTCAGACGGTGCAGCGGGCCGACACGCAGACCTCCGTGACCTCGTCGAGGAATCCCTCCGAGCTCGGGCAGACGGTCACGTTCACAGCGCAGGTGGACGCGGTCTCCCCGGGAGCGGGGACGCCCGGCGGTTCGGTCCAGTTCAGTGACAACGGCAGCCACCTCGCGTCGCCGCAGAGCCTCGACGGCTCCGGCCGGGCATCGATCGCCACGGCTGGCCTCACGGTCGGTGTGCACACGATCACGGCGACGAACACGCCGGTCGGCGGAAGCTACAACGAGAGCTCGGGCTCGGCGAGCCAGACCGTGGAGCGGGCCGCGACGACGCTCACCCGCCAGTACGACGCCTCGCCGATCGCCGGAAAGCCGGTGCACTTCACCGTGTCGTCTCAGAGCTGCGACGGCATCACCGACGCGAGCGGCCGGGCGTCGTGCGCGATCACGCCGCAGGAGCCGGCGGGCGGCTTCACCGTGGCGGCGTCCTTCGCGGGAGACGCTGGCAGCCGGCCCAGCTCGGACAGCACGGCCTACACGGTCACCCGGGAGCAAGACGTCGGTCGCCTACACGGGCGACACGGTGATCGCCAACGGTGCCACCGTGCACGCCTGAGCGCAGAGCTGCACCGGGCTCACCGACGCGGCCGGACGAGCGGTGTGCGACATTGCCGCCGTCTCCCAGCCGCTCGGCCCTGGCATCGTGAAGACGGTGTTCGCCCAGGACGGCTACTACCTCGCCTCGTCCGACAGCGACGCGGTCATCCTCTACTCCTTCCCGAGCCGCGGGGCCTTCGCGGTCGGCGACCGCAGCGCGACGACCGGGGCGTCGGTCTCGTTCTTCGGGTCGCAGTGGGACAGGGACAACTCGCTCAGCGGAGGAGCGGGCCGAGCGCCTTCAAGGGCTTCGCGACGGCACCCGGCACCCCACCGGGCTGCGGTGGCAGCTTCACGGCGGACCCGGGCAACAGCGGTTCCCCGCCGGTGACCGTGCCGAGCTAGCTGGGCACGCTCGTGACGAGCGCTGTGACGAAGTCGGGTTCCGGCATCGTCGGAAGCGTCACGCGGATCGTCGTCGTACCGCCGGGGGAGGGAGCAGCGGGGATCGTCGTCGCCGTCGTCTGCTGAGCCCGGTGATGGGCGGCACGGTCAGCCGCTCATGCTCGGGGATAGCTCAGGAAGACGGTCTCGGCCTCGCCCTGCAGGGCGACGTCGAAGACCAGTCCGTGGCGATCGCGCCGTGCGACCAGCGTGCCCCGCCGGCCCTCCGGGACGGAGGACAGCAACGCGTCCGACCCGTGGTCGGGCAGGTAGACGCGCGTGAAGAGGCCGTCGAGCAGGCCGCGGGCGAAGACCGTCATCGCGATGAACGGCACGCCGCCCGCACTGGCCCCGGGTGTGATCGTGGTGAACGTGTAGCTGCCGTTGTCGTCGGTAGCGGCCCGGCCCCAGCCGGTGAACGTGTAGCCGTCCCGTTTCAGCGAGCCCTCCACCCGCACGACGTTCCCCTCGGCGTCGGCCTGCCAGATCTCGAGCAGCGCGTCCGGCACCGGCGCGCCGTTGCCGTCGCGCACGGTGCCGTGCAGTCGGATCGCCTGCGGGTGGCTCGGAGGAACCAGCTGGCTGTCACCGTCGTACGGCAGGGCGTAGCCGTAGAACGGGCCGATGGTCTGTCCTGGGGTCACGGGGAGGCCGGTCACGAGGGGTCCCCGTCCTCGGTCCAGGTCCGGTTGCTCCCGGTCAGCACGATGTCCCAGCGGTAGCCGGTGCTCTGCTCCGGCTGGGTGAGGTCGTGGTCGTACGTCGCGACGAGGCGTTCACGGGCCTGCGGGTCGACGACGGACTGGAAGATGGGGTCGAGCGCGAACAACGGGTCACCGGGGAAGTACATCTGGGTGATCATCCGCTGGGTGAAGTCCGTGCCGAACAACGAGAAGTGGATGTGCGCCGGGCGCCAGGCGTTGTGGTGGTTCCGCCACGGGTACGGCCCGGGCTTGATGGTCGTGAAGCGGTAGGTGCCGGCGGCGTCGGTGAGGCACCGGCCGACTCCGGTGAAGTACGGGTCGATGGGTGCCGGGTGCTGGTCGCGCTGGTGGATGTAGCGGCCGGACGCGTTCGCCTGCCAGATCTCGACCAGCTGGTGCGCGACCGGACGACCGTCGCCGTCGACGACACGCCCCGTCACGACGATGCGTTCACCGAGCGGCTCGCCTCTGTGCTGGATGGTCAGGTCCGACTCGAGGACGTCGACGTCGCGCTGGCCGAAGACCGGCGCTGCCAGCTCGATGGTCTCCGGGTCCGCGTGGTGCAGGTCGTTGGTCGGGTGCCGCAGCAAGCTGCTGCGGTAGGGCGGGTAGTCCAGCCGTGGCTGGCTCTCCCCGCCGGCGTACGTCTCGCTGATGGCGCGGATCTCGTCGCTGATCTCGGCCTGGCTCTGGGTCACCCGCCCGACGGTAGGCAGGACGGCTGGCCGATGCGAGACTGTGTTTCCACTGAGCGGAAGGGGCGGCGTGGCCGGCAACAGCTCGACCCCGGGCGTCAGCGTCGCCTCGAAGGTGTTCTCGTTGCTCGAGGCGTTCGACACGCAGCACCGGAGCCTGTCGCTCTCGCAGCTCGCCCGTCGCGCGCACCTCCCACCCCCGACCGCTCATCGGCTGGCCGCCGAGCTGGTCGCGTGGGGGGCGCTGGTCCGTCGGCCGACGGGGGAGTACGTCGTCGGGCGCAAGGTGTGGGACCTGGGCCTCCTGGCGCCGGTCAATGCGGGGCTCCGGGAGATCGCGTCGCCGTTCCTCAACGATCTCCATGCCGCCACCCTGGCCACCGTGCACCTCGCGGTGCGGGACGGCACCGAGGCGTTGTACGTCGACCGGCTGTCGGGTCACGCGTCGGTCCCGGTCGTCAGCCGGATCGGCTCGCGGCTGCCCCTGCACGCGACGGGTGTCGGGAAGGTGCTGCTGGCGTACGCGCCCGAGGACGTGCAGGGCGTCGTGCTGGCGAACCTGGTCCGCGTGACGCCGTACACGATCACCCAGCCGGGCCGGCTCCGCGAACAGCTCCGACGCGTCCACGCCGAAGGCAACGCATCGACGAACGAGGAGATGAGTCTGGGCGCCTGCTCGGTGGCCGTGCCGATCCGCAGGGGTGCTGGCGGACCGGTGGCGGCGGCCCTCGGGATCGTCGTGCCCGACCTCAAGCGGGACCGGCCGCGGCTCGTCGCCGCGCTCTCGGTCGCTGCGCAGGGGATCGGTCGAAGCCTCGCGTTCTGACTTCCGCTCAGCGGAAGAGGTCCGTCGCCTCGAAGGTGCGAGTGCGGTGGACTACCGCCATGTCCCCCCGGCCAGTGACCACGACGCAGGTCGGCATCGTCGGCGGTGGGCCGGCGGGGCTGATGCTCGCCCACCTGCTCGCGCAGTCCGGCGTCGAGTCGGTCGTCGTCGACAACCGCACGAGGCAGGAGATCGAGCAGACGGTCCGCGCAGGCATCCTCGAGCGGGACAGCGTGCGGCTGCTGGTCGACAGCGGAGTCTCCGACCGGGTGCTCCGGGAGGGGCACGAGCACCGGGGCATCGACCTCGCGTTCGGGGGCGGTGGTCACCGCATCGACTTCCAGGACCTCACTGGCGCCTCGGTCTGGCTCTACCCGCAGACGGAGGTCTTCGTCGACCTGGCGAACGCGCGCGACGCCGATGGAGGTGACGTCCGGTTCGGCATCACCGGCGCCGAGGTCGTGGACGTCACGACGGACCGTCCCGGCATCCTGTTCACCGACGCGGACGGGACCGTCCAGGAGATCCGCTGCGAGGTGGTCGTCGGCGCCGACGGCTCGCGCAGCGTGATCCGTCAGCAGATCCCGGCCGGCAAGCGTCACGACTTCTTCCGGGAGTACCCATTCGCGTGGTTCGGCATCCTGTGCGAGGCGCCCGCCAGCGCCCCCGAGCTGATCTACAACCACTCCGAGCGAGGGTTCGCGCTGATCAGCCAACGCACCGAGTCGATGCAGCGGATGTACTTCCAGTGCGACCCGGCCGAGAACGTGGACGACTGGTCGGACGACCGGATCTGGGACGAGCTCCAGTCCCGGGTCGGCGCGAACGGCTACACGTTGAAGGAGGGCTCGATCACCTCCAGGACGGTGCTGCCGTTTCGCAGCTACGTCTGTGAGCCGATGCGGCACGGCAACCTGCTCCTCGCGGGCGATGCGGCGCACACCGTGCCGCCTACCGGCGCGAAGGGACTCAACCTCGCACTGGCCGATGTGCGGGTGCTCGCCCAGATCCTGGCGCGAAGCATCCACGAGCCCGATCGCGCCGCGCTCGACGAGTACACCCCGATCGCGCTCGAACGGGTCTGGAAGGCCCAGCACTTCTCGTACTGGATGACCGCGATGCTGCACACGCTGCCGGACGCCACCGACTTCGACGTACGACGGCAGATCGGCGAGCTGTCCTCCATCGTGTCCTCGCGCGCCGGATCGACGTACCTCGCCGAGGCCTACACCGGCTGGCCGCGGCCGCCCGTCGAAGGGCGATGAGGCCGGGTACCTTGGCGCTCATCACCGTCCACCGGTCGATGGCGGCCGCGCACGCGAGGAGAGACCATGACCGAGCCCACCCGTGTCGACTTCGAGAGTGCCGGCGGAGTGACCGTGGCGGCGTACCGCTGGGACCCGGTGGGTGAGCCGCGGGCGATCGTGCAGCTGGCCCACGGGGTGGGCGAGTACGCCCGGCGCTACGCCCCGTTGGCGGAGTCGCTGGTCCGTGAGGGCTACGTCGTCTACGCCGAGGACCACCGCGGCCACGGCAGCACCGCCGCGTCGCCGGAGCAGTACGGCGTGCTCGGCGAGGACGGCTGGGGCGAGCTCGTCGCCGACATCGGCCGGATGTCCGAGGTCGCGGTCGACGCGCACCCGGGGCTACCGCTGGCCCTGGTCGCGCACAGCCTCGGCTCGTTCGCGGCCCAGCAGTACCTCCTCGACCACAGTGATGACGTCTCCGCGGTCGTGCTCTCCGGTACGGCGGTGATCGACCTGCTCGAGCCGGCGATGGACCTCGACGCTCCGATGGACCTCTCCATGTTCAACGCCGCGTTCCAGCCCCAGCGCACCGACTTCGACTGGCTCAGCCGTGACGAGGCCCAGGTCGACGCCTACATCGCCGACCCCCTGTGCGGCTTCGGGCTCGACGTCCCCGGCGGCCGGGCGATGTTCGTGGCGGCGCGGCAGATGACGGACCCGGACCGGCTGAGGGGGATGCGCAAGGACCTCCCGGTCTACGTGGTCGTCGGCACCATGGACCCGGTCAACGGCGGCATGGTGCTGGCCGACGAGCTGGTCCGTCGCTACGAGGCCGCCGGGCTCGAGGACGTCACCCTGGTCAGCTATCCCGACGCCCGGCACGAGGTCTTCAACGAGACCAACCGCGCCGAGGTGGTCGCCGGCGTGATCGCCTGGCTGGACGCGGAGCTCGCGTGATCCAGCAGCGGATGCTCGTGGTCACGGGGTGCTGCTCATCCTCGTGGACGTGGCGCTGTTCGCGACGCATCGCCCGGCGGGCGGCGTCATCCTGACCGCGATCTCGGTGACCGTGGGCGGCCGCAACGACCGCGACGACTGACGACGACTGACGACGAGGTGTTGCTGCGTGATCACAGCCAGCGACGGACTCGGCGCCGGTAGTCGTCGTAGGACGCCCCGAACCGCTCGTGCAGGAACCGCTCCGCGGGTCGGATCGCCCCCCAGAGGACGAGCAGCACGGCGACCGGGAACAGCACCAGGCCCCAGAACGTCGCGGCCAGCAGCGCCAGCGCGAGGTAGAGGGCGAGCAGGCCGACGTACAACGGGTTGCGGCTGACGCGATAAGGGCCGTCCGCGATCATCGCCCTCGTCTCCTGCCCGGGCAGCAGCCCAGTCCCGTGCCGACCGAAGAGCCACAGCGACCAGCCGTTCCACCCGACGAACAGCAGCACCAGAACCCAGCCGAGCGGGACGCGCCACCCGCCGAGGCCGACCGGGTCGCCCCAGACCGTCGTGGCCAGCCAGCCGACCAGCAGCGGCAGACCGATCGCGACCGGCGGCCACAGCCGGAACGAGACGGTGTCTCGGGAACCGTGCGCCATGCCCCTCATCGTCGCGCCTGCCGGGAGCCGGTTGTCCGGTTGTGCACAGTCTCGTCCCAGGACTAGGGACAACCGGCCCACCGGAACCCGGCAGCCAACCGTTCGGTCGAACCGGGTCGACGGTCGGCGTACTCACATCGCGTATACATACTGTGTATAGTCCTCGTCATGTCCGCATCGAACACGCTTCTCGCCCTCCTGGAGAGCGAGCCGGCCCACGGCTACACCCTCAAGCAGCGCTACGACGACCGCTTCGCGCGCACCCGGCCGCTCGCCTTCGGTCAGGTCTACGCGTCGCTGGCTCGCTTCGAGAAGCAGGGCTGGGCCGAGGTGACCGAGGTCGAGTCGGGAGACGGCCCCGAACGCAAGCGCTACCAGATCACCACCGAAGGAGTGACCGTCGTGGAGCGTTGGGTGTTCGAGCCGCAGCAACCGACCGAGTTCTCGAGCAGCACGCTGTTCGCGCGGGTGTCCGTGGCGTTGATGTCCGGTCGTTCCGCAGAGGCGTTGCTCGACACGCAACGGGCGACGCACCTGGAGCGGATGCGTGTGCTGACCGCCGCACGTCGTACGGCGGACGGGGCGGATGTCCTCGCGATCACCTACGAGCTCGCGCACCTGGACGCCGACCTGAGGTGGATCGAGGAGTCCGGCGCGCGACTGGCCGGGGCCCGGCGGGTCCTGCTCGGCTCGGACGGCGAGGGGGAGTGACATGACCAGCGACTCGGCCGCGCTCCTCGTGGGGCGGCGCCTGCACCTGTCCTACGGAGAGACTCCCGCCCTGGGCGGGATCGACCTCGAGCTGCACCCCGGGGAGCGCGTCGCCGTGATGGGACCGTCCGGCTCGGGCAAGTCCTCGCTGCTGCACTGCTTGGCCGGCGTCGTCCGCCCGCAGACGGGCGAGGTGCTGTTCCGTGGTGAGCGGATCGACACGTGTCCGGAGGCTGCGCGCAGCGCGCTGAGGCTCCGGCACCTGGGGATGGTCTTCCAGTTCGGTGACCTGGTCCCCGAGCTCACTCTCCTCGAGAACGTCATGCTCCCGCTCCAGCTGCTCGGCCGGCGGCGCGAGGCGCGCGCCAAGGCGCTGGCGCTCATGGAGCGGCTCGACATCGCGCAGGTGGCCGGCGAGCGAGCGGGCACGGTCTCCGGGGGTCAGGCCCAGCGGGCCGCGGTCGCCCGGGCCTTGGTGCACGGGCCGGCCGTCGTACTGGCCGACGAGCCCACCGGGTCCCTGGACAGTGTTGCGGCGGAGCGGGTCCTCGACGCCATGGTCGACCTGACCACCTCGACCGGCGCTGCCCTGCTCGTGGTCACCCACGACCACGTGGTCGCCTCCCACCTGAGCCGGCACGTCGTGATGCGCGACGGCCGGGTCGACGAGCGCGCGAGCGTCTCGTCGTGAGGGCAGCGATCCGGCTGGGTCTACGCCTCACGGGGGCAGGCGTAGGCCCGGCTCGGCTCCGTAGCCTGGCGGTCGCGTCCGCCACGACGATCGGCACCGTGGTGCTGCTCGCCCTGGCCGGTGTCACGCGGGCCGAGCAGCGGACCGCCTATGGCGCCTACGACTCCGGGCTGGGATGGCTCCTGGTGGCCGTCGTCCTCAGCGTGGCCCTGCCTGTGCTCGTGCTCGCCGCCACCGCCGGACGGCTGTCCGCCGAGCTGCGCGACCGTCGCCTGGCGAACCTGCGGCTGCTCGGGTTGTCCCCCGGGCAGACCCGCGTCGTCGCTGTCACCGAGACAGGCGTCGTCGCCGCCCTCGGCACGGTTGCCGGACTGGTCCTCTTCCTGCTGGTCCGGCCGGCGCTCTCGGGCGTGCGGCTGTCGCGTCCCGGTCCCGCAGGCGGGTCCGCGGATCCGTGGCTCATCGACTACGTCGTGGTGCTGGTGACCGTGACGGCGATGGTGGTCGCCCTCGCCGCGCTCCCTCAGCGGCTCGACATGAAGTCGGTCCTCGCCCACGCCCGTCGGGCCGAGTCCCGGCGGCCCGGCTCCTGGCGTTTCGCTCCGATCGTGGTGGGGCTGGCGCTGTGTGGGTACGTCGTGCTGCATCCCGGGGACTCGGAGAGCGGGCGCGTCATCGCGGCCTTCTTCTGCGGCGTCACGCTGACCGGGGTCGGCGTACTGCTGGTGACTCCCGTGCTGGTGCATCTCGTCGCCGGCCTGCTGGTCCGGCGACGGAGGCCGGTGCTCACGATCGCCGGCCGGCGCCTCCAGGCCCAGCCCGCTGGGGTGACCCGCGTGGTCGCCGCCCTGCTGATCGGCCTGTTCCTGGTCACCGGTGGACGTAGCATCGTCGTCGCGTTCGAGTCCACCCCGCAGTACATCCAGGCGGAGCGGAACCTGCACGACGGCCAGCGGGTTGCCCTCAACGGGACCCGCGCCGAGGCCGCGTCGCTGGCGGCCAGGGCCCGGCAGGTGGAGGGCGTACGCCGCACCGTCACCGTCCCGCACCTCGTCGGCGGTCGCGGTTGCGCCGGCAGCATCGACGACGTCTGCCTCGACGCGGTCGTCGCGACCTGCGCGCAGCTGCACCACATGGCGCCCGAGCTGACGGGCTGCGTCGAAGGACGCCCGATGTGGCTCGACAACGACCGCTACGCCCAGCAGCACGCACCCGCCGGGGACATCGACTGGTTCGCACCGACCCAGCAAGGCGACCAACCGACCCGGCCCGTGGCGTCGTTCCCGGCCCCAACCAGGCGCATCGGCGGTGACGCGTGGAACGACCTCGCCCCCATCCAGGCGCTCGCGGTGGTGCCACCGTCGTACGTGCGGGACCTGCCCATGAACACCTGGACCGACGTGCTGGTCCTCGGCGAACCAGGCCGAGGCCTCGCCGACCGGATGGGCTTCGCCGGCGGCTATGCGACCACCGACGACGCGGACTACGACTTCGTCGCCGGCCTGCGCGCGCTGGTCTGGGGCGTGGCGGCGGTGATCCTCGCCGTGGGCCTGCTGTCGTTCGGCATCGCCTCCGTCGATCGGGCCGTCAGCCGCCGGCGCGAGGTGGTGGGTCTCCAGCTGCTCGGCGTCTCGCCGTCGCTGCTGCGCCGCACCCAGTGGGTCGAGGCCGCCTTGCCGGTCATGGTGGGCTCCCTGCTCGCCATCGGACTCGGACTCGCGTGCGGGGCGGCGTACCTCTCGCTCGCGGAGGACGGAGTGCTCGCGATTCCGTGGACGCAGTCGCTCACCCTGGGCGGTGTCTGCGTCGTGGGGGCGGCCGTGATCGCCGGGCTGACGGTCATCGCCGCGAGCCCCCGGCTGCGGCCCGGCCTGATCCGCGCCGAGTAGGAGTCGGGCCGGCCGACCCCCGCCTGGCGACACGCATGGCAGCGTCCGATGCCACCGGTCAGCCTGGGGTTGCTTAAGATCCTGACCATGGCGAGCCGCGGACCGACCGGGACGGTCTCGCGTTGACAGCCATCCTGGTGAGCGGCACGTGTGCGTTCCTGGCGTCCATGGGCCTGACCCGCTGGGCGATCGGACAGTTCGCCGCCTGGGGACTCGGGCAGCTGATCCGTGAGGACGGTCCGAAGTCGCACCACGTCAAACGGGGCACGCCCACGATGGGCGGCCTCGTGATCGTGGCGTCCGTGGTGCTCGCTTACGCGGTGGCCCACCTCGCGACCTGGGAACCGCCGTCGCGGTCCGCGCTCCTGGTGCTCCTCGTCCTGGTGGGCATGGCCGCGGTGGGCTTCCTCGACGACTTCATCAAGGTCAGGATGCAGCGCAGTCTCGGTCTGCGGAGCAAGGCCAAGCTGGTCGGTCAGACCGTGGTCAGCCTGGTCTTCGGGTTCCTCGCGCTGCACGCCGGGTTGCGCGGCGAGGCGGACGCCGTCTCCCGCCGGCTTTCCCTCGTCCGGGACGTCGGCCCGGTCTGGCCGTGGGTGGTCGTGCTCGCGCTGATCTGGTTCATGGTGAGTGGGACGAGCAACGCCACGAACCTCATCGACGGACTCGACGGCCTGCTCACGGGTAGTGCGTCGATGGTGTTCGCGGCGTACACCTTCATCGGCGTCTGGCAGAACAGCCACGCGTGTGGATCCGCGGACCAGGCGAGCAGCGTGTGCTACCAGGTGGCTTCCCCGCTGGACCTGGCGGTCGTTGCAGCCGCCCTGACCGGGGCCTGCTTCGCCTTCCTGTGGTGGAACGCGTCTCCGGCCCGCATCATCATGGGGGACACGGGCTCCCTCGCCCTGGGGGCCGCCATGGCCGGGCTCGCCGTGCTGACGCGGACCGAGCTGCTCCTGGTCGTCCTCGGGGGCCTGTACGTCGCCGTCACCGGCTCGGTGGTGATCCAGGTGTCCTGGTTCAAGCTGACCAGACGCACCACCGGCGTGGGCAGGAGAGTCTTCCGCATGGCGCCGCTGCAGCATCACTTGGAGCTGCTCGGGTGGGAGCAGGTGACCGTGGTGATCCGCTTCTGGGTCGTCGCGGGCGTCTGCGCCGCGGCGGGGCTCGGCATCTTCTACAGCGACTGGGTCGGCGGCCTCGGCTGAACCGTCGGGTCAGCCTTGTCCACCCGACGACGGCTGCCACTCGCGCTCGAGCAACCCGTAGACCCACGAGTCCGACACGTCGCCGTTCACGACGCAGTCCTCCCGCAGTGTGCCCTCACGCACGAATCCCAGCTTCTCCAGCACCCGCGCCGAGGCCGCGTTGCGAGTGTCCGTCTCGGCCTGGATCCGGTTGAGGTCCAGGGTGTCGAAGCCCCACTGGGCCAGGGCGCGCGCAGCCTCCGTGGCGTAGCCGTGGCCCCAGGCCGCATCGTCGAGGCAGTAGCCCATCGAGGCGCTGCGGTAGACCGGGTTCCACCGGGTCAAGCTGCACCATCCGATGAACGTCCCGTCGGACGAGCGGTCCAGGGCCAGTCGCGCGCCGGTGCCGTCCTCCGCCATCTGCCGGCAGGCCGCGACGAAACGCTCGGCGCGTGCCCGTTCGGTCCAGGGCGGCGCATCCCAGAAGCGCAGCACCTGGGCACTGCTGTGCAGCGCGAACAGGGCGTCCGCGTCCGCGCCGGTGAACGGCCGCAGACGCAGGCGATCGGTGTCCAGCGTGGGGGAGGGGAGCGGCATGCAGGTCATGGTGCCCTGTCGCGACGTCGGCACGTAGCTGCCTGCCGACTCTCGGTCAGTCCGCTTCGCAGACGCAGAGCTGGAGCGCCGCCTCGGCGGTGAGTGGCGCACGGGACCAGTCGCCGAAGCGTTCGACAACCCGGAGACCGCCGAGGGAGAGCAGCAGCGGCAGCTCCTGGGGGAAGATGCTCCTCATCTCGAGAGGGGCGACGACGAAGTCGGCCTCGGTATCGGTCGAGAAGTACCACCTGCCGCGACTCACCTGCGCGGCCGCGTCGTAGGTCTCCGCGACATCCACGTGCACCACGCCACGACCAGGATCCACGAACGACAAGGCGTCGCGCCTGCGTCGGACGCCGTCGGCCTGGGCCAGCATGCGCACGCTCGGATTGAAGACGTCGAAGATGAGCCGAGCGCCGGGCGCCAGGTGCCTGCGCACCGACCGGAAGCAGTCCACCACGTCTTCGGCCTCATGCAGATGGAGCAGTGAATTGGCGGCGATGAACACGAGGTCGAACGTTCGGCCCAGGTCGAACTGGCGCATGTCGCCCTGCACCCACTCCACCTCCACGTCGCGCCCGTCCGCCTTGCGCTGAGCCTCGGCCAGCATGTCCGGCGAGAGCTCCAGGCCGACGCACGGATGCCCGTCGGAGGCGATGGGGATCAGCTTGTGCCCGGTGCCGCACCCGAGCTCCAAGACACTGCCGCCCTGCCGATCGGCCTCGGCCCTGTAGAAGTCGACGGCCCGTTCGCCCCCGGGAACAGCCGGTCGTACAACCTCGCATCCGCGTAGAACCGTTCGCTCATGAGGCACACCCTCCTGGCCGGATCACTGACCACCTGCTCCTGGGCGCCAAGCACCTGGGTCGTCAGAAGTGGATGGCGCACCTGAGTCCGTCACGTTAGCCTCACCGGGATGTTGTCATCTGCAGCGCGGGAAGCGCTGGACGAGCTCCTGGCGCGAACGGATCCAACGATCCTCGGGTTGGTGTTGAGCGGGTCGGCGGCCCGGGGGATGGCCACCGAGCGGTCCGATGTCGACGTGCTCGTCGTGCGGGCGGAGATGACGGGGCTCGAGACGCGGCGCAGCGCCGCCATCGACGAGATCCCCGACAGCCTGGTCGAGCTGGAGGACGTGTCGCCGTACGGGAGCGCCGGCTGGTGGGGTCGCTGGTCGTACGCCTACGCCGAGGTGCTCCGCGACGACACGGACGGCCGTATCTCCGCTGCGGTTCGCAGACTGGCGACGGTCGACGGGGCCGAGCAGCGGGACATCCTGGTGGGTCACTCGCGGCTCGACGGCTGGGTGAACTTCGCTTACCGGTCGCTCAAGAGTTGGCGGGACGGACGGCCCTTCGAGTCGCGCCTGGACGCGGTCGAGTCGCTGCCGTGGCTGATGGACGTGGTGTTCACCCTGGCCGGTCGAGTCCGTCCCTACAACAAGTACCTCGCGTGGGAGCTGCGCGAGCATCCCCTTGTCGTCCCCGAGTGGTCGGCCGAGAGGTTCCTGCCCGAGATCGAGCTGATGGTGGCCGGCGACCCGGCCGCGCTGCGTCGTACGTTCGCGGTCGTCGATCGCGAGGTCCGCATCTGGGACGCGGCCCACGGCACGACTGTCTGTGGCGACGGCATGGACGAGTGGGGCGACGAGCTCGCGATCTTCTCCCCGGAGTAGCGAGCAGAAAATGCGGTCGAGCCAGCCGATCAGGCGACAACCGCCTGGCCCGCCGCCCCCCGGGAACCAGTTGTCCAGGCCGGGCTGTGGTCCGTCCGCCGGTGTAGCGTTCGATGCCGCTCGCCCCTGCTGACGGTTGGTGCATTCCGGTGAGCTGTACCGCCTGGGTAGGGGGTGCGTGCCCCGAGGAGAGGACGCGAGCTTGCGGCAACCGACACTGTTCCTGACGATCGGACTCCCCGGCACCGGGAAGACCACCGCGGCGCGACGCATCGAGATCGAGCAGTCAGCGCTTCGGCTCACGAAGGACGAGTGGGTCAAGGCGCTCTACGGGCACGAGAATCCGCCGTCGGCCCAGGACGTGATCGAAGGACGGCTGATCCAGATCGGCTTGCGCGCTCTCGAGCTCGGCGTCAGCGTGGTGATCGACTTCGGCCTCTGGGGCAGGGATGAGCGCTCCGCCCTGCGGCAGGCAGCAGCAGAGGTCGGAGCGATGGTGGAGATGCGCTACTTCGAGCTCACCCCGACCGAGCAGCGAAGTCGACTGGACCAGCGCCAAGCCGATAACTCAACCACGAGCTGGCCCATGTCCGACGAGGAGCTCCGCGCGTGGGCTGCCGCCATCGACGTCCCCACGCCGGGTGAGCTCGACGGCAGTGAACCCCTTGATGACCCACCGGCCGACGTCGCGACGTGGGAAGAGTGGCGCGCCGTGCGGTGGCCGTCGGCGGCTAGGCGCGGTCGTGGAGCGTGATCTGGTAGCCGTCGGGGTCGGCGAAGGTGAACGTCCGGCCGAAGGGACCGTCGACCGGGGCCGAGACGATGGTGTGGCCGTCGGCGGCGAGGGCGTCGTGGATGCTCTGCACGTCGGTGG
>JBDSMW010000035.1:0-25929 GCA_039915665.1 Nocardioidaceae bacterium
GCGATCACCGTCGGCGAGCCACTGCACCCGACCGGGAAGAACCCTTCGGTCGAGACCGCCGAGCTCAAGGCCACCATGGCCCGGCTGCTCGACGAGACGATCCGGGCCTACCCGGCCGACGAGCAGCCGCCCGGCTCGTGGTGGCTGCCCGCGTCGTACGGCGGCAGCGCGCCGACAATGGAGGAGGCCGCCGTGCTCGACGCCGAGGAGAAGCGCGAGCGTGCCAGGGCCCGCGCCGCGAAGCGCAAGGCGTAGAACGCCTAGCCGTCCTCGCGGTGGTGGCCCTGCGCCAGCTCGCGGAGCCGGGCGAGGTCGATGGCGTCCGCGGGAGCGGCGGCGACCCGCACCGGGGTGACCGCGGTCAGCGTCGAGGTCCGCAGGCCGCCCTCGAGCAGTGCCCGCTCGCCCAGGACGGCGCCGGGCCCGACCTCGCCGAGCGGCTGGCCGTCGACGTCGACCGAGACCACGCCGTCGAGCACCAGGAACAGCTCGCGGCCGGGCTCGCCTTGGCGGGTCAGCTTCTCCCCGGCCCCGATCCGTCGGACCTCGGGCACGTGACCGCTGTGCATGATGTCGGCCGACATCTGCCGCTCGAGGTCGGACTCGACCGCGACCACCAGCGCCGGGGTGTCGTGGTCGCCCCACGGCGTGCGGGTGCCGAACGCCTCGGTCAGCCAGGTGTTCTCGTCGGTCAGCCCGCTCTTGAGCGTGAGCCGTCCGTCCGCGCCGTACACCCAGTGCCGCGGGAAGGTGCTCGCCCCGGTCAGCCGCACGTCGCTGCTGCCGTCGCCGCGGATGGTCAGCGACAGCGTGGTCCACACGGTGGGGGCGGTCCACTGGACGTACGGCGGTCGGGTGACGCGTCGGGGCAGCGGCAGGGCCGTGCGCCCGCCGACGGTCTGCACGAAGGTCACCTCGTCACCGGCGTGCTCGGGCTCCGGCCGCAACGTCGGCATCGACACGGCGCGAAAGGTTGCACCGACGCGGGCGACCCGGACCGTGGTGGAGCCCATCACCAGTCCGGACTCCTCGTGCACCCCGGCCGCGACGACGCGACCGTCCTCGACGTCCGCCCACGCGGAGAGCACGTTGGCGAAGCGGAACCTGTCCGCCTTGCTCCAGGCCCGCACCTCGTGCGGGCCGGCCACGACGTCCGGGAGCGGCGCGTCGAAGTGCGTCACCCCGAGGTCGAAGCCGATCTTCACCGCGCTCCACACCGACTCCGACGGGATCCACGACATCGACGTCGCGGTCGCCTCGATCCGCATTCCCGGCTCCCTTCTCAGGCCTCCGCGCCATTCAACTCCCGGTCGGCTCGCGAAGCGAGGGGTCGAGCACAGGGAAGCCGGGTCCCCGGACGGTCAGCCGCGTGCTGCGGGCGGCACCGGGGGCGTGAGCCCGAGCGGCTGGGGCAGCACCGTGCCCGGGCTGGCGGCGGGCTCGGCGACCGGCGGCACGGGGCCGGTGAGTCGGCCGCGGAGCAGGATGGCGAGATAGGCCGCCGCGACCAGCGTGCCGCCGGACATCAGCGCGAAGATCGTCCGGTAGTCCAGCAGCGTGACCAACAGCGCGCCGACGCCGATCGACACCGCCTGCGGCGTGGTGACCAGCACCTCGACCGAGGCGCTGACCCGGCCCATCAGGCGGGCGGGCGTCTGCCGCTGCACGAGCGTGTTGAACGCGACGAAGATCAGCGGTAGACCGGCGCCGAGCACCCCGACGGCGGCCATCAGCTCCCAGACCCGGTTCACCACGACGACCAGGCCGAGACCCAGGGAGGACACCACCAGCCCGAGCACGACGGTGCCCGGCTCGCCGTACCCCCTCACGATGCGGCTGGCCACCAGCCCGGCGGCCACTGCGCCGGCGCCCTGCACGGTCAGGAGCGGCCCCATGAACGAGACCGGCAGACCGAACGCGTCGAGTGTCGCGTAGCAGGCCGACTCGGCGAAGCCGATGACCAGCAGCGCCAGGCCCAGCGCCACGGTGGGGTGCAGGAGCAGAGGCGTACGCCGGATGTGGGTCGCGCCCTCGGTGACCTCGGCCCACCACCGCTGCGGTTCGACGTGCTCGTCGCGCGCCGTCTCCGTGACGTGCAGCCCGCCGATCGCCACGGCCGCGACCACAAACGTCGCGGCATCCGCCATCGCGACGGCCCCGCCCCCGATCACGCTGAAGGTCGCGGCTCCGATCAGCGGGCCCACCAGCCGCAGCCCCTGGCGCGTGAGGCCGAGGGAGGCGTTGGCCTCGACCAGGACGTCTTCGGCCAACAGGTCCTTGAGCAGTCCGTTGAGCGCTGCGGGGACCACCACGAACGAGATGCCGTAGCAGAACGCCACGGCGTAGACGATCCAGACGTCGCCCTCGTCGTGCACCAGCAGGAGCGGCAGCATCATCGCCGCGGACAGCAGGTTGGCGACCACCAGGAACGTGCGGCGCGGCACCCGGTCCACGACGTACCCGAACAGCGGCGCGAGCAGGGCCGGTGCCGTCATCCAGAGGAAGGTCAGGCCGGCGGCCCCGTTGGAGCCGGTGAGCGTCTTGACCCACATGCTCAGCACGATCAGCATCAGGGAGTCGCCGAACATGCTGGCGGCCAGACCCGCGAACAGCCGCGGGAAACCGGGTGTGCGGAACGCCTGCCGCATCACGGCGCGACGCCCCGAGGACGTGGTGGACCGGCCGGGACCAACCAGCCCACCAGCGAGACCAGGCGGGCGTCCTCCGGCCGGTCCTCCGGGTGGGCGGACCGCTGGGCCGACCGCTCCAGGTGCGGTGTCAGCACGTCCGTGAGCTGTTCACGCAGGTTGGCGGCCTCGGCAGCGGTCAGCCAGGCCATCGAGGAGACCAGCCCGGTCACCCCCGGCCAGCCGGCCGGCTCCGCGTCCCGTGAAGCGCGGGCGACCCGCAGTCGCTGGACCTCACGCTCGACCAGCAGGTCGCTGAGCGCGTCGGCCGCGAAGCCCGCGTCCGGGTCGCTCGCGCCGTCCTCGGGCTCGCCCCAGTCCAGGCCCTGGGCCACGGCCCGCCAGGGCCGGTTCCGGCCGGTGCCTCCGGGCGCCTCGCGGACGAACCCGCGCTCGGCGAGCTTGCGCAGGTGCCACGAGCAGTTCGACGGCGACTCCCCCAGCAGTCCGGCCGCCTGACTCGCGGTCAGCGGTCCCTCGGTGACCACGGTCTCGAGCAGCGCGAGGCGCAGCGGATGGGCCAGCACCTTCAGGTCCGCGGCATCCGTCACTCTGCGTCGCACGATCGGCATCTGTTGAAGGTAGTCTTTCGAAAGGCTTCCTTCAATGCCTGAGTGTAGCTGCCCGCGCCTGGATCGACCGATCGACGGGGCGATCCGATCGGTTTACATCTTTGCCGCTTTGTCGACAAACAACTCTTTGGGTCAGCCGCTCCGGCGCTCGCGGGTGGGATGCCCCGGGTCGATCAGGCCGATGATCCGCTCGAGATCGGGCAGGGAGGCGAACTCGACGGTGATCCGACCCTTGCGCTTGCCCAGATCCACCTTGACCCGGGTCTCGAGCCGGTCCGAGAGCCGGGCGGCCAGATCGGTGAGCGCCGGAGCGGTGGGCCGGCTGCGTCGCGACGCCGTCGAGGGGCCGGTGCCCAGGTCGCCGACGGCGACGATCTCCTCCAGGCCGCGCACCGAGATGCCCTCGGCCACCACCCGGGCCGCGAGCCGGTCCTGCACCTCCGGGTGCTCCACCCCGAGGAGGGTGCGCGCGTGACCGGCGGACAGCACACCTGCGGCGACCCGGCGCTGGACCGCGGGCGAGAGCTTGAGCAGCCGGAGCGTGTTGCTGATCTGCGGGCGGCTGCGACCGATCCGGGACGCGAGATCCTCGTGCGTGCACCCGAAGTCGTCGAGCAGCTGCTGGTAGGCGGCCGCCTCCTCGAGCGGGTTCAGCTCCGAGCGGTGGAGGTTCTCCAGCAGCGCGTCCCGCAGCAGGGCGTCGTCACCGGTCTCCCGGACAATGGCCGGGATCACCTCCAGCCCGGCCTCCTGGGTGGCCCGCCAACGGCGCTCGCCCATGATCAGCTCATAGCGGCCCTCACCGGCCGGCCGGACCACGATCGGCTGCAAAAGCCCGATCTCCCGCACGGAGTGCACCAGCTCGGCCATCGCATCCTCGTCGAACACCTGACGCGGCTGGCGGGGGTTCGGCACGATCGACGTCACCGGCAGCTCGGCGAAGTAGACCCCCGCCACCGGCCGCAGTCCCGCCTGGTCCTCGGCAAGGGCCGGCGGAGTCGTCGGGGTGCCCGGCGTCGAGTCGTCGACCCGGTGGTCGTCGGCATTGGCTCCCGGAGCACCGATCCAGTCAGCCGCCCGGGGAGCCGGTGCGCCGTCCGTGGCGGACGCCTCTGCTTGGTTCGTGGTCGACTCCGCCTCGGAGGGGCTGGTCGCCTCCTCGGGTCGGGGAGCGGTCGGGATCAGCGACCCGAGACCTCGTCCGAGACCGCGCCGCTGCTGGGGCTTCTGCGTCATGCGGGTGCTCCTTCGTCGGCGCCGGGCCGCTGGTCCTGCGGGGTCACGACCGCCCGGAGCGCCATCTCCTTGGCCGCCTCCAGGTAGCTCAGGGCGCCCGGTGAGCCGGGATCGTAGGTCATCACGGTCTGGCCGTAGCTCGGTGCCTCGGAGATCCGGACCGAGCGGGGGATAGCAGTGCGGAGCACCTGCTGGCCGAAGTGCGTGCGCACCTCGTCCGCGACGCCGGCCGCGAGACGGGTCCGAGCGTCGTACATCGTGAGCACGATCGTCGAGACCGCCAGGTCGGGGTTCAGGTGGGCCTTGACCATCTCGACCGTCTCCAGGAGCTGGCCGAGGCCCTCGAGCGCGTAGTACTCCGCCTGGATGGGGATCAGCATCTCGTCCCCGGCGACGAGGGCGTTCAGCGTGAGCAGCCCCAGGGACGGCGGGCAGTCGATCAGCACGTAGTCGAAGCGTTCCTCGTCGGTCCCGAAGACCCAGGGATGAGCGTGCAGGGCGCGGCGCAGCCGGTTCTCCCGGGCTACCAGGCTGACCAGCTCGATCTCGGCGCCGGCCAGGTCGATGGTCGCCGGCACCACGAACAGGCCGTCGATCTCCGGGCTGGGCTGCACGATCTCGGTCAGCGGCTGGCCCTCGACCACGGCGTCGTACGTCGACGGTGTGCCGCGGTGGTGGTCCACGGACAACGCGGTGGACGCGTTCCCCTGCGGGTCCAGGTCGACGACCAGCACCCGGAGTCCGTGCTGCGCGAGGGCGGCCGCCATGTTCACGGTCGTGGTGGTCTTTCCGACGCCGCCCTTCTGGTTCGCCACCACCATCACCCGGGTGCGGGCCGGCCGGGGCAGGGGCTGAGTGAGCCGGCGTTCCTCGCGGACCAGCAGCGCGTGCTCCACCGACCGGGCCAGCGGCGTCGAGTCGTCACCGGCGGGTCCCAGGTCGGCCAGGTCTCCCGCCGTCCGGTACGGCGTTCCGGGAGCCGGGTGCGGACCGAACTGCGAGCGATCCACGGCCTCGGGCGAGGGGGGCTGGTTCACGGAAGCTTCCTTCGCCGTGCTGGTGGGAAGTAGTGCCGGAGGGGCCTCGGCCTCTGTTTCACGTGAAACAAGGGAGGGCGTCAGCGGCGGAGTTTCACGGGAAACAGACGGGTTCGGACCGGTTTCGGCGTGTGGACGGACCTGTGGATCCTGTGGGTAACCCTGTGACCCCGGCCACCCGAGCGTCCCCAGCGCGGCCTCGATCCTCCGACCGGTGTCCGGCCAGCCGAGCCCGGCCAGCACGGTCGGCGAGCTGGTTGTCGCACCTGTCGTCGCACCGGCCGAGCCAGGGTCGGGGAAGCCCGAGACCGTCACGAACGCCGTCCCTTCCGCGCGCGAGCCCCACCCGGGTTGCGGGTGTCGCGCCGATGCTGATCCGCAGCGTCCCAACGTAGCCCGGACGGTCGGGTGGCTTCCACCCGGACCACCGTCGTCGGGGGATCGATCTCGGCGTCGCCGTACGTCAGGACCTCGACGGTGCCGGCACCGTGTCGCCGGAGCTCGCGGGCGCTGGCCTCGATCTCGCCCTGGGCCGAGGACCCCTTCATCGCCACCAGGTGACCGTGCTGCCGGACGAGTGGCATCGACCAGTCCAGCAGCCGGCCCAGCGGGGCCACGGCCCGGGAGGTGACGATCGAGAACTCCCGCGTCCCGTGCAGTTCCTCGGCTCGGGCCCGGACCACCTCTACGTGCTCGAGGGACAGCCACTCCACCACCTCGGTGAGGAAGGTGGTCCGGCGCAGCAGCGGCTCCACCAGGGTCACGCGCAGGTCGGGGCGACGGATCGCCAGCACCAGACCAGGGAGTCCCGCGCCGGACCCGATGTCGCAGACGTCCGACTCGAGAGGCAGCGCATCTGCCAGCAGTGCGCAGTTGAGCAGGTGGCGTTCCCAGAGCCGGGGCGCCTCCCGGGGGCCGATCAAACCGCGGACCACGCCGTCGTCGGCCAGCAGGCCGGCGAAACGGGTGGCGAGGTCCAACCGGTCAGCGAACACCCCCCGCGCCACGTCGGGCGCGGGGGGTGTTTCACGTGAAACAACGGGTTCGGTCGGCTCCGTCACGAGCGGGCCGTCCTGGTCACGCGGGAAGCACGACCACGCGGCGACGGGGCTCTTCGCCCTCGGACTCACTGCGCAGACCGGCGCCGGCGACCGCGTCATGCACGACCTTGCGCTCGAACGGGCTCATCGGGTCGAGCACCTTGCGCTCACCGGATGTCCGCACCTCGGCGACGGCCTCCTCGGCCACCTTCTCCAGCCGGGTGCGCTTGTCGGCGCGAAAGCCGCCGATGTCCAGCATCAGGCGGGACCTTTCGCCCGTCTCGCGGTAGACCGCCAGCCGGGTGAGCTCCTGCAGCGCCTCCAGGACCTCGCCGTTGCGGCCGACGAGCTGGGTGACGTCGCCACCGACGATGCTGACCGAGGCCCGGTCGCCTTCGACGTCCATGTCCAGGTCACCGTCGAGGTCGGCGATGTCGAGCAGCTCCTCGAGGTAGTCCGCGGCGATGTCGCCCTCGTTCTCCAGTCGGTCGACGTCACCCCCACCGGACTCGCCGTCACCCTCGCCCTCGCTGTCGGCCGCGTCGTCGCTGCTGTCCTTGCGGTCCGACGAATCGTCGGTCCGAACGGTCGCGTCGACCTCGGCATCCGGGGTGGCGCTGGACTCCTCGAGCGGGATCGCCTCCTCGTCGACGACCCGCTGGGACATGGTCTCGCTGGTGCTCTGCTCGCTCACGCGGAAACTCCTTCTTCGGGTGCTGCTGGATCAGCTGAGTTCAGGGGGCCGCCCACCCGGCGGCCGGGTCGATCAGGCGCTGTTACGGCCCGGTTCCTCGTCGTCGTCGGACTCGGCAGCGTCGCCGGCGCCCGCCGACGAGGCCTTGCCCAGGGCCGGCGGCGTCTTCTTCTGGCGCTGGCTGCGGGTCTGCTTCTTCGGCTGCTGCCGCTTGGGTGCCTCCGGAGCCGCGTCCTCGGGGGCCACGGCGGGCTCGATCGCGGTCGTGGGGTCCGGCAGACCCTTGCGCTTGCGCTTCTCGGCGTCGCGGTCCTGCTTGGCCTTCGCGGCCGGCGTGCCAGGAGCCGGGTTGTTGCGGATCACGTAGAACTGCTGGCACATCGTCCAGAGGTTCGACGTCGTCCAGTAGAAGAGGACACCGATGGGGAAGGCGATACCACCGACGGCGAAGACCACGGGAAGGACGTAGAGCAGCATCTTCTGCTGCTGGGCGTACTGGCCGGTCATCGCGTCGGCCGGCATGTTCTTGCTCATCAGCTGGCGCTGGGTCAGGAACGTCGTCGCGGTCATCGCCACCACGAGCACCGCGGCAAACACCTGCACGTTGACGTTGCCGTCGGCCTTGGTGAAGCTCGAGGAGATCTGCGCACCGAACAGCTTGGCGTCGGAGAACTTGAGCGCCAGGTCCTTGGTCATCAGGTGACCGCGCGTCTCGCCCTTGGCGGCGTGGTCGATCAGCCGGAACAAGGCCAGGAAGATCGGCATCTGCAGCAGGATCGGCAGGCACGATGCGAACGGGTTTGTCCCGGTGTCCTTGTAGAGCGCCATCGTCTCCTGAGCGAGCCGCTCCCGGTCGTGGCCGTACTTCTTCTGCAGCTCCTTGACCTTGGGCTGCAGCAGCTGCATGTTCCGGCTGGACTTGATCTGCTTGACGAACAGCGGGATCAGTGCCGCCCGGATCACCAGCGTCAGGCCGATGATCGACAGCACCCAGGCGATGCCCGAGTCGGCGCCGAACAGGCCGCCGAAGACCTTGTGGAAGCCCAGCAGCACGAACGAGGTGACGTCGTAGAGCGGCGACATGATGAAGCCGCCGATTTGACCGAGGAAAGAGAACACTCAGGCTCCTTGAGTCTGATGGGTGTGCGACATCTTGGGGGGTACCGGGTCATAACCACCCGCAGCCCAGGGGTGGCAGCGACCGAGCCGACGGACGGCGTACCAGCTGCCCCGCAGGCTGCCGTGCACGGTCACTGCTTCCAGAGCGTAGGCCGAGCAGGACGGGTGGTAGCGGCACACCTGTCCGTACAGCGGGCTGATCGCGAAGCGGTAGGCCCTGAGCAGGCCGATCAACAGGTACTTCATCGGGCGTCCACGGCCGCAAGCCGGCCCCAGGCCTTGTCCAGGTCCGCACTCAGACCGTCGTAGGACGCGAGCGCCGAAGCGGGGAGCGCGCGGACCACGAGCACGGCAGAGACCGGCAGCGAGGTGATTCGCTCCCGAGTGAGGTGTCGCAGGCGACGCTTCACGAGATTGCGGGTGACGGCGTTGCCCACGGCCCTGCTGACCACGAAGCCGACCCGGGCGCTGGTGCCCATGGGCTCGCCCGGCACAGCCTCGCCCGGCACAGGGGTCGGCAGCACCCCCAGGTGCAGGACCAGGGTGCGCGTGCCGGCGCGACGGCCCGTCCGGACCGCGTGGGTGAACCCGGCCGACGTGGTCAGCCGGTGCGACCGGTCAAGCAAGGCAGGACACGAGACGCATGGGGTGCCGCCGTCAGACGGCGAGCTTGTTGCGACCCTTGCGGCGGCGCGAGGACAGGATCGAGCGACCCGCGCGGGTGCGCATCCGCAGGCGGAAGCCGTGCACCTTGTGACGGCGGCGGTTGTTCGGCTGGTACGTACGCTTGCTCACGAGGAGATCTCCGAAACTGTGCGGGTGTTGAGGTCGTGGGGTCGAGCTCGGGGTGTCGGCTGGCACCGCCCGTCCGCGGGGACCATCCTGGTGGTCCGCGAGGCGGGCACCGGCCGGAGCCGGGCTGCTGCGGGACCCTCGGATGCTGGCGTGGACATGCGGCACCGGTCGACACCGGTTCGACCGCCCAACGGTACGCGGTGGCGTTCGGCAGGGTCAAACCGACCACCTGTCGAAACTTCTGGCCTACGACCTGTGGACAACCGCTTGATCCTCGGGCGCATGCCTTGTTAGCGTGCGCTCGTCCCGAGATTCCCTACGGTCGACGGCCCACTCCACCTCGCCCCCGCCGGGCATTGTCCTGGCGCTCCGAGAAATGCCTCTGACCTGGTCTTTTACGGGTCTGGAAGCGGAGCACTCGCTCGTCCTCGGACGCTAGGCCAACCATCCGGGCAGCATGCACAACCTGTGGACAAACGTGTGGACTGGCCTCCGTGGGCGGCACGCCGACGGAGAGCACAGGCTCAAACCCTGTCGGGGGCCGGGACCGGCCGGGTGCACAGGGCACCGCCCGACCGACCCGCGGACGACGTGAATTGGAGTGGGGATCCCCTACGTGAACGACAGCTCGAGTGACACCAACGCCCTCGGTTTCGGGGAGCAGCCCGACCGCAGCGGACCGGCTCAGCTGGACACCGTGTGGAGCGCCCTCGTCGAGGACCTGCCGCCCAACCAGCGCGCCTGGCTGGCCGGCAGCCGGCCGGTGACCCTGCACGAGAGCACGGCGATCATCGCGGTGGCCGACGACTTCACCCGCAACCAGATCGAGGGCCGGCTCCGGACCCGGCTCGAGGACGCCCTCGGTGCCTCGTTCGGCCGACAGGTCCGCATCGCGGTCACCGTCGACCCCGAGCTCGGCGGCCTGGACCGCGCTGACCTCCCGGGAGACGGTCGCCTCGGCGGGCGCCAGTTCCGGGCCACCGGTGAGTACGGCGGCGCGCCCGACTCCCTGGGGGACCTGGACGACGACCAGGACGACTCGTCGATGAATCCATATATCAATATGTCGACAAATCCCCTGGACGTGCCCACGCCGGCTCCGTCACCGGGCGACCGCCCGCAGGCCGGCAGCGTCATGGAGACCCGGCTGAACCCGAAGTACGTCTTTGAGACCTTCGTCATCGGCTCCTCGAACCGCTTCGCGCACGCCGCGGCGGTCGCCGTCGCCGAGGCACCGGGCAAGGCCTACAACCCGCTGCTGATCTACGGCGACTCCGGGCTGGGCAAGACCCACCTGCTGCACGCCATCGGGCACTACGTCCGCAGCCTGTTCAGCGGGGCCCGGGTGCGCTACGTGAGCTCGGAGGAGTTCACCAACGAGTTCATCAACGCGATCCGCGACGACCGGCAGGACCGGTTCAAGCGCCGCTACCGCGACGTCGACGTGCTCCTCATCGACGACATCCAGTTCCTGGAAGGAAAGATCCAGACCCAGGAGGAGTTCTTCCACACGTTCAACACGCTGCACAACGCGAACAAGCAGATCGTGATCACCTCCGACCGGGCCCCCAAGCGGCTCGAGGCGCTCGAGGACCGGCTCCGCAACCGGTTCGAGTGGGGCCTGATCACCGACGTCCAGCCACCCGACCTCGAGACCCGCATCGCGATCCTCCGCAAGAAGGCCGCGACCGAGCGGATGACCGCGCCGCCGGACGTGCTGGAGTTCATCGCCTCGAAGATCCAGACCAACATCCGCGAGCTCGAAGGTGCGCTCATCCGGGTCACCGCGTTCGCCAGCCTGAACCGGCAGCCGGTCGACCTGACGCTGGCTGAGATCGTGCTCAAGGACCTGATCCCCGAGGGCGGCGAGCCGGAGATCACCGCGGCGCTGATCATCGCCCAGACGGCCGCCTACTTCGGGCTGTCCATCGACGACCTGTGCGGCCCGAGCCGCAGCCGGGTGCTGGTCACCGGCCGGCAGATCTCGATGTACCTGTGCCGGGAGCTCACCGAGCTCTCCCTGCCCAAGATCGGGCAGCAGTTCGGTGGCCGCGACCACACCACGGTGATGCACGCCGACAAGAAGATCCGGCAGCTGCTCGCCGAGCGACGCAGCGTCTACAACCAGGTCACCGAGCTCACCAACCGGATCAAGCAGCACGCCCGGCAGTCGTGAACCACACGCCCCGAACGCCGCCTGCGGCCTGGGGACGAACCGGTGCGTTCGTGTCGTTCACCTGGGCACAGCCTGTGCACAACTCACACGCCGTTCTCGTACGACGACCCGCCGCCCCCAGGCCTGGGCGGTTGACACCACCGTCGTACACAGGGCCGCGGGACGAACAAACCGGCTCTGACCTGCGAACACGGCGGTTGTCCACAGTATCCACCGCACCTGCTAACACTACTGACCTTCAACCGGACAGATCGATCACCAACGTCTCCCCCGGCCTCTCCCTGGGGACAACGCAGTCTCGGTGCCTCGACGGACCAGCTGGATGAACGACAACTTCGTGACGCCCTCTGCCGTCCGCACGACGTGCGTGGCAGGATGCACACCCCGGAACACCGGCGACCCGCTCGCCGGTGCAGCCGTGCGCACCACCGGCGAGATCCGCAGCCTTGGAGGAGACCAGTGAAGTTCACCGTCGAACGCGACGTGCTCGCCGACGCCGTCGCCTGGGCGGCGCGCAGCCTGCCGGTGCGTCCCAGCGTCCCGGTGCTCGCCGGCCTGCTGATCGAGACGGTCGAGGGCGGCGACGGCCTGCAGCTGTCCACGTTCGACTACGAGACCTCGGCCCGCGCGACCCTGCCGGCCTCCGTGCAGGACGAGGGCAAGGCGCTCGTCTCCGGCCGGCTGCTCGCCGACATCTGCCGCAGCCTGCCCAACAAGCCGGTCGAGATGACCATCGAGGGCACCAAGGTGTCGCTGACCTGCGGCTCCGCCCGGTTCAGCCTCCAGACCATGCCGGTCGAGGAGTACCCCACCCTCCCGGACATGCCGCAGGCGACCGGCACGGTGCGCAGCGACCTCTTCGCCAACGCGGTGGCCCAGGCGGTCACCGCCGCCGGACGCGACGACATGCTCCCGGTGCTGACCGGCGTCCGGATCGAGATCGAGGGCTCGGCGATCTCGCTGCTGGCCACGGACCGGTTCCGGCTCTCCCTGCGCGAGCTCCAGTGGGACCCGGGGGCCACCGACGTGTCGGTCGCCGCGCTGGTCCCGGCCAAGGTGCTCGCCGACACCGCCAAGTCCCTGACCTCCGGCACCGAGGTGACGATCGCCCTGGCGTCCTCCGGCGCCGGTGAGGGCATCATCGGCTTCGAGGGCGCGGCCGGCGGCGGCGTCCGCCGGACCACCACCCGCCTGCTCGACGGCGAGTTCCCCAAGGTGCGCACGCTCTTCCCCGCCGAGCACGGCACGGTGGCGCGGGTCGACCGGGCCACCCTGGTCGAGTCGGTCAAGCGGGTATCCCTGGTCGCCGAGCGCAACACAGCCGTGCAGCTCGCGTTCGCGCAGGGCGTGCTGACCTTGGACGCCGGCAGCGGCGACGAGGCCCTGGCGACCGAGCAGATCGAGGCCGTCGTCACCGGCGAGGACATCACGACCGGCTTCAACCCCCAGTTCCTGCTCGACGGTCTGACCGCCATCGAGGACCCGGTCGTGGAGCTCGCCTTCACCCAGGCCTCGAAGCCCGCGGTGATGTCCGGCGCGAGCAGCCTCGACGGCGACGTGGACGGCGACTTCCGCTACCTGCTGATGCCGAGGCGTCTGCTTTCGTAGGGCTCAAACAACGGTGCGGTCGGGCTGGGTGCCCCGTCGCGTAGACAGGAGCGGACATGGACCTCGGTCTGATCGGGCTCGGCAAGATGGGCGGCAACATGCGCGAGCGGATCCGCCGTGCAGGGCACACCGTGGTCGGCTACGACCGCAACCCCGACGTCAGCGACGTCGAGAGTCTCGAGGCGCTGGTCGAGGCGCTGCCCTCCCCGAAGGTCGTCTGGGTGATGGTCCCCGCGGGCGACCCCACCAAGGAGACCGTCCTGGCGCTCAAGGAGCTGCTCTCCGAGGGGGACGTCATCATCGACGGCGGCAACTCGCGCTGGACCGACGACAAGGCCAACGCCGAGCTGCTGTCCGACAAGGGCATCGGCTTCGTCGACTGCGGCGTCTCCGGCGGCGTGTGGGGTCTTGAGAACGGCTACGCGCTGATGGCCGGCGGCGACCCGAAGAACATCGAGATCGTGCAGCCGATCTTCGACGCGCTCAAGCCCGAGGGCGAGTTCGGCTGGGTGCACGCCGGCAAGGTCGGCGCCGGGCACTTCTCCAAGATGGTTCACAACGGCATCGAGTACGCCATCATGCAGTCGTACGCCGAGGGCTGGGAGCTGCTGCGCGCCGTCGACGAGGTCGACAACGTCACCGAGGTGTTCCGCTCCTGGCGCGAGGGCACCGTCATCCGTTCGTGGCTGCTCGACCTGCTGGTCGCGGCGCTGGACGACGACGACGCCCTCTCCCAGATAGCCGGCTACGCCGAGGACTCCGGCGAGGGTCGCTGGACCGTCGAGGCGGGCATCGACAACGCCGTCGCCACCCCGGCCATCACCGCCGCGCTCTACGCCCGGTTCGTGTCGCGCCAGGACGACAGCCCGGCGATGAAGGCGGTCGCGGCGATGCGCAACCAGTTCGGGGGCCACGCCACGAAGACCAGCGCGCCGCCCGGCGGCGACCAGGCCTAAGTGCACGTCTCCCACCTGTCGCTGCACGACTTCCGGTCGTACCCGGAGGCGGAGGTCTCCCTCGGCCCGGGCGTGACGGCCTTCGTCGGACGCAACGGGCAGGGGAAGACGAACCTCGTCGAGGCGGTCGACTACATCGCTCGCCTGGCGTCCCACCGTGTGGCGGGTGACGCGCCGCTGGTCCGGCTCGGCGCGGACCACGCCGTCGTCCGTGCCGCCGTGGTGCGGGACGGTCGCGAGGCTCTCCTCGAGGTGCAGATCAACCCGGGCCGGTCCAACCAGGCCCGGGTGAACCGCTCGCCGCTCCCCCGCGCCCGCGAGCTGCTCGGCCTGGTGCGCACCGTGCTGTTCTCCCCGGAGGACCTCGCCCTGGTCAAGGGAGACCCGTCCGAGCGTCGCCGGTTCCTCGACGACCTGCTGGTGCAGCGCGCGCCGCGCTTCGCCGGGGTGCGCTCGGACTACGACCGGGTGCTCAAGCAGCGCAACTCCCTGCTCAAGACCGCCGGCATCGCGCGCCGTCAGGGACGCAGCACGGAGTCGGCGCTGTCGACCCTGGGCGTCTGGGACTCCCACCTGGCCCGCACCGGCGCCGAGCTGCTCTCGGCCCGCCTGGTCCTGGTCGACGACCTGCGGCCGTACGTCACCGCCAGCTACGAGGCGGTCGCCGAGGGTGCCACCCGCAGCGACGCGACGATGGACTACAAGCCGTCCTTCGAGCTGCCGGAGCCGGCGCCCGACCGGGACGACCTGACGGCCGCGCTGCTGGCCGAGGTCGAGCGACGTCGTGACGAGGAGGTCGACCGGGGGATCAGCCTGGTCGGACCGCACCGCGACGACCTGGCGCTCGCGATCGGCCCGCTGCCGGTCAGGGGCTACGCGTCGCACGGAGAGTCCTGGTCGATGGCGCTCGCGCTGCGGCTGGCGTCCTACGACCTGCTCCGGGCCGGAGGCGACGACCCGATCCTGATCCTCGACGACGTGTTCGCCGAGCTCGACACCGAGCGCCGGGAGAAGCTGGCCGAGCTGGTGGCCGGGGCCGAGCAGGTGCTGGTCACCGCGGCGGTGCCGGACGACGTACCCGCGATCCTGAACGGCACCCGCATCGACGTGGTCGACGGGAAGGTGCTCCCCGGTGTCGCCTGACGAGCCGGAGACCCCGCCCGAGCCGCCCCAGGAGAAGCCCCACGACGACGGCGGGCTCGACCTGGCCCGCAGCATCGCGCGCTCCCTGGCACCGGGGGCCCGCCGGAAGGCCGCCGGCCGCCGGGACGGGCAGCCCTCGAAGTTCCGGCCCCCGAGCCGCCGCGTCGACCCACAGGCGTCCGGGGCGCACCCCGACGAGCGCGACCCGCAGCTGCTCGACTCCACGATCGGCCGGCTGATCGCCGAGCAGGGCTGGGGCACCGACGTCCGGGTGCACGGCGTGTTCTCCCGCTGGGACACCCTGGTCGGCAAGGAGGTGGCGCAGCACTGCACCCCCGAGGCCTTCGGCGAGGCCAAGCTCGTGGTCCGGACCGACTCGACCGCCTGGGCCACCCAGATGAAGCTGTTGGGCCCCACCGTGGTGCGCCGGCTCAACGAGGAGCTGGGTGACGGGACCGTGCTCGCGATCGAGGTGCTGGGGCCGCAGGGACCGAGCTGGAAGCGCGGGCTCCGGTCGGTCCGGGACGGTCGCGGACCCCGCGACACCTACGGCTGAACGGCGTCCGGCGACCGCTCCCGCTGCGGGCCGTCCAGGCCGATCTGCGGCACCCAGGTCGGTACAGGGACTAGAAAAGGCCCCTGCGCAGCCCTCCACACCACCCTGTGAGGCCGAGAATCGCCCTTCCAGGGCGTCGAACACCCCCAGCTGGGGATCACCGACGTCGAATTCGGGCCCTCAGGGGGTACAGTGGCTGACGGTCGCATCCTCGTTCCAGGGGTCGACCATCGTCATGTCTGCAGACCTGAAGAGGATGGCTCGTGGCTGAAGAGATGCCCGCCAGCACGCCCCCGGCAAGCAGCACCCACAGCACCGCAGCAGAGGCTCCCGAGACCCACATCCCCGCCGAGCAGGTGGCCGAGGCCGCCGCTGCCCTGGCGCCGATGGGCGAGGGTCACGCGGTCGAGGAGGGCAAGTACGACGCCTCCGCGATCCAGGTGCTCGAGGGGCTCGAGGCGGTCCGGAAGCGTCCCGGCATGTACATCGGGTCGACCGGCGAGCGCGGTCTTCACCACCTGGTGTGGGAGATCGTGGACAACTCGGTCGACGAGTCGCTGGCCGGCTACTGCACGAGCATCTCGGTGACGCTGCAGGAGAATGGGGGCGTCCGGGTCGACGACAACGGGCGCGGCATCCCCACCGACACTGCACCTGGCCAGGACATGCCCGCCGTGACGATGGCACTGACCATGCTGCACGCCGGCGGCAAGTTCGGCGGTGGTGGCTACAAGGTCTCCGGCGGCCTGCACGGCGTCGGTGTCTCGGTCGTCAACGCGCTGAGCAGCAGCCTCCGGGTCGACGTCTTCAACCGCGGCCACCACTGGCGCCAGACCTTCAGCCACGGTGTGCCCGACGGCTCCCTGGAGCAGCTCGAGGCCATGGAGCCCGGCCAGGAGACCGGCACGACGGTCACCTACTGGGCCAGCGAGGACACCTTCGAGACGACGACCTACTCACTGGAGACGATCTCCAACCGGCTCCGCGAGTACGCCTTCCTCAACAAGGGCCTGGAGATCATCGTCCGCGACGAGCGCTCGCACATGGCGGGGGTGGCCGACGCGATGGCGGCCGGCACGCTGGACGCAGAGGGTGCCGTGGGTGACCCCTCCGACGGCGCGACCGACCAGACCACCATCGACGGCGGGGTCATCGAGCACCGGTTCTGCTACGAGCGCGGTCTCGTCGACTTCGTCGAGCACCTCAACCGCTCGAAGTCGCCGTCGCACCCCACGGTCATCGACTTCTCGGCCGAGCTGCCCGACAGCGGCATGAGTCTCGAGATGGCGATGCAGTGGACCAGCAGCTACACCGAGTCCGTGCACTCCTTCGCGAACACGATCAACACCCACGAGGGCGGCACCCACGAGGAGGGCTTCCGCTCCGCGCTCACGTCCCTGGTGAACAACTGGGGCCAGGAGTGGAACCTCATGAAGAAGCCCGAGGACCGCGTCGACGGCGGTGACGTCCGCGAGGGTCTCACCGCGATCATCTCGATCAAGCTCGGCGAGCCCCAGTTCGAGGGCCAGACCAAGACCAAGCTCGGCAACACCGAGGCCAAGGGCTTCGTGCAACGCGTGGTCAACGAGCAGCTCGGCGACTGGTTCGCCAAGAACCCCGCCGAGGGCCGCGACATCGTGCGCAAGGCGCAGGCCGCGGCGTACGCCCGGGTGGCCGCCCGCAAGGCTCGCGAGCTCGCTCGTAGCCGCAAGGGTCTGCTCGGCGGCGGGGGTCTCCCCGGCAAGCTGGCCGACTGCCAGTCGACCAACCCCGAGGAGTGCGAGATCTTCATCGTCGAGGGTGACTCGGCCGGGGGCTCGGCGCGGCAAGGTCGCGACCCGCGGGTGCAGGCGATCCTGCCGATCCGCGGCAAGATCCTGAACGTCGAGAAGGCCCGCATCGACAAGGTGCTGGCCAACACCGAGGTGCAGGCGATCATCTCCGCACTCGGCACCGGCATCCACGAAGAGTTCGACATCGAGAAGGTGCGCTATCACAAGATCGTGATGATGGCCGACGCCGACGTCGACGGTCACCACATCCGCACCCTGCTGCTGACCCTGCTGTTCCGCTTCATGAAGCCGCTCATCGAGCACGGTTACGTCTACCTCGCGCAGCCGCCGCTCTACCGACTCCGCTGGAACAAGCCGGCCGAGCACGAGTTCGTCTACTCAGACGCAGAGCGGGACGCGGTGGTCCGCGCCGGCCAGGAGTCGGGCAAGAAGCTGCCCAAGGAGAACGCGATCCAGCGTTACAAGGGTCTCGGCGAGATGAACGCCAACGAGCTGTGGGAGACCACGATGGACCCGGACAACCGGCTCCTGCTCCAGGTGACCCTCGAGGACGCGGCGCAGGCCGACGAGATGTTCTCCGTGCTGATGGGGGAGGACGTCGAGCAGCGTCGTTCCTTCATCCAGCGCAACGCCAAAGACGTCCGCTTCCTCGACATCTGACCTCCCCCGTTGGTCGAGGAGCCGAGCGCGCAGCGCGAGGCGTCTCGAGAACGGGCGACAGAAAGTGACTCACGTGACTGACAACACCATCGAGTTCGGGCAGCCGGGCAACAACGGGCGCATCGAGCCCATCGAGCTCCAGGTGGAGATGCAGCGGTCCTACATCGACTACGCGATGACCGTGATCGTCGGTCGTGCGCTGCCCGACGTGCGGGACGGCCTCAAGCCGGTGCACCGGCGCGTGCTCTACGCCATGTACGACGGCGGCTACCGGCCCGACCGCGGCTTCTCCAAGTGCTCGCGCGTCATCGGTGACGTGATGGGGCAGTATCACCCGCACGGTGACACCGCGATCTACGACACCCTCGTCCGGCTCGCGCAGCCGTGGGTGATGCGGGCGCCGCTCGTCGACGGGCAGGGCAACTTCGGCTCGCCGGGCAACGACCCCGCCGCAGCCATGCGGTACACCGAGTGCCGGATGGCGCCGCTGGCCATGGAGATGGTCCGCGACATCGACGAGGACACCGTCAACTTCACGCCCAACTACGACGGGCGTTCGCAGGAGCCGACGATCCTGCCGGCGCGCTTCCCGAACCTGCTGGTGAACGGGTCGGCCGGCATCGCGGTCGGGATGGCCACGAACATCCCGCCGCACAACCTGCGCGAGGTCGCGGAGGGCGTCCAGTGGTCACTCGACCACCCGGACGCGACCCGCGAGGAGCTCCTCGCGGCGCTGCTCGAGCGGGTCAAGGGCCCGGACTTCCCGATGGGTGCGCTGATCGTCGGCACGCAGGGCATCGAGCAGATGTACCGCACCGGGCGCGGCTCGGTCACCATGCGCGCGGTCGTCGACATCGACGAGGACGCCAAGGGCCGGACGATCATCTCGATCACCGAGCTGCCCTACCAGGTCAACCCCGACAACCTGGCCGAGAAGATCGCCGACCTCGCGATCAGCGGCAAGGTGCAGGGCATCTCCGACGTACGCGACGACTCCTCGGGCCGCACCGGGCAGCGCCTGGTCGTCGTGCTCAAGCGCGACGCCGTCGCCCGGGTCGTGCTGAACAACCTGCTCAAGCACACCGAGCTGCAGACCAACTTCTCGGCCAACATGCTGGCCCTCGTGGACGGGGTGCCCCGCACCCTGACCCTCGACCAGTTCGTCTCGCACTGGGTGGCCCACCAGGTCGAGGTCATCCAGCGGCGCACGCGCTACCGGCTGCGTCGCGCCGAGGAGCAGGCCCACGTCTACCGCGGCCTGGTCAAGGCGCTCGACCAGCTCGACGAGGTCATCGCCCTGATCCGGCGCAGCCCGGACGTCGAGGAGGCCCGCGGCGGCCTGATGGCGCTGCTCGACATCGACGAGCTGCAGGCCAACGCGATCCTGGAGATGCAGCTGCGCCGGCTCGCGGCGCTCGAGCGGCAGAAGATCCTGGACCGGCTGGCCGAGCTCGAGGCCGAGATCGCGGAGTACCAGGCGATCCTGGCCAGCGAGGAGCGCCAGCGGCAGATCATCTCCGAGGAGCTCACCGCCATCGTCGACAAGTTCGGCAACGAGCGGCGCAGCCAGATCATCCCGGCCGACGGCGACCTGTCGATGGAGGACCTGATCCCCGACGAGGACCTCGTCGTGACGATCACCCGGGGCGGCTACGCCAAGCGCACCCGCGCCGACCTCTACCGCACCCAGAAGCGTGGCGGCAAGGGCGTGCGCGGTGCCACGCTGCGCGGTGACGACGTCGTCGAGCACTTCATGGCGACCAGCAACCACCACTGGCTGCTGTTCTTCACGACGGCCGGCCGGGTCTACCGCACCAAGGCCTACAACCTGCCGGAGGCGTCCCGCGACGCCAAGGGCGGCCACGTGGCGGGGCTGCTCTCCTTCCAGCCCGACGAGGACATCGCGCAGGTGCTGGCGATCCGCGACTACGAGCAGGCGCCGTACCTCGTGCTGGCGACCCGCAACGGTCTGGTCAAGAAGACCCGGCTGGGTGACTACAACAGCCCCCGGCAGGCCGGCGTCATCGCGATCAACTTCCGCGAGGACGACGACGAGCTGATCGGCGCCGAGCTGGTCGACAGCGGCGACGACATCTTGCTGGTGTCCCGCAAGGGACAGGCGATCCGCTTCCATGCGACCGACGACCAGCTGCGGCCGATGGGCCGGGCCACGTCCGGTGTCACCGGCATGAAGTTCCGCGAGGGCGACCAGCTGCTGTCGATGTCGGTGATCCGGGCCGAGCAGGTGGCGGCCGAGGAGGCCGCGGCCGACAAGGCCGAGCACGCCGGCGAGTCGACGGCGCCGGGCGAGCTGCCCGACGTGGTGGAGCAGTACGTCTTCACGATCACCGACGGCGGCTTCGCCAAGCGTTCGCGGATCTCGGACTACCGCATCCAGTCGCGTGGCGGCATCGGCATCAAGGCGATGAAGCAGGACGACGACCGGGGCAGCCTGGTCGGCGCGTTCATCGTCGTCGAGGGCGACGAGGTGCTGGCCATCAAGCAGTCCGGCCAGGTCACCCGCAGCGCGATCGACGAGCACCTGCGGCCGACCGGTCGCGACACCAAGGGCGTCAAGTTCGTCGGCGTGACCAAGGGCGACGGAGTCTCCGTGGTCGCACGCAGCGTGGAGCGCGCCACCGAGATCGACGACGCGGTCGACGAGGCGGTCGAGGCCGCCGGCGGCGCCCCGGACGACGCGGTCCAGCCCGTCGAGACGGGTTCGGACGCCGGTCGGGCCCCGGATGCGACAATCGAGGCAGACGTGCCGTCCGACGACCCGGTCGACGACGCTGACCCCGCTGGCGAGAACGAGGAGTCCTGATGGCTGACCGACGTGCCGACGACACGCCGCTGGCGCCGCGACGCAGCCTCTCGGGGCCGTCGCACGCCGCGGAGTCCAACGGCGACACGGGAAAGCGACCGCTGAGCGACCGGGTGTCCACGGCCGTCGCGGCGGCCGGGAGCGCCGTGCAGTCCGCGACGGCCGCGACCGCCCGCCCCACCACAGGCGAGTCGTCGCGGCGCCCGGGCACCTCGGGACCGCGGCCGTCGAGCGGCTCGTCGAGCCCCACGCCCACCCGGTCCACGGCCCGGCCGAAGGGCACCCGCAAGGCCCGGCTCCGGCTGGTCCACCTCGACCCGTGGTCGGTCATGAAGACCTCGTTCCTGCTGTCGATCGCCTTCGGCATCGTCACCGTGGTCGCCGTGGCCGTGGTGATGTCGGTGCTCGGCGCGGCCGGGGTCTGGGACTCGATCAACAAGACCGTCGGGGACGTCCTGGGCGGCGATGCGGCCCAGACCTTCGACGTGCAGGACTACGTCGGCACCAGCCGGGTCCTCGGTTTCACGATGATCGTCGCCGTCGTCGACGTGGTGCTGATCACCGCGATCTCGACGCTCGGCGCCTTCCTCTACAACCTCGCCGCCGCGCTCCTCGGGGGCATCGAGGTCACCCTCGCGGAGGACGAGCGCTGAGGCTCCGCTCCACCGGTCGGTCACCCGGCCGATCTGGTTTGGGCGGGGTCCTTCCGATGGGGTAATCTCTCCCGTCGGCTCGCTCCGCGCAGCCACCCGGGCCTATAGCTCAGACGGTTAGAGCGCTTCCCTGATAAGGAAGAGGTCAGAGGTTCAAGTCCTCTTAGGCCCACCACGAACCGACGAATCACGCCCCGCTCGCACTCCGGTGCCGGCGGGGCTCGGTGCTCCGCGGCCGGCTCTGGCTCAGCCGGCGACGGTGGTCGGCTGGGACTCGTCGTCCGGGGTGTCCGCGAACACGGCCCGGCCCTTGCCGGCGCTCTTCGCGGTGTACATCGCGCTGTCGGCACTGCGGAGCAGCTGCTGGGCGGCGGACTCGCGGTGCTCCGCGTCGGCGGCATCCTCGGGCAGGCCGTGGCCGCGTCGGCGGTGGACGGGCGCGCGTCGTTCGTTGAGGGCGGTCAGACCCCCGCCGTGGTGGGCGATGCCGACGCTGATCGTCGTACGCACGGTGCTGCCGACAACCTCCATCGGCTCCTGCACCACGGCGACCACCCGCTCGGCCACCTGTACGGCGTCGCCGGAGCGCTCGAGCAGGATGGCGAACTCGTCGCCGCCGAGCCGGGAGACGGTGTCGGTCGCGCGCACGCAGGTGAGCAGCCGGGCGGCGACGCCGCGGAGCAGCAGGTCGCCGGCCTCGTGGCCGAGCTCGTCATTGACCAGCTTGAAGTTGTCGAGGTCACAGTAGAGCACGCTGACGTCGGGCTCCGGCTGGAGCAACGCCCGGTCCAGCCGGTCGGCGAAGAGCACGCGGTTGGCCAGCCCGGTCAGCGGGTCGTGCAGCGCCTGGTGCTCGAGCTGGTCACGGGCCACGCTCAGGGCGACGAGCAACCGCTGGTTGTCGGTGACGGCCAGGAACTGGCGGGTCAGCACCAGCAGCACCAGGCTGCCGCCGAGCAGCAGGTTGACGGTCGGGGTGGTGGCGCCGTTGATCCGGTTCTCGATCAACGCGACCACCGCACCGAGCAGCGGGAGGTAGGGCAGGGACAGCACCAGCGAGGACTGCTCCCGGACGACGGTGGGACCGGTGCGAGCGGAAACCGGCCGGGCGACGTGCACCGGTTCGGCCCGCACGGTGAGCCCGGCGGTGCCCACCAGCAGGAAGCCGATCACCCAGCCGCTGCTGATCAGGTCGGCCGAGGAGTAGAGCTCCTGGCTGACCAGGTAGACGTACGCGCTGTCGGCGATGGCGAGCCCACCGAGGCCGGCTGCGAGCACCACGAGGGTGGCTCGCTCGGACGCGGCACCCCGGGCCAGGGCGAGCAGCACCAGGGTGCCGAGGATCAGGTCGCCGACGGGATAGGCCAACGACAGGGTCAGCGGCACCCAGCTGCCACCTCCGGCCACGACCGACCCGAGCGCGGTCACCCAGGAGACGATCAGCAACGAGAAGGCGATGATCAGCCCGTCGAGGACATCGCGCCCGCGGGCCATCAGCTGGTCGCTCTGGCTGCCGAGCCAGATCACCAGCCCGATCGCTGAGAACACCGGGAAGAGCAGGAAGCCGACGTCGGCCAACGACGGGAACGGCACCTCGCGGCCCAGGACGACCTCGTAGAAGCTCCACACCAGCTGGCCGGCCGCCCACGACGCCGTACCGGCCGACAGCCACCACCAGGCGTGGCGGCGCTGGTCGTGCGTACGACGGGCGGCGACCGCGCAGCCGACGGACGCCAGAGCGGCGGCCAGCAGTTGGCCGAGGTTGCTCAGCAGCAGCACCGCGAGGTCGCTCATGCCGGGGAGCCGGAGCACGACGACGAACACGGCGCCCAACAGCGCCGCGCCCGCAACGAGAAGTCTGGTCCGCATCCGCGCTCCCTCCAGTTTCCAGGGTGACACGCGCTCGCCCGCGGCGAGGGAAGCTGGCGAATCTCGTGCCAGGTTGTGGCCGTTCGGCCGCGACCGGACCAGCGCGCGGACGCCTCGTCCCGATTGGTAGAGTCGTCGGTCGCACACGAAAGGAACCCCGGAGATGAAGAAGATCGTCCTCGTCGCCCTCGCTGCGGCCGCTGCCGTCGTCGCGAGCAAGAAGGCCAAGGCCGGACAGCGCGAGCAGGCACTCTGGGCCGAGGCGACGGACAACGTCACCCGTTCCTGACCGGCGCGCAGCCGGGGGCCATGGCGCAATTGGTAGCGCACCTGCTTTGCAAGCAGGGGGTTAGGGGTTCGAGTCCCCTTGGCTCCACCACGAGAAACCGCAGTTCAGCCTGCGGTTTCTTGTCGTTTTCGGGATAACCCCTGCTGGCTCTTGTCACGTTGTGGGGGACTGGTGGGGGAATGAATCGGCTGGTCGAGGGTGGCAGGATCAACTTGCGTTCAGGAACGCCTGGAACCTCTGGTCAAGCAGCAACCGATCGGGACGTTCCGTACGACGCTCCGGCAGCACCATCAGCCGCTTGCCGTGGAACTCCTGGATGCCGTGGCGAAGCATCGGCCCGTCGACCTCGTGGAGGACCTCGGCGTTGATCTGCACCTCGTAGTCGGGCGTGATTCCGAGGATCCGCCGGTCGTAGGCGGCGTGATGCATCTTGCACAGCGTGAGTCCATTGGTGACGACCGGGCGTCCGCCCGCTCCGTCTTCTTGGATGTGCGCGGCATCGAGAAGGTCGCCGTGCCGGAAGGAGCAGACGGCGCACGACGTCCGGTAGGCCCGGAGGACCGCTGCCCGAAACGGACGCTGATGCAGGCGGAGCTTGGTGAGCTGCTGACGGTACGAGGGGTCGAGCTCAAGCGCGGTGGATGGCCAGGTGATGTCGGGCTGAGGCACCACGTCGATGTCAACGACGAACTGGAGCTCGGATCGCTCCTCGCCGGCGAGGTAGATCGGATAGAGCGCGCTGTATCCGCCGCCTTGCACGCCCAACCACCAGATCAGCGGCAGGCGCTCGAGCATCGCCTGGCGCAAAGCACGATTCTGATAGTGGTCCGGATCGTTGCCGCGCATCTTGTAGCGGTAGAAGCCGTCGCTCCCGACGATGTCGTCGTAGGGGCGGTTAGACCCTTCCGGGCGATAAACTGTTCTGATCGACAACGCAGCCGCGAGCTGTCCGGGCTTCCAGATTCCTTGCTGTGTCGGCATGAGTCTGACCGTCTCGCCGGTCAGCGTGAGGTTGCTGGTGTCTTCCTGGCTGAAAGTCTCTTTGCCGGCGGCACGGTGATTGTCGAGCCATGCGAACGCAGCGTGCCTGATCGCAAGCTCACGCAGTCGCTCGTCGGGGCCCACACTCGGATCCTTTCAGGTTCCCCGCAGCGACGGGCCTTTCTGGCTACTGAATCTGACCCTCTAACGGGCCGGAGCCACAGCCGAGCAACTGTGCACGTGCGGTTTATCGAAATTCAGACTTTTAGGGCAGTCCTTCCTGTTGACTCCTGACGCGAGACCGAGGGGGGCGAACATGACCAGCAACGCGTCGTATCCAGCGCGACAGCTGAGGAGCCGACGTAACGCCTGGATGCGTCGAAACGTCATGGTGGTGACAGTGATCGCCGGAGGCGTGCTCGCACTCTGCGGCATCGGCAGCCTTCTTCTCCTGACTATCCCTATGCCGTTTCGTCTTTACATCCTCGGCCTCACGCACGCCGGGCTGATCGCCGCCGGACTTCACCTCGTGAACTCAGCCTTCCTAGCCCATGATCAACAAGCCGTCTGGCAGATGAGGGGCGCTTGGGGAGAGGACAACACTCGCAGCGAACTTCAACGTGCCAAGCGAAAGCGCATCATCTGGGGCTGGGTCGACAGCGTCGAACTTCAGGCCGGCGATATCGATCACATCGTCGTGACGCGCCACGGTGGGGTGGTCGTCATCGATTCGAAGTGGCGCAATCAGATCACCGCCAGCGACGTCCCCGCTATGGCCGACTCCTCACGAAAGGCCGCGCTCCGGGCGGAGGGGGTGCTCCGTACGTTGCTCAAACGAGAGAGCGGCGCGCGACATCGAACGAACGCCAAACCCGTGACGGTCACCGCCGCGGTTGTCCTTTGGGGCGCTGCTCGTACGGGCTTACCGAGCAACGCAAATGTCGACGGGGTGCGCTTCGTGGACGGACGCCAACTCCTCGGATGGTTGGCCCAACTCGACGGCCACGAGGTCCCGCGCGAGGCAGCTCGCGACGCAATCAAGCTGCTCGATGACTACCGCTCGAAGGTGGCTACGGCGACGAAGTAACAAGCACGCCGCGTCAAACGGGATCAGCGAGCTCACTCCTGCTTTGATGGCTATTGGCGACTCGATAAATCGCCAAGTCAGCGAGCGTTCCAACCCCGCCATAACGATCGGCACGCATGCTACGAGTGTCCGTAGATCGGTCCGCCCACCTGGG
>JBDSMW010000041.1:0-11010 GCA_039915665.1 Nocardioidaceae bacterium
CGGCAAGCCAGCGCTTCACCTTGAAGCCCGAGATCCACAGGGCGATCACGCCTGCGACCAGACCCGTGATCAGGCCACCGATGAAGCCGGCGCCGAGGGTGACGGAGATGGCGCCACCGACGAAACCGGGGGCGATACCCGGACGCCCGGCGAGGGCGTAGGCAATGTAGCCCGAGAGCGCGGGCACAAGGAAGCCGAAGGCTGCCCCGCCGATCGCGAACAGCACGGCGCCGAGGTAGTTCAGCCCTGAACCCCAGCCAGCAGCGAGGGCGAGCGCTGAGATGTGGGCCCCGTCACCGCCGGCTGCGGCTGCGGCCGCACACTTGGTCGCGTCGGCCCAGGGCAGGTCGGCGCAGACGCGCGCGCCGTTGACTCCGGGGGCAAGGGCGATGTCGAAGCCGCCGAACAGGAACCCGAGGGCGAGCAGCAGGCCGCCCGCTGCGACGAACGGGATCATGTAGGAGACACCGGTCATCAGCACCCGACGGGTGCGGCGGCCCCAGGACTCGCCTGCGCCACCGGTGTGGGCCGACGACGCGGCGCCGGCCCCGCCTCCGGCGCTGCCCTCGACGCGAGGGGCGCTCGGGTCGTCGGCGTAGCGCAGGGCCTCGGCGATCATCGAGTCGGCGTCGTCCATGGGGCGCTTCACGCCCGAGGCGACGAGCGGCAGACCGGCGAACCGGCCGCGGTCGCGCACCCCCACGTCGACGGCGAAGATCGCAGCGTCGGCGTTGGCGATGACCTCCCGGGCCAGCGGCGTGGAGCCGGCGGAGCCTTGGGTCTCGACCGCGATGTCGACGCCAGCACGGCCGGCGGCGGCCTCGAGGGCCTCGGCGGCCATGTAGGTGTGCGCGATGCCCGTGGGGCAGGCGGTCACGGCGACGATCGAGCGACGCGCAGCGGGCGCCCTGGGTGCCGGCGAGGCGGCGGGCGCGGGGGCGGCGGCCTCGGGGGCCACCACTGCGGCGACCAGGTCGGCGACCTCCTGGGCGCTGGTCGACCCGCGCAGCCCGTCGGTGAACTCCTTCTTCACCAGGGCCCGCGCGAGCTGGGTGAGCAGCTTGAGGTGGGTGGCGTCGCCGCCCGCCGGGGCCGCGATCAGGAAGGCGAGGTCGGCCGGTCCGTCCTTGGCGCCGAAGTCGGTGCCGGGGGACAGCCGGGCGAAGGCCAGGGTGGGCACCTGCACGGCCTCGGTGCGGCAGTGCGGGATGGCGATGCCGCCGGGCAGCCCGGTCGGTGACGTGGTCTCGCGGGCCAGGGCGTCGGTGGCCAGCTGGTCCGGGTCCGTGGTCCGGCCGGCCTCGGCGACCAGGCGGGCGAGGGCCGCGATCACCTCGGTCTTGTCGCTGCCCAGCGAGACGTCCAGACGGACGAGCTCGGGGGTGATCATGTCGGTCATCGGTTCCTCAGTTCTGTGTGTGTGCGAGCTCGTGGACCTCGACGAGGTCGGGTCGGGTGTGGTCGGGGTGCGGGATCGTGGTGCCGGGCAGAGCGGCGGCGGCGCTGCCGTAGGCGACGGCGAGGCGGAGGCGCTCGGCGGGTGCCGCTCCGCGCAGGTCGCCGAGCAGGTAGCCGAACAGGCTGGAGTCGCCGGCGCCGACGGTGCTCACCACGATGGTGGGCGGCGGAGTCGCGTGCCAGGCGCCCTCGGGGGTGACCAGCACCGCGCCGGACCCGCCGAGGGTGGCCAGCACCGCGCCGACGCCCCGGTCGACGAGCACCTGGGCGGCGGTCGCGGCGGCGGCGGGGTCGGCCTCGATCAGGTCGGCGTCGCCGCCCGTGAGCGACGCGAGCTCCTCGCCGTTGGGCTTCATCAGGGCGGGTGCCTGCTGCTCGAGGCCCGCGGCCAGGGCGACGAGCGGGGCGCCGGAGGTGTCGACCGCGACCCGGGCCCGACCGCCGTGCAGGCTGGCCACCAGCTCGGCGTACCACGAGTCCGGGGCGCCGGGCGGCAGCGAGCCGGCCAGGACGACCCAGGCGGCGTTCGCCGAGCGCTGGCGGACCGCGGCGGCGAGCCGGTCCAGGTCGGCGGTGGTGACCACGGAGCCGGGGCTGTTGACCTTGGTCGTGGTGCCGTCGGGCTCGGTCAGGGTCAGGTTGACGCGTACGGCGCCGGCGGGCAGCTCGGGCCGGCAGTCGACGCCGTCGCGCAGCAGCTCGACGACGAAGGGGTCGTCCTTGCGCGCCGGCAGCACGGCGATGGTCGGCACGTTGGCGGCGAGGGCCGCCCGGGAGATGTTCACACCCTTGCCGCCGGCCTGCGAGGTGACCGACCCGGCGCGCAGCACCGCACCGCGCACCAGCTCGCCCGCCAGCGCGACCGTGCGGTCGATGCTGGGGTTGGGCGTCAGGGTGACGATCATGCCGAGGCCGGTGCGCGTGCTCATGCGATGACGACCTCGACGTCGTGCCGCTCGAGCGCGGCGCGGTCGGCGTCGGCGATGCCGGCGTCGGTGACCACGACGTCGATGTCGCCGAGGCGGGCGAAGCGGACCATGTGCTCCTGGCCGATCTTCGAGGAGTCGACCAGCACCACGACCTGGTGGGCGCCGGCGACCATCGCGCGCTTGACGGCTGCCTCGGCGTGGTCGGGGGTGCTCAGGCCGTGGGTCTCGGAGAGTCCGTTGGTGCCGACGAAGGCGACGTCGGCGCGGAGACGCTCGAGGGCCGCCACGGTCTCGTCGCCGACGGCCGCGTGGGTCGTGGACCGGACCCGGCCGGGCAGCAGGTGCAGGTCGACGCTGGGGGAGCCGGCCAGCCGCGCCGCGATCGGCACCGCGTTGGTGACCACGGTGAGCCGCAGCTCACGGGGGATCATCATCGCCAGCCGGGCAGTGGTGGTGCCGGCGTCGAGGAGCACGCTGCCGCCGGACGGGGGGAGGAGGGCGACGGCCAACTTGGCGATCCGGTCCTTCTCGTCGCTGTGCGCGAGGTCGCGGTCGCCGACCTTGGGCTCGAGCGCGGTCAGCGCGGAGGCGGGCACCGCGCCGCCGTGCACCCGGCGCAGGATGCCGGCGCGCTCGAGCACCGAGAGGTCGCGGCGCACGGTCTCGGTGGTGACGGCGTACTCCGTCGCGAGAGCGTTCACGGAGAGCCGGCCGCGACGGGCGACCAGGTCGGCGATGGCCTGCTGACGTTCCTCGGCGTACAACCGAGCCTCCTGTGAGTCCGTGGTAATGATTTCTGTTGTTGTTGTTTTACGCCCGTTTCTGTTGACTGTCAAGAGGCCCGCGGCCTAGTCTCGGGTCATGTCCTCCTTCCTTGCCCTGCGCGGCACCCCGGTCGTCCCCGGCGTCGCCTACGCGCCCGTCGTGGTCGCCACCGCGGCCGTGTCCCCCCTCGCCGTCGCCGCCTTCGAGCAGGCCGGGTTCGCCGATGCCGAGTCGGCCCTCGCGGCGTACGACGTCGCGTCGGCGGCTACCGCAGACGGGCTGACGGCCCGGGCCGCGCAAGCGAACGGTGCCGCCGCCGAGGTGCTGACCGCGACGGCCGGCCTGGCCCGGGACAAGGGCCTGCGGTCGGCCGTGCGCAAGCGGCTGAACGGCGGGGACCCGCTGCTGGTGGCGCTCGACGGGGCGGTCGCGCAGTTCGCCGACATCTTCACCTCGATGGGCGGTCTGATGGCCGAGCGGGTCACCGACCTGCGCGACATCGAGCGCCGGGTGATCGCCCGGCTGGTGGGGGAGCCCGAGCCGGGCGTCCCCAGTCCGGACCGTCCGTCTGTCCTGGTGGCCGAGGACCTCGCGCCCGCCGACACCGCCGGCCTGGACGCCGCGACGGTCGTCGCCCTGCTCACCGAGAAGGGCGGCCCGACCAGCCACACCGCGATCATCGCCCGCCAGCTGGGCATCCCCTGCGTCGTCGGGGTCGCGGGTCTCCTGACGCTGCGCGAGGGCACCCCCGTGCTGGTCGACGGTACGACGGGGGAGGTGTCCGTCGAGCCCGACGCCGAGGAGGCGTCGCGCCTGGTGTCCGAGGCCCGTGCGGGGCGCGAGGCGCTGGACCGCTGGACCGGCCCGGGGCGCACGGCCGACGGCACTGCGGTCAAGCTGCTGGCCAACGTCGCGGACGGCACCTCGTCGGCCGCGGCCGGCGCGGGACCGGTCGAGGGGGTCGGGCTGTTCCGCACCGAGCTGTGCTTCCTGAACCGCAAGGACGAGCCCTCGGTCGACGAGCAGGCCGACATCTACTCCGACGTGCTGGCGCCGTTCGTCGGCGACCGCTACGTGGTGGTCCGCACGCTGGACGCCGGCTCCGACAAGCCGATCGCGTTCGCGACCCACGAGGGCGAGGAGAACCCCGCGCTCGGTGTGCGCGGGCTGCGCCTGTCGTTCGGCAACCCGGGCCTGATGGAGCGCCAGCTGGCCGGCATCGCCGCGGCCGCCGAGCGCACCGGCACCGAGACCTGGGTGATGGCCCCGATGGTGGCGACGGTGGCCGAGGCCACCGAGTTCGCGGCGCAGGTCCGTGCGCACGGCCTCAAAGCCGGCGTGATGGTCGAGATCCCGAGCGCCGCCCTGCTCGCGCCGAAGATGCTCGAGGTCGTGGACTTCTTGTCGATCGGCACCAACGACCTGACGCAGTACACGATGGCGGCGGACCGGATGGCGACCGACCTCGCGCACCTGACGGACGCGTGGCAGCCGGCCGTCCTCCAGCTCATCGCGATCACCGCCGAGGCGGGCAAGCAGGCCGGCAAGTCCGTCGGCGTCTGCGGTGAGGCGGCCGCCGACCCGATGCTGGCCGTCGCCCTGGTGGGCATGGGCATCTCGTCGTTGTCGATGGCGCTCGCCGCCGTACGCCCCGTCGGAGCGCAGCTCGCCGCGGTCACCATGGACACCTGCGAGCACGCCGCCGAGGCGGCGCTGTCCGCGGCCGACCCGATGGCCGCGCGCGACGCGGTCCGGGCGGTGCTCAGCGCGGGGTGACGGTGACCGGCACGCCGGACAGCACGGCGTTGCCGGTGACGTCGAGGACCGCGGGGTCCGTCAGGTCGTTCATCGACGCGCCCGGCAGCTCGACGGCCTCGCGCAGCCGCACGCCCCGCTGCCGGTGGCCGTAGCCGTGCGGCAGGCTCACGACGCCCGGCATCATGTCCTGGCTGGCCTGCACCTCGACCTCCACCTCGCCGACGGCCGAGGCGATGCGTACGACGGAGCCGTCCGCGATCTCGCGCGGGCCCATGTCGGCGGGGTGCATGAAGAGCTGGTGACGCGCGCGGCCCTTGGTCAGTCGTGGGCTGTTGTGCATCCAGGAGTTGTTGTCGCGCTGGTGCCGTCGCCCGACGAGGAGCAGACCGTCCTCGTTCACCGGCACCGCGTCGAGCCGGGCCAGGTCGTCGAGGACCGTCTGCGGCGCGGCCTGCACCCGCTTCGACTTCGTCATCAGCCGCTCGGGCAGGCAGGGCTCGAGGGCGCCGAGGTCGACCGGCCCCGAGCTCAGCTGCTTGACGGAGAGCTTGTCGCGGCCGGTGCGCAGCAGCAGGTCGATGGTGCGGGTCGGTGAGACCCGCAACCGCGCCGACTGCCGGAGCCGGGCCCGGCGGGACCTCCGGGAGGTCAGCCGTCTCTGGGTGCGCAGCACGATCTCGCGGTAGATCTCCCAGTCGTGCATCGCCCCCGCGGGCTTCTCGAACAGCGCCGGGGTGAACCGGGCCGTGTTGCGCACCGCGAGGGTGTGGAAGACGAGGTCGTAGTGGTCCCGCTCCAGGGCCGAGGTGGGCGGCAGGATCACGTCGGCGTGCCGGGTCGTCTCGTTGACGTAGATGTCGACCGCCGCCACGAAGTCCAGGCCTGCGATGGCCTCGCCCAGCCGCCGGCCGTCCGGGGTGGAGGAGACCGGGTTGCCGGCGATCGTCAGCAGCGCCTTCACCTGGCCGTCGCCGGGGGTGAGGATCTCCTCGGCCAGCACCGCGACGGGCAGCTCGCCGCCGAACTCCGGCAGGTCGCGGACCCGGCTGCGCCACACGTCGTGATGGCCTCGCCCGATCAGCCCGCGCCCAACCGCGTCGACCGCCGGCCGGGTCAGCATCACGCCGCCCGCACGGTCGAGGTTGCCGGTCACCAGGTTGAGGAGCTGCACGGCCCAGGTCGCGACCAGCCCGAACTCCTGGGTCGAGACGCCGACCCGTCCGTAGACCGCCGCGCTCTCCGCCGCCGCGAGCTCCCGCGCCATCCGTCGTACGTCGTCCGCGGCGATGCCCGACGCCGCCTCGGCGCGCTCCGGGGTGAAGGGCTCTACGGCCGTCCGCACGGCATCGAGACCGTCGACGTACGCCGGGGGAGTGGTGAGGCCCTCGGTGAACAGCACCTGAAGCATCGCGAGCAGCACGAAGGCGTCGGTGCCGGGGCGCACGAAGTGGTGCTCGTGGGCGACCTTGGCCGTCTCGGTGCGGCGGGGGTCGACCACGACCATCCGGCCGTCGCGCTTCTTGAGGGCGCGCAGCCGGGCCGGGAAGTCGGGGACCGTCATCAGGCTTCCGTTGGACGCCATCGGGTTGGCCCCGAAGACCAGGAAGTGCTGGGTCCGGTCGAGGTCGGGCACAGGCAGCAGCAGCTGGTGGCCGTACATCAGGTAGGCGAGCATCTGCGCCGGCAGCTGGTCGACGGACGTGGCGCTGAACTTGTTGCGGGTCCGGAACGACTTCACCAACGCCGTGCCGTGCGTCATCGAGCCCAGGCTGTGCACGTTGGGGTTGCCCAGGTATATCGCCAGCGCGTCCCGGCCGTGCTCGTTGACGGTCCTGGCCAGGTTGTCCGCGACCAGGTCGAGCGCCTCGCCCCAGCTGATCTCGAGCCAGGAGTCGCCGACCCTCCGGACCGGCTTCCGCAGCCGGTCGGGGTCCTCGTGCACGTCCTGCAGGGCGACCGCCTTGGGGCAGATGTGCCCCCGGGACAGCGGGTCGTCGGGGTTGCCGCGCACGTCGGTGATGCGGAGGCCGGACGGCTGGCTGGGGGCTTCGTCGAGGGTGAACACCAACCCGCAGATCGCCTCGCACAGGTTGCACACGCCGAGCTTCTGCTGCATCCGGGCATCTTCGCAGACGCCCTCGACGGTCCGGTGGGTCGACGGTAGTGCGCATCCCGCGGTAGTGTGCACCGCATGGACACGACCCAGCTCCTCAAGGGAGTGCTCGACCTCGCGGTCCTCGCGGTGGTCGACGACGAGGACGGCTACGGCTACGACGTGGTCCGGCGCCTGCGAGCCGGGGGGCTCGAGGACGTCGGCGACGCCTCGGTGTACGGCACCCTGCGCCGGCTCTACGCGAGCGGCTCCCTGACGTCGTACGTCGTCCCGAGCGACGAGGGCCCGCACCGGAAGTACTACGGCATCACCACGAGCGGCCGGTCCCAGCTCAAGCAGCAGCGCGAGGACTGGTCGGCGTTCGCGCGGACCGTCAGCGCCCTGCTCGACACCGACCGGACCACCACCACCGCGACAGCTGGGGGAGCACGATGAACGAGGACACCGTCAAGCTCGACACCCGTCCGGAGGTCACCGCGTTCGTCGCCGCCGTACGCGGGCGGCTCGCCGATCTCACCGAGGAGGAGCGCGAGGAGCTGCTCGGGGGCCTGGAGGCCGACCTCTCCGAGCGGCTCGCGGAGGGGGTGAGCGAGCACGGGGGCGACCTGGGCGACCCGGCCGCCTACGCCGCCGAGCTGCGCGCCGCGGCCGGGCTGGAGGCCCGTCCACGCCGGTGGAAGGTGCGGCGGCCGGGGAAGCCGTTCCCAGAGGAGGTCACGTCGCTGCTTGACGACATCCGACGGCAGTGGGACCGCCTCACGGCTCGGCACCCCTGGGGCGTCGAGGGCTCGCGGGTCGCTGCGGCCCTGCGCCCGGCGTGGTGGGTGCTGCGGGCCTGGCTGGCCGTGGAGCTGCTCGACCTGGGACTCGGCCCGAGCGAGTACCTCACCGTGGTCCCGTCGCTGGGCAACCAGGTCGTCGGGGTCGCGGTGCTCCTGGTCGCGGTCGCGGTCAGCGCCCTGGTCGGGACCGGTCGCCTCTGGGTCGACGTGCACGCCCCCGAGCAGTGGCTCGGACGCCTGGTCCTGCTCGCCCTGAACACTTTCGCCATCGTCATCGCGCTCCCGCTCGTGCTCGGCGGCTTCCCGGGGGCCTGGGACAGCCACCGGCTCTCCAACGGGTCCATCTACAACGACGGCCGGCAGTCGTTCCCGCCCGGCCTGCGCGACGGGAACCACCTCGTCCGCAACGTGTTCGCCTACGACGCCCAGGGCAACCTGCTGACCGGGGTCCAGCTCTATGACCAGAAGGGCCGTCCGCTCGCGGTCAACCAGGACCCCTACCTCGGGAGCTACCGCGACGCGGGCAGCACCGTGCGGACCTACCCCTGGTTCAACGGCGACCAGAAGCTGTTCAACGTGTTCCCGCTGCCCGTCCGCGAGCAGGGCCGCCTGGAACCGGTCCGGGACCCGTGGAGCACCAGCCGTCCGCCCGCGCTGCCGACCGGTCCGCTCGCCGTCGTGCCCCCGGCGGCGCTGCCGTCGCCGGAAGCCGCCGTCCCGCAGGTCAGCCCGTCGTCGTCCCCGTCGTCGTCCCCGTCGGCCGATTCGGAGAAACCTCGTCGGCGTTGATAGTCTTCGGCGTTGCCGTCTAACGGCCGCGGATCGAGAGTGCCCGGGTGAACAGGCCCCGGCGCGCCGCGCAACGACGTACACCGAGAGGAGCTGCGTGTGTCCACTGGCACCGATGCAGACACCAAGAAGAAGATCATCGCCGAGTACGGCACCGGCGCGAACGACACCGGGTCTCCCGAGGTCCAGGTCGCGCTGCTGACGCACCGCATCAGCCACCTGACCGAGCACCTCAAGGAGCACAAGCACGACCACCACAGCCGTCGTGGTCTGCTCCTCCTCGTCGGTCAGCGTCGGCGCCTTCTGAACTACATGCAGAAGGAAGACATCAACCGCTACCGCTCGATCATCGAGCGGCTCGGCCTCCGCCGATGAGCCTCGGGGCGATCTCCCACACAGCACACGCTGGGGAGGTCGCCCCTGCTTCGTCTCCGTCCGGCCCCGCACTAGGGTCTGGACCAGAGCAGCACAACTGAAAACTCACCCACTGGAGCGACCGCGGACGTCCTGCCCGGTCCTCGGTAGTGGCCCTCGGGGAGCGACGTGCGAACCGCCGTCGACCCGCGGGCCTCGATCGAAGACCGGCACCCCTTTTCCACACCTGCGGAAAAGGCGCCCTCGCGTGAATCGCTCCGCGAGACAGAAAGGGGACCCCTGTGACTGAGGGACCCGAGATCTACGCAGTCGAGACGATTCTCGACAACGGCAAGTTCGGCACCCGCACCATCAAGTTCGAGTCGGGCTTCCTGGCCCGGCAGGCCGCCGGTTCGGTGACCGCCTACCTCGACGACGAGACCATGCTGTTGTCGGCCACCACGGCCGGCAAGCACCCCAAGGACCACTTCGACTTCTTCCCGTTGACCATCGACGTGGAGGAGCGGATGTACGCCGTGGGCCAGATCCCCGGCTCGTTCTTCCGCAGCGAGGGTCGTCCCGGCGAGGACGCGATCCTCACCTGCCGCCTGATCGACCGGCCGCTGCGCCCGACCTTCAAGAAGGGTCTGCGCAACGAGGTCCAGGTCGTCATCACCGTGCTGGCGCTCGACCCCGACCAGCCCTACGACGTCCTCGCGATCAACGCCGCGTCGATGTCCACCCAGCTCTCCGGCCTGCCGTTCTCCGGCCCGGTCGGTGGCGTCCGCGTCGCGCTTATCGAGGGCCAGTGGGTCGCCTTCCCGTCGCACTCCCAGCTCGAGGACGCCGTGTTCGACATGGTCGTCGCGGGGCGGGTCACCGAGACCGGTGACGTCGCGATCATGATGGTCGAGGCGGAGTCCACCGAGCGCACCTTCGAGCTCGTTGCGAGCGGCGTGCAGGCGCCGACCGAGGAGGTCGTGGCCGGCGGCCTCGACGCCGCGAAGCCCTTCATCAAGCAGCTGATCGAGGCGCAGAGCGAGCTGGCCAAGCAGGCCGCCAAGCCGGTGCGGGACTTCCCGATCTTCCTCGACTACGAGGACGACGCCTACGACGCGGTCGAGAAGGCCGCTTCGGCCGACCTGGCCAAGGCACTCACGATCTCCGGCAAGCAGGAGCGCGAGACCGCGACCGACGACATCAAGGACTCCGTGCTGGAGAAGCTCGGCGCCGACTTCGAGGGTCGCGAGAAGGAGCTCGGCGCGGCCTTCCGCTCGGTGACCAAGAAGCTGGTGCGCGAGCGCGTGCTGCGCGACAAGGTCCGCATCGACGGTCGTGGGCTCACCGACATCCGGACGCTGTCCGCCGAGGTCGGCGTGATCCCGCGGGTGCACGGCTCGGCCCTGTTCGAGCGCGGCGAGACCCAGATCCTGGGTGTCACGACGCTGAACATGCTGTCGCTGGAGCAGAAGCTCGACACGCTCTCCCCGGAGAAGTCGCGTCGTTACATGCACAAGTACGTCTTCCCGCCCTACTCCACCGGTGAGACCGGTCGGGTCGGTTCGCCGAAGCGTCGCGAGGTCGGCCACGGTGCGCTCGCGCGTCGGGCGATCCTCCCCGTGCTGCCGACACGCGAGGAGTTCCCCTACGCGATCCGTCAGCTCTCCGAGGCGATGGGCTCCAACGGGTCCACCTCGATGGGCTCGGTCTGCGCCGCGACCCTGTCGCTGCTGCAGGCCGGTGTGCCGCTGAAGGCCCCCGTCGCCGGCATCGCGATGGGTCTCATCTCCGGTGAGGTCGACGGTAAGCTCGAGTACGTCGCGATCACCGACATCCTCGGCGCCGAGGACGCGTTCGGCGACATGGACTTCAAGGTCGCCGGCACGCCGCAGTTCGTCACCGCCCTCCAGCTCGACACCAAGCTCGACGGCATCCCGGCCGACGTCCTCGCTGCGGCGCTGACGCAGGCCAAGAACGCCCGGATGAGCATCCTGGAGGTGATGGCCGAGGCCATCGACGCTCCCGAAGAGATGTCGCTGCACGCCCCGCGGATCATCACCGT
>JBDSMW010000017.1:0-38774 GCA_039915665.1 Nocardioidaceae bacterium
GGCCAACCAGGGCAACGCAATCGTGCGGTTCGTCCTCGACGGTGCCGACCAGCTCGACCTCGGCGTGTTCAGCCGCAAGCAGGGCATCTTCACCTTCGACGGCAAGGGTGCGGCGACCAAGAACGCCTTGGTCAACTGGGGCATCGGCGCCATCGCCTACCTCATCGTGGGCAAGGTGCTGGACCGCATCATCCGGCCCTGAACGGGGCGCTCTCTCCCTTGTGACTGACTCCACCCCGGACCCGGTTTCCCGCGGCGCTACGCGCGGGTAACCTCAGTCCCACCCGACCGCACAGGAGGGGCCCCACGCGGGGCCAGTGAACTCATGAACATTGTCGTTTGCGTGAAGTACGTCCCGGACGCCACTGCGGACCGGCACTTCGAGTCCGACCACACCGTCGACCGCGTCGGCGTGGACGGCCTGCTGTCCGAGCTCGACGAGTACGCCGTCGAGCAGGCGCTGCAGGTCAAGGAGAAGCTCGGTGACGACACCGAGGTGACGGTGCTGACCGTCGGCCCGGAGCAGGCTACCGACGCGATCCGCAAGGCGCTGCAGATGGGGGCCGACAAGGGCGTGCACGTCCTCGACGACGCCATCGCCGGCTCAGACGCGCTGGCCACCTCGCTGGTCCTGGCCGAGGCCGTCAAGAAGATCGACAGCGACACCTCCTGGGACCTCGTCGTGTGCGGCATGGCCTCGACCGACGGCTCCATGGGCGTCGTCCCGGCCATGCTGGCCGAGCGCCTCGGCGTCCCGGCCGTCACCCTCGGCTCCGAGATCACCGTGGAGGGAACCACCGTCAGGATCCGTCGCGACGGAGACGCCGCCACCGAGACCGTCGAGGGCACCCTGCCGCTCGTGCTGTCGGTGACCGACCAGTCCGGCGAGGCGCGCTACCCGTCCTTCAAGGGCATCATGGCCGCTAAGAAGAAGCCGCTGGAGACTTGGTCGCTGGCCGACCTCGGCCTCGACGCCGAGCTCGTCGGCCTCTCGGCCGCCTGGAGCACCGTCGAGGGCACCGAGGCCCGTCCGCCGCGCACCGCGGGCGAGGTCGTCACCGACGAGGACGGATCGGGCGCCACCGCGCTGGTCGAGTTCCTCGCGTCGAAGAAGTTCATCTGAGAAGGGCTGGCTGACACATGTCTGAAGTTCTCGTGCTCGTCGACATCGATCGATCGTCCGGCGTCGCCAAGGTCACCAAGCCGACCCTCGAGCTGCTGACGATCGCCCGCCGCCTCGGCGAGCCGTCCGCGGTCGTCATCGGCACGGTCGACACCGCACCCCTCAAGGCGTACGGCGCCGAGAAGATCTACACCGTCGACGATGCCGACATCGCCGGGTTCCTCGTGGCCCCCAAGGCCGAGGTGCTCGCACAGCTCGTCGAGAAGGCCTCCGCGGCCGCCGTACTGATCCCCTCCGGCGGTGAGGGCAAGGAGATCGCCGGCCGGCTGGCCGTCAAGATCGACTCCGGCCTGATCACCGATGCGGTCGACGTCGCGCCCGGTGACGGTGGGGGCCCGGTCACCACGCAGAGCGTGTTCGCCGGCAACTTCACCGTCCAGGCCAAGGTCATCAAGGGCATCCCGGTCATCACCGTGAAGCCCAACGCCGTCACCCCGGAGCAGTCCGAGGGCGCCGCCGCCGAGGAGGCGTTCTCGGCGACGATCTCGGACGCGGCCAAGGGTGCGCGGATCACCGCGTCCGAGCCCCGCAAGGCGTCGGGACGTCCCGAGCTGACGGAGGCGGCCATCGTGGTCTCCGGCGGTCGTGGCACGGGCGGCGACTTCTCCGAGGTCGAGGGCTTCGCCGACTCGATCGGTGCCGCCGTCGGAGCCTCCCGCGCCGCCGTCGACTCCGGCTGGATGCCGCACGCGTTCCAGGTCGGCCAGACCGGCAAGACCGTCTCCCCGCAGCTGTACGTCGCGAACGGCATCTCCGGGGCGATCCAGCACCGGGCGGGCATGCAGACCTCCAAGACGATCATCGCGGTCAACAAGGACGACGAGGCGCCGATCTTCGAGCTCGTCGACTTCGGCGTGGTGGGCGACCTGCACGCGGTCCTGCCCGCCGCCACCGAGGCGATCACCCAGCGCAAGGGCTAGGGAGCGCACCCGAGCTTGGTGAGCACCCCGCGCACCTGGCTCCTCACGGTCGCCTCGGCGACGTGGCCACGGCTAACGATCTGCGCCGCTGTGCCCGTCGCCGAGTGACCGCGGCACCTGCGACTTGCGCTCGCTCAGCCGGGCCAGGGCCGAGCGCCGGGCCGCTCCGAGGATCCGTCGCTCCTGGTCGCCGGTCACCACCCGCTCGCCGCAGCCGCCAGCCGCAACGGCTCGGTCAACGCGGTCACCAGCACGACGTGGCGTCATAGGACCAGTCCGTGCGCACACGCGTGCGGACGGACCCCCGTTCGGGTCCCGGTAGTCCGTCGTGTGTCAGGCCCTGTGAGAACCGGTGGGCTGCCCAAGGAGGAGAGTCGCCTCGGGAGTTCGACTGGTCCCCCTGGCCCCAGCCATCCCTCGGCCGTCGACTGCTCCAGGATGGCCTCCGTGGCGGTGCGACGGCATCCCCAGAATTGATGAAAGCTCAGGCGTGCTGGGGAAGGGCGTCCCAGGCGGGGATCACGAGCGGCGTGTGCTGGTCCTCGGCCGCGGGGAGGGTGAGCACGAACGTGGTGCCGCCGATCCGGTTGCGCAGCTCGAGGTCACCGTCGTTGTGCTCCATGAGGGCGCGCGCGACGTGCAGGCCGAGGCCGCTGCCCCGACCGGCCTCGGCGGAGCCGAAGGCGCTGTCCGCCGCGGCGGCCGACATGCCCGGGCCGTGGTCGGCGACCGACACCTCGATGCGCGACCCGATGGCCACGACGTTCACGGTGACGGGGCTGGTCCGGGCGTAGGTGTGCGCGTTGACCAGGAGCTTCTCCAGGGCCACGGTCAGGTCGCCGGCCCGCGCGCGGGCGAACCCGGCGCCACCACGAAGCCGGATCTCCTGGCCCGAGGCCTGGCGCTGCTCGACCACGGTCTCCACGCACAGGGCTACGTCGAAGTCGCCGACCGGCTCGGTGCTGGCCGGTGCGGTGCCGGGCTTGCCCGAGGTCTGGGCGCTGATCTCGGCGGTGCGCTGCCGGATCGTGGAGGCGAACCGGGCCGACTCCACCAGGTCGACGTACGCCGCGTGCGCGGTGATCGTGGCGACCGAGCCCAGCAGGGCCGCGGCCGGCAGGGACCAGGTCCCGGGGTCGAGCTGGTCGAGGCCCTGCAGCAGCTCGACCAGGCCCAGGGAGGCGTAGAGCGGGGCGACCCGGCCCGCCCAGGGCTGCTTCGTGTCCCTCAGCGATGCCGCGAGCCCGAGCGTGACCCAGGCGCCGGCGAGCAGCACGTTGACCGCGCTGTGCACCAGGGCCAGGCCGCTGACGTCGGTCGGCGCGACCGCGAAGAGGGTGACGAGGGCGCCCAGGCCGGCGACGGCGAGCGTGGCCGAGGCGATGAGGGTGCGGACCCAGCTGATCGGTGAGCGGTCGTCGTGGACCGTCATCGCCCGCAGGGCCAGCGCGACGCAGACCGCGGTGCCGAGCGCCCGCAGCGCGAGGTCGATCGCCGGCTCGACGGCGGCCGGCGGCATGGTGCCGGTGAGGTCGTCGACGGGCAGGGCCAGCAGGCCGAGCACCATCATGGCGCCCGCGAGCAGGCCGCTGTGCGGGTCGGTGGTGACTCGCCAGCGGGAGATGCGCAGGAGGCCGGCGGTCAGGAAGAGGGCGGACGTGCCGACCTCGAAGGCGTGCATCGTGAGTGCGCCGGTCGACACCCGGTCGAGCGTGGTCAGCGACACCAGCAGCAGGACCGAGGTGCACGCGATGATCGCGGTGGCGCACGGCACCAGGACGCGGTGCACCGCGACATCACGTTCGACTCTTCCCCCGGCCATGTCTGAAGTGTGCGCCGACGGGCGGTTCGTCCACGACAGCCTTCCGGTTTCCGTGCCCCGTCGAACAGGTCGGCTGGATAGTCCTTTCGGGTGGTCCTGCGCGTCAGCCGAGGGCCAGGACGGGAGCGTCCCAGCGACGCCGCAGCCACCGGTCGTGGCTGGCGACCAGCACCGTCCCCGACGAGCGGGCCAGCGACTCCTCCAGCTCGTCGGCGAGTGCGAGCGAGATGTGGTTGGTGGGCTCGTCGAGCAGCAGCAGGTCGGGACGACGGGCCACCAGCAGAGCCAGACCGAGGCGACGCTGCTGCCCGGTGCTGAGGAGGCCGACCGGCCGGGACGCCTCGCGTGGGTGCAGCAGGCCGAGGTCCCCGAGCGGGACCTCCGACCCGGTCGCGGAGAAGACCTCCGCGGCAGAGCGTTCGGGCCGGGCGAAGACGACGTCCTGCGGGAGGTGTCCGATCCTGCGGGCGTGCACGGCCAGGTCGCCACCGGTGCGGGCGAGCTCGCCGGCGACCACCTTGAGCAGCGTGGACTTCCCCGAGCCGTTGGGTCCGGTGACCAGCAGCCGACCTCCCGCGGGTACGTCGATCCGCGGCACGTGCAACCGCCCCGAGACCGCGAGGTCGCGCCCGGACACGGCGAGCCCGGTCCTGAGTCGGGACGGCGCGAGCACGCCCTGGAAACCGAACGGCGCCGGTGGCTTCGGGATGCGCGCCCGCTCCACCGCCTCGATCCGGCGCTCGGCGTCCTTGACCCGGCGGCTGATCGTGCGCTCGACGTTCTGGCCCTTGAAGTGGTGGATGAACTTGTCGCCGTCACGTGGCGCGCGGTTGTGCGCGACGCGTCGGGCGGTCGTCGAGGAGGCCAGGCGGAGGGCGTCGAGCTCCTCCTGCTGGGCCTCGAACGCCAGCTGCCACCGGCGGCGCGCCGCCCGCTTGGCCGCGAGGTAGTCGGAGTAACCACCGGTGAACCGGTTGCCGCCCTCGCCGTCCACGCCGAGGTGGCTCGGGTCCAGGTCGACGACCGCGGCGCAGACGGCGTCCAGGAACGCCCGGTCGTGGCTGGCGGCGACGACGACGCCGGGCAGCGAGACGATGAACTGCTCCAGGAGCTCCGTGGCCTGGTCGTCGAGGTGGTTGGTGGGCTCGTCGAGGAGCACGCACGCGGGCCGGCGGACCACGAGCGCGGCGAGGGCGAGGCGGCTGCGCTGGCCGCCCGACATGGCCGTGACCGGGCGGTCCCGGTCAAGCGCGCCGAGGCCGAGCCGGGCGGCAGCCGTCTCGGCGCGACGGTCGGCGTCCCAGGCCTCGTGCAGGGTGGCCCAGGTCAGCGTCTCGTCGTACTCCTCGGCGGTCCCGGGCTCGTCCAGCCGCTCGGAGAGCTGCTCGAGCCGGGAGACGGCGTCGTGCAGCGGAGCCAGCGCCGCGTCGAGGACCTCGCCGACAACTGCCCCCTGCGGGAAGTCGGGCTCCTGGCCCAGGTAGCCGAGGTCGGTCGGCCGATCCACCGACCCGGAGTCCGGGGCCTCCAGGCCGGCCAGCAGCCGGAGCAGGGTGGACTTGCCGACGCCGTTCTCGCCCACCAGGCCGAGCGGCCGACCGGGCTGCGCGAGGAGGTCGACGCCGTCGAGGACGACGCGGTCGCCGTAGGTGATCGCCAGGTCGCGACCGACGAGCGGGGAGAGGGCGGAGAGATCAGCGGGCACGAAGGACACCGTTCGGAGAGTGCGGGCGGAGCGGCGGTGTCAGATCTTCATGGTGAGACGAGTGTGCCGCCCCGGGAGGCGGCACACCAACGACTTCTCGCGGCTGGGTCAGCGACCGCGGCGGGCGGAGGAGAACGACGCGGCGCTGTGGTTGCCACCGTCGCCGGCTCCCGCGGCCGCCCGGGACGGACCACCGGAGCGGCGTCCCGACGAGCCGCCGCGACCCGAGGCCTGGGCGGGCTGACGACGACCGCCACCGCTCTTGGGGGCGCCACCGCGACGGTTGCGCACGCCGCCGTTGCCGCCGCCGCCGTTGGCCGGACGCGCCGGCTCGGGCTTCGGCCGGTCGGCCTCCGCGACGAAGGTGCGCTCGCCCGGTGCGATCTGCGTGAGCAGCACGTCGCCGAGCTGGGTGCGGGTGACCGTTGGCTTGATGCCTGCACGGCGGGTCAGGTCGCGTACGTCGCTGACCTGCGCGTCGAGCATCAGCGTGACGACGGTGCCGTCGTTGCCGGCTCGGGCGGTGCGGCCCGAGCGGTGCAGGTAGGCCTTGTGCTCGACCGGCGGGTCTGCGTGCACGACGAGGCTGACGTCGTCCACGTGGATGCCGCGCGCCGCGATGTCGGTGGCGACCAGCGTGGTCGCCGTACCGCTGCCGAACGCGGTGAGGTTCCGGGTGCGGGCGTTCTGCGACAGGTTGCCGTGCAGCTCGACCGCGGGGACGCCGCGGGCGTTGAGCTGACGGGCCAGCGCCTTGGCGCCGTGCTTGGTGCGCGTGAACACGATCTTCTTGCCCGGCGCGGCCGTGAGGTCGGCGAGGACGGGCACGCGGCCCTCCTTGCTGACGTGCAGCACGTGGTGGGTCATGTTCGACACCGGCGACTGCGCCGAGTCGACGCTGTGCGTGACGGGGTTGGTCAAGAAGCGCTTGACCAGCACGTCGACGCCACCGTCGAGGGTGGCCGAGAAGAGCATCCGCTGACCCTGCTTCGGGGTCTTGTCCATCAGCCGGCGTACGACGGGCAGGAAGCCCAGGTCGGCCATGTGGTCGGCCTCGTCGAGCACGGTGATCTCGATGGAGCCGAGGTCGCAGTGGCCGGTCTGGACATGGTCGGCGAGCCGGCCGGGGCAGGCGATGACGATGTCGACGCCGTTGCGGAGGCCCTGGATCTGCGGGTTGGGCCGGACGCCGCCGAAGATCGTCAGCGTGCGCAGGTTCATCGCCTTGGCGAGCGGGGCCATCGCGGCCTCGATCTGGCTGGCGAGCTCACGGGTCGGGGCGAGCACGAGGGCACGCGGGCGGCCCGGCTGGCGCTTGCCCTTGCCGGCGGCGAGGCGGGCGAGGACCGGCAGCACGAAGGCATAGGTCTTGCCCGAGCCGGTGCGGCCGCGGCCGAGGACGTCGCGGCCGGCCAGGGAGTCGGGCAGCGTCGCGGTCTGGATCGGGAACGGCGCGGTGATGCCGGCGTCGGCGAGGACCGCGACGAGGGGGGAAGGCACGCCGAGGTCGGCGAAAGTAGGCATGGAAGCCATGGGTGAGGTGCTCCGAAAGCTAGTGGGGGGTCGTCCTGCCCGGCGCGACCCGAGAACCGTGGTTCGGTCCGGTCGCGGCGCTTGGTGGATGACGCGATGCCTGGCCCGAGGCAGAACTGATGGGGCCAGCACGGGTGACACTACCGGTCAAGAGGTCGGGGCGACGAATCATCCGCCCCCGGCGCGGTGTGAGTTCCACGACCCGTCCACGACCTAGCGTGGAGGCATGAAGCTGCGATGGCTCCTGCTCGGCGTGCTCACGACCCTCGTCCTCGTGCCCGCGCTGCTGCTGACGACCGCCCGGCTCCTCGACCTCCCCGGTGGCACCTGGGTGCGCCTGGTGGCCTTCACGCCGTACGCCGTGCTCCTCTACGCCGTGGCGCTGCCGCTCCTGCTGCTGACTTGGTGGCGCGGTCGCGGGTTCTGGCGGGGGAGCGCGCGTCTGCTGGTCGTGGTGTCCCTGGCCGGCCTGGCCCTGCACGCTTTCTGGGCCAGCGGGCCGTACGTCGGGACGCCGGCCGCCGAGGCCGCCGGCCCGGACCGGCTGCACGTGATGACCGCCAACCTGCGCTTCGGCCAGGCCAGCACTGCCCGGGTCGTCGAGGTGGCCGTCGCCGACGACGCCGACGTGGTCGTGCTGCAGGAGGTCACGCCCCAGGCCCTCGCCGGGCTCGAGGGGGCCGGGCTCGGCCAGGCGCTGACCCACCGGGCCGGCTCCGCGGACGAGGGGCCCGCGGGGACGATGGTCTTCTCGCGCTACCCGCTGCGCAAGGTCCATCGGCTCGGCACGCAGTTCGGCAGCTACGCGATGGACGTGCGCACCCCCGCAGGACCGGTGCACCTGATCGCCGCCCACCCGCGCCCGCCGATCGGCAGCGTCGCCGGCTGGCGCTTCGACCAGGGGGTGCTCCGGCACGCGGCACGCGCCACCTCCCGGCGCACGATGATCGTCGGCGACCTCAACGCGACCATGGACCACCTCCCGATGCGCACGCTGGTCGGCATCGGCTTCCAGGACGCCGCGACACAGGCCGACTCACGGTGGCAGCCCACCTGGCCGGCCGCCGGAGAGGTGTCGAGGCTGGGAGTCGCGGTGCCGTCGTTGGTGCCGATCGACCACGTGTTCCTGAGCTCGGGGATGCGCGCCCTGAGGACCGAGTCGGTCACCGTCCCGGGCAGCGACCACCGCGCCCTCGTCGCCACCGTCGGGCTGTGAGCGACGCGGCGGCCTGGCGACCCACGGCCGAGGACGTCGCGTTCTGCGACGTCTACGGCGACTGGGCGCCGCTCACCCCGACGGAGCTGGCCGAGCTGATGTCCGGGTTCCCGGCTCCGTGGTGGGTGGTCGGAGGATGGGCGGTCGAGGCGTTCACCGGGGTGCAGCGGTTCCACGAGGACATCGACCTGGTCGTGTTCGCCGACGAGCTGCCGGTCCTGCGGGAGCAGTTCCGCGACGTGCTCCACCTGTGGTGCAACCACGGCGGCACGTTCCGGATCCTCGACGACGACCACCCCGAGCCGCTGCACCCGCTCAACCAGGTCTGGATGCGACGGGACTCCCGCTCCCCGTGGGTGGTCGACTGCCCGCTCAACCCGCGCCGCGACGGGCTGTGGCAGTCCAAGCGCGACCCCGACCTGGTCGCCGAGCTCGACGACGTCACCTGGGTCGCCGACGACGGCGTGCGCTACCTGGCCGCCGAGATCGTCTTGCACTACAAGGCGCTCCAGCACCGCGACAAGGACGCGATCGACCTGGCGAACGTGTGGCCCCTGCTGGCCGCCGACAAGCAGGCGTGGTTGCGCGAACGGGTGCGCCGGGACTACCCGGACCACCCGTGGCAGCCCACCCTGGACGGCTGAGCAACACTGGTGGGATGGACCTCGACCAGGCTCGCGACTTCGTCCGCTCCCACCATCGCGCCGTCCTCGCGACACGCAGCGCCAGCGGCATCCATCAGAGCCCGGTGCTCGTCGGCGTGGACGAGGAGGGACGGCTGACGGTGAGCAGCCGTGAGACGGCCTACAAGACCAAGCACCTGCGCGCCGACCCGTGGGTCCAGCTCTGCGTGCTCCCGGACGACTTCTTCGGCGACTGGGTCTACGTCGAAGGGGACGCGGAGGTGCTGTCCCTCCCCGAGGCGATGGAGCCGCTCGTGGAGTACTACCGCGGCGTCTCCGGCGAGGCCGACGACTGGGACGCCTACCGCTCCGGCATGGAGCACGAGCGGCGCGTGATGATCCGGGTCACGCCCCGCAGGGCCGGTCCCGACCGCCAGGGATGACGAGCCCCCTGCACGCCGTACGCTGGTGGATGCAATGACCGACGACACCGTCTACCTCGACCACGCTGCCTCCACGCCGATGTACGCCGAGGCAGTCGCTGCGATGACCGAGCAGCTGACCCACCTGGGCAACCCGTCGTCGCTGCACGCCTCCGGCCGCGCCGCGCGCCGGGTCGTCGAGGAGTCCCGCGAGACCATCGCGCGGGCCCTGGGCTGCCGGCCCGGCGAGGTGGTCTTCACCTCCGGCGGCACCGAGTCCGACAACCTCGCGCTCAAGGGCCTGTTCTGGGCCCGCCGTGGCCAGGACCCTCGCCGCACGCGCATCCTCTCCTCGTCCGTCGAGCACCACGCGGTCCTCGACCCGCTGCACTGGCTCGCCCAGCACGAGGACGCCGACGTCGAGGTGCTGCCCGTCGACGCCCTCGGGCGTCTCGACGTAGCCGCTCTGCGCGCGTCGATCGAGCGCGACCCGTCTTCGGTGGCGCTGGTGTCGGTGATGTGGGCCAACAACGAGGTCGGCACGGTCCAGCCTGTCGCGGCAGTGGTCGAGATCGCGCACGGGCACGCCATCCCGGTGCACACCGACGCGGTCCAGGCCGTCGGCCAGGTGCCCGTCGACTTCGCGGCGATCGGCGTCGACGCAATGACCCTGACCGCTCACAAGGTCGGCGGACCGTACGGCGTCGGCGCGCTCGTCGTACGCCGCGAGCTCGACGTCACTCCGCAGCTGCACGGCGGAGGGCAGGAGCGCGACATCCGCTCCGGCACCATCGACACCCCTGCGATCGCCGGTTTCGCCCGCGCGGTGGAGCTCGCGGTCAAGCACCAGCCCGACCACGCCGTGCGCGTCTCGGCGCTGCGCGACGACCTGGTCGCGCGGATCCAGGAGCAGGTGCCGGACGCCCGCGTCAACGGCGACCCGGACACCGGGCTCGAGCACCGGCTGCCCGGCAACGCACACCTGACGTTCCCCGGCTGCGAGGGCGACTCACTGTTGATGCTCCTGGACGCCCGGGGCATCGCCTGCTCGACCGGGTCGGCCTGCTCGGCCGGGGTGCCGCAGGCCTCGCACGTGCTGCTGGCGATGGGGCGCGACGACGAGCAGGCTCGCAGCTCGCTGCGGTTCTCGCTCGGGCACACCAGCTCGTCCGCCGACGTCGATGCCCTTGCCGTCGCCATCGCCCCGGTCGTCGAGCGCGCCCGGGCGGCCGGTGCCGCCGCGGGCTTCGGCTCGTCGAAGAAGGCCGGCTGATCGTCGTGCGCGTGCTCGCTGCCATGTCGGGCGGCGTCGACTCCGCCGTCGCCGCGGCCCGGGCGGCCGAGGCCGGCCACGACGTCACCGGCATCCACCTCGCGCTCTCGCGCAACCCGCAGAGCTATCGCACCGGCGCTCGCGGCTGCTGCACCATCGAGGACTCCAACGACGCGCGGCGGGCCACCGACGTGATCGGGATCCCGTTCTACGTCTGGGACCTGAGCGACCGCTTCCACGAGGACGTGGTCGAGGACTTCATGGCGGAGTACTCCTCCGGACGCACCCCCAACCCCTGCCTGCGCTGCAACGAGAAGATCAAGTTCGCCGCCGTCCTGGACCGGGCGATGGCCCTCGGCTTCGACGCGGTTGCGACCGGCCACTACGCCCAGCTCGAGACCGGCGACGACGGGCTGATCGAGATGCACCGTGCGGTCGACATGGGCAAGGACCAGTCCTATGTGCTCGGGGTGCTGACCCAGGAGCAGCTCGCGCACTCGCTGTTCCCGCTCGGTGACTCCCGCAAGTCCGACGTGCGCGACGAGGCCACCCGGCGCGGGCTCCAGGTTGCCCAGAAGCCGGACAGCCACGACATCTGCTTCATCTCCGACGGGGACACCGCGGGCTGGCTCACCGACAAGCTCGGCGCCGGGTCCGGGGACATCGTCGACCACGCGAGCGGGGAGGTCCTCGGTCGTCACGAGGGTGCCCACCGGTTCACGATCGGGCAGCGCAAGGGTCTGCGGATCGGCCGTCCGGCCGACGACGGACAGCCACGGTTCGTCCTGGACATCGAGCCGGTCTCTGGCACCGTCACGGTCGGTCCGCGCGACGAGCTCACGGTCGACCGTATCGAGGGCATCCGGCCGCGCTGGTGCGGCACGACCCCGGACCGGCCGTTGCACGGCACGGTTCAGCTGCGCGCACACGGCGACGAGCACCGGGCCGTCGTGGCGGTGAGCGGCGAGCACGTCGTGGTCGACCTGCTCGACCCGGCGCAGGGCATCGCCCCTGGCCAGGCCGCGGTGGTCTACGACGGCACCCGCGTCGTCGGCTCCTGCACGATCTCCGCAACGGCGCGGACCGGCGTCTCCGCATGACGCGGGCCACCGGCGTCGGCTCGATGCCCGGTTCGGACACGTCCGACTTCGACCTCGCAGTGCGGATCGTCCTCGAGGAGCTGCCCGACCTCTCGCACCTGCCCGAGATGCCCGGACGTGGAGCTCACGCCGACATGACCGGTCGCACCCTCGCGCTGGTGAGCGAGCTCGGCGCCGACCTGCAGCCGCAGGGCTGGCGGCTGACCGACGCGGCCGGCATCGACCACCGCCGCGCGAAGTCGCTGCTGGCGCAGGACCTCGACGTCCTCGAGGAGCACAGCCAGGGCTACACCGGACCCTTCAAGATCCAGGTCGCCGGACCGTGGACGCTGGCGGCGACCGTCGAGCGGCCCCGCGCCGACCGGGTGCTGGCCGACCACGGCGCCCGACGCGAGCTGGCGCAGGCCCTGGCCGAGGGGCTGCGCGACCACGTGGCCGACGTGCGTCGCCGGCTCCCCGGCGCCGACGTCGTCGTGCAGGTCGACGAGCCGGCCCTGCCTGCCGTGATGGCCGGCCAGGTCCCGACGGCGTCCGGCTTCCACCGGCACCGCTCCGTCGACCCGCCGCGGGCCAGTGCCGCCCTGGAGTGGGTGTTCACCGCGATCACCGAGTCGGGTGCCACCCCCGTCGCGCACTGCTGCGCCTCCGACGTACCCATCGGGCTGCTGACGGGAGCGGGTGCGGCCGGCGTCTCGGTCGACCTCGACGTCCTGCCCGTCTCGGCGTACGACGATTTGGCGGCCCTGCTCGAGCAGGGGCGACCGGTGCACCTCGGGGTCGTCCCGTCGACCACCCCCGCGCAGCCGCTGTCCGACGCGACGGTGACCGAGCGGGTGCTGAGGTGGCTCGACATGCTCGGGCTGGATCCGGAGTCCGCGTCGTCGCTGGTCGTCACCCCGTCGTGCGGACTGGCCGGGGCAGACGCGCAGTGGGCCCGACGAGCGCTGCGGATCTGCCAGCAGGTGTCCGCAGCGCTCGCCTGAGTCAGACTCCGACGCCCTCGGGCACCTCGTCGGTGGCCAGGTCCTCGTGCTTCGCGTTGAGGAACAGCAGCACGATGAGGGTGCCGAGCCAGATCATCCCTGCGCCGGTCAGGAACGCGTGGGTCGCGCCCTCGGTGAACGCCACCTTCCCGATCAGGCCCTGTATCTGCGGCGTCCCGGACCCGGCCGCCTTCGCCGCTGCGCTGAGCGTGGCAACCTTGTCGGAGCTGAAGTGCACGGCCACCGTCGAGAGCGTGGCCAGGCCGAGCGCGCCGCCGACCTGCTGCATGGTGTTCAGCACGCCCGAGCCGATGCCGGAGTCACGCGCACCCACGCCGTGCACGGCGGTCAGGGTGATCGGCACGAACACCATGCCCATGCCGAGGCTCATCAAGATGATGAACGGGAGGATGTCGGTCGCGTAGTGAGCGTTGACCGACAGGCCCTGCAGCGAGTCGTCGTAGGGCAGCCGGGAGAACCCGAACAGCGCGGTGCCCGCCATCGCGGTGCCGACGCCGGCGAGCCAGCGCGGGTCGATCCGCTCGATGAGCTTCGAGGAGACCGTCGCCGCGATGATGATGCCGGCGCTGAAGGGCAGGAACGAGACGCCGGTCTTCAGCGGCGAGAAGCCCATCACGTTCTGCACGAACTGCGAGAGGAAGAAGAACATCGCGAACATCGCGGCGGGCACGAGCATCATCACGACGAAGCTGGTGGCCCGGGTGCGGTTGGCGAGGATCCGGAACGGCAGGAGCGGGTGCTTCACGGCGCGCTCGATGAGCACGAACCCGGCGAGCAGCAGCACGCCGGCGCCCAGGGAGGCCAGCGTCCAGCCGTCGCCGAAGCCGTAGCGGGGGTCGCCCGCGCGGGTCAGCCCGTAGACGATGCCGACCAGGCCGAGCGTGCCGGACAGGGCGCCGGGCAGGTCGAGCTCGCCGGGGTGCGACTCGCTCTCGGCGAGCAGTCGCGGGGCGGCGAAGGCGGCGAGCAGGCCGATCGGCACGTTGATGAGGAACGTGAGGCGCCAGCCGTCGACGACGTGACCGAAGAAGGAGGGCTCGAGACCGGTCAGCCAGCCGCCGAGGACCAGGCCGACGGCCGCGCCGGCGCCGGACATGGCGGCGTAGATCGAGAAGGCCCGGTTGCGCTGCGGGCCGGCCGGGAAGGTCGTGGTGATCAGCGCGAGCGCAGCGGGCGAGGCGATCGCGGCACCGAGGCCCTGCAGGCCCCGGGCGCCGAGGAGCAGGCCCTCGTTCGAGGCCAGCCCGCCGAGCAGGGAGGCGACGGCGAAGACGCTGACGCCGACCATGAACATCCGGCGGCGGCCGTAGAGGTCGCCGAGCCGGCCGCCGAGCAGCAGCAGGCCGCCGAAGGCCAGCGAGTAGCCGGTCACGATCCAGGACAGGTTCGCCTGGGAGATCTCGAGGTCGCGCTTGATGAACGGCAGGGCGATGTTGGCGATCGTGGCGTCGAGCACCACCATCAGCTGGGCGATCGAGATGAGCACGAGGGCCCATCCGAGGTGGCGGTGGCCCCCCGGGACGGAGGTCGAGGCAGGCTCGACCGCGGGAGAGGTGTCGGTGGTCATCGGTGTCCTAGCGGGGAGTGGTGGATGTGGTGTCAGGAGAAGGGGGAGAGAAGCGCTGGGTCGCGGCGGGCACGATGATCTCGTCCACCACCTGGGCCACGGTCTTCTCGTCGGCGGGCAGCCCGAGAACGAAGCTGCGGTGCAGGATGATCGCGGCGAGCGCCGAGGACAGCAGGTCGAGGTCCAGGTCCGCGGTGATCTCACCGCGGTCCTGGGCGCGCTGGAAGATCGCACGCGTGCCCTCGAGCTTGGGGCCGAGGACGCGGGTGCGGAACTCCACCGCGAAGTCGGGGTCGTGGTGCAGGGCGGTGACGAGCCCGGCCATGGTCTGGGCGGACTTCGCGTCGGTCAGGCCCCCGTGGCTGCACGCCATCTGGACCAGGTCGTCGCGCAGGTTGCCGGTGTCGGCGTCGGGCGCCTGGAGCGCCTCCTTGGTGCGGAGGATGGCGTCGACCACCAGCGAGGACTTGCTCGTCCACCGACGGTAGAGCGTGGCCTTGCTGGCCTTGGCCTCGCTTGCGACGGCGTCCATGGTGAGCCGGTCGTAGCCGACCCGGCCGAGCAGGTCGAGGGCCGCGTCGAGGATCTCGGCCTCGCGCTCGCCCTCGATGCGCGGACGCACCCGGACGGTGCGCTGGGGGAGGTTCATCGCGTCCTCGGTTTACCTGGATGAAACGAAACGGTTTCGTATCATCAGGAACTGTAGACATGCATGCATGCCGCACGCAAATGAATCTCAGGCGTGTGGGCAGAACCACCCGATCAGGCGGTGACGGGGACACCCAGGTGGGCCAGGGACCGGCTCACCGCGAAGGCGTTCCACGCCGGGATGGTGCGGAACATGTAGTGCCCGACCCGGCCCATGTCCAGCACCTCCACCGACGAGGCGACGCCGTCGGTGTTGCGGGCGAAGGCACGCGTCTGCCGGAACGACGTGATCTTGTCGCTGCGGCCATGGGCCGCGGCGAACGGCTTGCCGGCCAGGCCGGCGTTGGGCTCGTCCGGTGGCAGCCAGGGGGCCAGTGCCACGACGCCGACCACGCTCGGGTCGTCGGCGACCGCGACCGCCGTACGCCCGCCCATCGAGTGCCCCAGGAGTACGACGGGCAGGTCAGCGAGCTCGCGACGGGCCTCGTCGAGCGCCCAGCGGGCGTCTGGGACCGGCGAGGGGGTCGGGCCGACCCGTTCGTTCCAGCCCCGGAGGCCGTAGCGGAGCAGCCACACGCTGGCTCCGGCCCGGTTCATCCGGCCGGCGACGTGCTCCAGCATCCAGTGCGACCGGCGCCACGAGGCGCTCGAGTCGTCGACCGGCGTCAGTCCGTCCGCCTTGCCACCGTGCAGCATCAGCACGAGACCGTTCGGGTGCTCGACGTCGCGGCGGGTCAGGGAAGGAGCTGGGTGGGTCATGCGGTCGATCCTCTCGAACGGGTCCTAGCGGTTCGCCGCAGCGACCCACCCGGATGGGTCGGTGGAGGTGTCGGCGGAGCGTCGGTGGCGCACGGCAAGATGGGGCACATGCCGCAGCAGCCCGCCATCGCGACCACCGGGGCCCGCGAGGAGCACCGCGACCTGTCCGAGCAGCTCGAGGACGCCCGCTGGCGCTACTACGTGCTCGACGAACCGACGCTGGACGACGCCGACTTCGACCTGCGGATGCGCCGGCTCGAGGAGCTCGAGGAGGAGTTCCCCGAGCTGCGGACACCGGACTCGCCCACCCAGAAGGTCGGGGGAGCGGTGTCCACGGAGTTCACCGCGGTGGACCACCTCGAGCCGATGATGAGCCTCGACAACGCCTTCTCCTACGACGAGCTGGTCGCCTGGAAGACCCGGCTGGCCCGCGACGGGGTCGAGGACGCCGCGATGCTCTGCGAGCTCAAGGTCGACGGGCTCGCGATCAACCTGCTCTACGAGGGCGGGCGGCTGGTCCGGGCGGCGACCCGGGGCGATGGCCGCACCGGCGAGGACGTCACCCCCAACGTCCGCACGATCGACAACGTCCCGGACCGGCTGACCGGCACCGCGGACTACCCCGTGCCCACGCGGCTGGAGGTCCGGGGCGAGGTGTTCCTGCCCGTGGACGCGTTCGAGCGGCTCAACGCGTCGATGCAGGACGCCGGGCGGCCCGCCTTCGCCAACCCGCGCAACGCGGCCGCGGGGTCGCTGCGCCAGAAGGACCCCCGGGTCACCGCGAGCCGGGCCCTCGGCATGGTGTGCCACGGCATCGGGGCCCGGGAGGGCTTTACGCCGACCGCGCAGTCCCACGCCTACGAAGCGTTGGCCGCCTGGGGGCTGCCCGTCTCGGAGGCGGTCCGGGTGCTGCCCACGCTGACGGAGGTCGAGGCCTACATCGCCGACGCCGGTGAGCGTCGGCACACGATCGTGCCGTACGAGATCGACGGCGTCGTGGTCAAGGTCGACGACGTGTCCCTGCAGCGTCGCCTCGGGTCGACCAGCCGTGCCCCGCGGTGGGCGATCGCGTTCAAGTACCCACCCGAGGAGGTCAACGCCAGGCTGCTGGCCATCGAGGTGAACACCGGACGCACCGGGCGGGTGACGCCCTTCGGGGTGATGGAGCCGACCCGGGTGGCCGGCTCGACCGTCGAGCGCGCCACCTTGCACAATGCGCACGAGGTTAAGCGCAAGGACGTGCGTCCGGGCGACACCGTGGTGCTGCGCAAGGCGGGTGACGTGATCCCGGAGATCGTCGGGCCGGTGCTCGCACTGCGGCCGAAGGGCCTGCGTCCGTGGCGGATGCCCACCAAGTGCCGGGCGTGCCGGACGACGCTGGTGCAGCAGAAGGAAGGCGACAAGGACCTGCGCTGCCCCAACCACCGCAAGTGCCCGGCCCAGCTGCTCGACCGGGTCTTCCACGTGGCCGGACGCGGGGCGTTCGACATCGAGGGACTGGGGTCCGAGGCGGCCTTCGCCCTGCTCGACGCCGGGGTGATCGAGGACGAGGGAGACGTGTTCTTCCTCGACGAGGACCAGCTCCGGCGGGCACCGTTGTTCACCCGCGCCCCGAAGAAGGGTGAGGGCGACGACCCGGTGCTGTCCGCCAACGGGCGGCGACTCCTGGACAACTTGGCCGCGGCCAAGGCCCGTCCGCTGTGGCGGGTGATCGTCGGCCTCTCGATCCGGCACGTCGGTCCGACTGCGGCCCGGGCACTCGCGACCGAGTTCGGCTCGCTGGCCGCGGTCGAGGAGGCCGACCTCGAGAAGCTCGCGGCGGCCGAGGGGGTCGGCCCGACGATCGCCGAGGCGGTCGTGGAGTGGTTCGCCGTCGACTGGCACCGGGTGATCCTCGACAAGTGGCGCCGGGCCGGGGTGACCATGGAGGACGAGCGCGACGAGGGCACCCCCCGCACGCTGGCAGGGATGAGCATCGTGGTCACCGGCTCGCTGGTGGACTTCAGCCGCGACCAGGCCAAGGAGGCGATCCTCGTCCGCGGGGGCAAGGCCGCCTCCTCGGTGTCGAAGAAGACCAACTTCGTGGTCGTCGGGGAGTCGCCCGGGTCCAAGCACGACAAGGCCGTCTCGCTCAAGGTGCCGGTCCTCGACGAGGACGGCTTCCGGGTCCTTCTCGCGGACGGCCCGGACGCCGCCCGCGAGGTCGCCCAGGTGGGTGAGGGTCAGGCCGGCCGGTCCGTCTGACCCATGGACCCGATCATCAGCCGGGTCGCGACCGGCAGGTCGTGCAGGGCCTCCAGCAGGGCCTGGCGCAACGCGCGTCCCGTCGCCGCGGGGGCGTTGCGGTGCCGCAGCACGATCTCCGCCCAGTCCAGCGCGTCGCTGACGATCGTCGGGTCGTCGGTGATCAACGCCCCGGCGACGCTGCCGACGAGGTGCGGCAGCTGGTCGTCGAGCACCTGCAGCCAGGCCTCGTCGTCACCGACGCCGGCTGGGTCATCGGCCAGCGACCGCACCAGGATGCGGGCGACGTCGTCCGCGAGAGTCTCGCGGTCACCGAACACGGTGTACGCCTCGTCGGCGCCCGGGTGCGTCAGCGGCGGAGCGGGAGGTACGGCGCTGGGCAGCGACTCCAGCAGGGCGCGGGTGCCGAACGCCGTGGTCGCGAACGCCGACGCACCGATGACCCGGGCCCGGTGGCCGTCCGCGTCGAACGCCGATCCGCCCACCACGACGGGGGTGCCGGTCTCGCGGACCGCCTCGACCTGTCGGCGTGCGAGCGGCAGGAAGGCCGAGAGGGAGCAGCTGAGCAGCACGGCACTGGGCCCGAGCTCGTGGACGTGCCGGACCAGGCCCTGGGCGGAGGAGTTGGCGCCGAGGTAGCTGACGGCGTAGCCCTCGCCACGCAGGTGCTCGGCCAACATCAGGGCCGGGAGCGCGTGCCACTCCTGCTCGACGCAGGAGACCACGACGCGCGGGGCGTCCGCGGAGGGCCGCACCTCTCGCTCCCGCTCGACGGCGAGGGCGGTCAGCACCGACTCGCTGATCGCGGTCGCGGCGTGCTCCCGGGCGACGCTCCACGTGTCGGAGACCCACAGCTCGCCGACCCGCAGCTGCGCGGGACCGAGGAGGTGGCGGATCAGGTCGGGCACGTCGTGCCCGTCCGCGCGCAGCGACCGCACCTGGTCCAGGGCCGAGCCGCGGTCGCCCCGCCCGAGGGCGTCGAGGTAGCCGTCGACCTCGTGCGACCAGACGACGTCGACGCTCACCGCACCTCGCTCGCCTGGACGGCCAGGATGGCGATGTCGTCATGGGCCCGGTCGCTCAGGTGCGCGGACAACGCCATCGCGATCCCCTCGACCTGCGCCTGCACGGCGCAGGCGCCGGTGGCCTCGAGCAGCTCACGCATCCGGTCGTCGCCGAAGCGGGACCGGTGACCGGGGGCCTCGGGAACGCCGTCGGTGTAGAAGAGGCAGGTCTCGCCGATGCCCAGGTCGAGGCCGACCGAGCTGTAGCGGCTCTCCTCCAGCAGCCCGAGCACGGTGCCGCCGACCGCCACCTCCTCGACGGACCCGTCTGCGCGGACGACCAGCGGCTCGGGGTGGCCGGCGGCGGCGATCTCGAGGTGCAGGCCGTCACCGACGCGACGGCCCCGCGCACAGATCGCGGTCACGAAGGTCTCGTCGGACCCGGTCAGCAGCACCCGGTTGGCCAGATCCAGGACCCGGGCCGGGTCGCGGTCCACGAGGCAGACCGTGCGGACTGCCTGGCGCACCTTGCCGGTCAGCACCGCGGCCTCGACGCCCTTGCCGCACACGTCGCCGACGACCACGGTCCAGTCCTCGTCGGTGCCGTGCACGTCGTAGAAGTCGCCGCCGAGGGCCTCCTGCTCGAACGCCACGCGGTAGTAGGTCGCGAACTCGACCCCGGTCAGCACGGGAAGCTGCGGGGGAGTCAGCTCGCGGGACAGCACCGCGGTGACCCGTCGCGACTCGGCCAGCGCCCGGGTGGTGTCCAGGGTGACCGCGACCCAGTGCGCGAAGTCCTCCAGGAAGGCCACGGTTTCGGCGTCGAACCCGTGCCCGCCGCGCTGGGCGATGGTCAGGGCGCCGTACGTCGTGCCGCGAGCGGACAGCGCGATCGTGAGCAGGTCCATCGGCCGGATCGAGGTCAGCCGTTCGCGCAGGTCCGCGGAGGGGACCGCGGACACCAGCGACGGGCTGTCGGTGTCGGCGCCGTCCGGAACCATCACCAGGTCGGTGACGCCCGTGGACAGCACTCGTGCCAGGGACGACCCGGGCGGGATCTCGTCGGCGGGGAGCCGGGCCGAGTCGTCGGCGCCGTCGAGCGAGCGCGACCGGAAGAGGTGCTCGCGCCGGTCCAGGATCGTCAGCTGGGCCCAGTCGACGAGCGGGCCGACAAGCATCTCCAGCACCAGGTCGACGGCGCGGTCGGTGTGCATCGCCCCGGACAGCCCGCGGGACACGCGGGCGAGGTAGGCCGCGCGGTCGGAGGCCTGCTGCAGGCGTTCCTGTGCCCCCCGCTCTGCCGCCGGTTCGAGCAGACCCGGGGTCCGGGGGTCGGTGGTGCGGCTCACGGTGGCGTCCTTCCACGTCCAAAGAGACTCTAGCCCGCGCCGCGTGCACGTGCCGGACGCGGCGAGAAGTCGGGAGGCGCCGTTCCCTAGGATGACGTCATGCCTGACATCAGCCGCGACGAGGTCTCGCACCTCGCCGACCTGGCGCGCATCGACCTGTCCCCCGACGAGCTCGACCATCTCGCACCCCAGCTCTCGGTGATCCTGGAGTCCATCGCCTCGATCAGCAACGTGGCCGCAGACGACGTCCCTCCGACGTCGCACGCGCTGCCGCTCACCAACGTGTTCCGTGAGGACGTCGCCCGGCCCGGCCTGACCGCCGAGCAGGCGCTCTCCGGCGCCCCCGAGGTCGAGCAGCAGCGCTTCAGCGTGCCGCGGATCCTGGGGGAGGAGGCATGAGCGACCTGACCCGGAGGACCGCGGTCGACCTGGCCGACGCCCTCGCCGCCGGAGAGACCACCTCGGTGGAGCTGACCCAGGCCCACCTGGACCGCATTGCCGCCGTCGACGGCGCGGTGCACGCCTTCCTGCACGTCGACGCCGACGGGGCGCTGGCCTCGGCCCGGGCCGCCGACGAGCGTCGCGCGGCCGGGACGCCGGCTTCCACGCTCGACGGCGTGCCGATCGCGGTCAAGGACGTGCTCGCGACCCAGGGTCTGCCCACCACGTGCGGCTCCCGGATCCTCGAGGGCTGGGTGCCGCCGTACGACGCCACCGTGGTCGCTCGGCTGCGGGCCGCCGGCCTGCCGATCCTGGGCAAGACCAACATGGACGAGTTCGCGATGGGTTCGTCCACCGAGCACTCCGCCTACGGTCCGACCCACAACCCGTGGGACCTCGACCGGATCCCGGGCGGCTCCGGTGGCGGGTCCGCGGCTGCCGTGGCGGCGTTCGAGGCCCCTCTCGCGCTGGGCACGGACACCGGCGGCTCGATCCGCCAGCCGGGTGCCGTGACGGGCACGGTCGGGGTGAAGCCGACCTACGGCGGCGTCTCCCGCTACGGCCTCGTCGCGCTGGCCAACTCGCTCGACCAGGCCGGCCCGGTCACCCGCACGGTGCTCGACGCGGCGCTGCTCCACGAGATCATCGGCGGGCACGACCCGCTCGACTCGACCTCCATCGACCAGCCGCTCCCGTCGATCGTCGACGCCGCCCGTCAGGGCGCGAGCGGCGACGTCACGGGGCTGCGCGTCGGCGTGGTCAAGGAGCTGACCGGCGAGGGCTACCAGACCGGCGTCCAGCAGCGCTTCGACGAGGCCGTGCAGGCGCTCGTCGACGCCGGGGCCGAGGTCGTCGAGGTGTCCTGCCCGACGTTCGTGCACGCCCTCGCGACCTACTACCTGATCCTGCCGGCCGAGGCGTCCTCCAACCTCGCGAAGTTCGACGCTATGCGTTACGGCCTCCGGGTGCTGCCCGAGGGCGTGGACGCACCGAGCGCCGAGGAGGTCATGCGCGCGACCCGTGACCGCGGCTTCGGTGACGAGGTGAAGCGCCGGATCATCCTGGGCACCTACGCCCTGTCCAGCGGCTACTACGACGCCTACTACGGCCAGGCCCAGAAGGTCCGCACGCTGATCAGCCGGGACTTCGAGGCCGCGTTCGCGCAGGCCGACGTGCTGCTCTCGCCGACCGCGCCGACGACCGCGTTCAAGCTGGGGGAGAAGCTTGACGACCCGGTGGCGATGTACCTCAACGACCTCGCCACCATCCCCGCGAACCTCGCCGGCATCCCCGGCATCTCGGTGCCCAGCGGTCTCGCCGACGAGGACGGTCTGCCGGCCGGCGTACAAGTGCTCGCCCCGGCGATGGCCGACGACCGGGTCTACCGGGTCGGTGCGGCCCTCGAGACCTTGCTGCAGAAGACGTGGGGCGGGCCGCTGCTCGACCGCGCACCGGAACTGGAGACCCAGCGATGACGCGGACCACGCCGGCCGAGGTGCTGTCTTTCGAGGACGCCCTCGCGAAGTTCGACCCGACCATGGGCCTCGAGGTGCACGTCGAGCTGAACACCGCCTCGAAGATGTTCTGCTCGTGCGCGACGGAGTTCGGCGCCGAGCCGAACACCCAGGTGTGCCCGGTCTGCCTCGGGCTGCCCGGCGCGATGCCGGTGGTCAACCGCACGGCCGTCGAGTCGGCGATGAGGATCGGCCTCGCACTGAACTGCTCGATCGCCGAGTGGTGCCGCTTCGCGCGGAAGAACTACTTCTACCCGGACATGCCGAAGAACTTCCAGACCTCGCAGTACGACGAGCCGATCGCGTTCGACGGCTGGATGGACGTGGACGTCGAGGGCGAGGTGGTGCGCGTCGAGATCGAGCGCGCCCACATGGAGGAGGACACCGGCAAGTCGCTGCACGTGGGCGGGGCCACCGGCCGCATCCACGGCGCCGACCACTCGCTGGTCGACTACAACCGCGCAGGCATCCCGCTGATCGAGATCGTCACCAAGACGATCCCGGGCACCCGCGAGCAGGCTCCGCTGGTGGCCAAGGCCTACGTCGCGCAGCTCCGCGACGTGCTGCTGGGGCTGGGCGTCTCCGACGTCCGGATGGAGCAGGGGTCGCTGCGCTGCGACGTCAACCTGTCGCTGGCCCCCAAGGACTCCGGCGCCCTCGGCACCCGCACGGAGACCAAGAACGTCAACTCGCTGCGGTCCGTCGAGCGGGCGGTTCGCTACGAGATCGGCCGGCACGCCGCGGTGCTCTCCTCCGGCGGGTCGATCCTGCAGGAGACCCGGCACTGGCACGAGGACACCGGGGTCACGACGTCGGGCCGCGAGAAGTCCGACGCCGAGGACTACCGCTACTTCCCGGAGCCCGACCTGGTGCCGGTCGCGCCGTCCCGCGAGTGGGTGGACGGGCTGCGCGCCGCGCTGCCCGAGCCTCCGCGCGACCGTCGTGCCCGACTGCAGGAGGAGTGGGGCTTCAGCGACCTGGAGATGCGCGACACCGTCGGCGCCGGTGCGCTCGGCCTGGTCGAGGAGACCATCGCCGCCGGGGCCCCGCCCGCGGCGGCCCGGAAGTGGTGGCTCTCCGAGATGGCGCGGAGGGCCAACGAGCAGGCCGTCGACCTCGCCGAGCTCTCGGTCACGCCGGCCGACGTCGCCCGGGTCCAGGCGCTCGTCGACGAGGGGCAGATCAACGACAAGCTCGCGCGTCAGGTGTTCGACGGTGTGCTGGCCGGTGAGGGCACGCCGGACGAGGTGGTCGCCGCCCGCGGGCTGGCGGTCGTGTCCGACGAGGGCGAGCTGTCCGCTGCCGTCGACCGGGCCATCGAGTCCGACCCCGACGTCGCCGCCAAGATCCGCGACGGCAAGTTGGCCGCGGCCGGTGCGCTCATCGGGGCGGTCATGAAGGAGATGCGAGGCCAGGCCGACGCCGGCCGGGTCCGTGAGCTGATCCTGGAGAAGCTCAGCTGATCAGGCCGACCGGGGCGTAGGTCAGCCCCGGGAAGACGCCGGCGACCGACCGGTCCGGGAAGCGTCGGGTGATGATCTCGGCAAACACGTTGCGGTAGTCGGTGGTGACCTGCAGGTCCGCGTCCACCTGCTTGCCGTCGCCGAGACCGGGCCAGGTGCCGTAGTACTTCCCGCCCTTCACCCCGGCGCCGGCGACCAGCATCATGTTGCCCCAACCGTGGTCGAGGCCGCGGTTGCCGTTCTCCTTGATCCGTCGACCGAACTCGCTGATCGTCACCACGGTGACCCGGCTCCGCAAAGGCCCCAGGTCACGCATGAACGCGGACAGCACACCGGCGAAGGCGCCGGTCATGTTCTGCATGTCGCCCCACTCGGTCGTGCCGTAGTCCGAGTGCATGTCCCACGAGCCGAAGTCGATGGCCACGACACTGGTGCCCAGGTCGGCCTTGATCAGCTGGGCCGTGTCCTGCAGCGCGTCGGACAGGTCGCCACCGGGCCAGGCACCGGGATAAACGACGCCGCTGGTCGGCACGTAGTCCGCCGCGGCGGTCGGCGCCAGCAGGTCGACGGTGCGGGTGGCCGACCGGTAGGCACTGGTCAGGGCGGGCGTCCCGGTGCCGGCCCACATCCGGTCGAGCTCGGTGCGGCGGCGCTGGCCCCAGACTCCTGCGTCGGCCCCGACGAGCGAGATGTCCGAGAGCCGCCCAGCCGCCAGGGCCGGCGCCGGGCCGTACATCTCGGTGGGCAGCACCGAGGTGCCGAGCTGCACGGCCTCGGACGGCTCCTCGGTCGCGTCCTGGCCGATCATCCGGTTGATCCAGCCCCGCCGGGCGGACGAACCGGGATCGGCGTCCTCGATCTCCTCCATCGCCGAGAAGTGCGACCGGTTCGGGACCGGGAGACCGACGGCGTGCACCGCCGCGAGCTCGCCCGAGTCCCACAGCCAGGTCAGCGGGGACATCCGCGGGTGCAGGCCGAACATCGAGTCAGCGGCGACCAGGCTGGCCTTGGGCAGGGCGATCGTGGGCCGGGCGTTGTAGTAGCCGGGGTCGCCGTGCGGGACCACCAGGCCGAGCCCGTCGATGCCGCCCCGCAGGGACAGCACGACCAGCACGTTGCCGCCGGCCTCGGAGCCGAACGCCGTCGACCGGAAGGCGTCGCCGAACGTCGTGGTGGCAACGGCGGCGGAGGTGGCTCCGGCCATGCCGGCCAGGAAGCGGCGGCGGGAGAGGCCGGCGGCCCGCTCGTAGTCCGCGCAGCAGTCCATCGGTCGGTTCATGTCAGCGCCTCATGTGGTCGGGGGAGTCGAGCAGGACGCCCATCACGCGCACGTGCATCCAGCCCACCACCTGGTGGCTCGCGGTGATCACGGTGCTTGCCGGGTAGCCGGTGACACCGACGACGGCCGCGACCGTGCGGACGTCGGCGGCTTTGCCGAGCACGGCGCGGGAGAGGTGGTCGACGTACTCGTCGAGGCGGAGGCTGCTCCGCGGCAGCCAGCCGGCGCCGCTGTTGCGGTAGACGACGTCGCGGGTGGGCCACCAGCCGGCGGCCAGGTTCCAGTGCATCCGGAAGGAGTTCAGCATTCGGGTGGCCGAGGACCAGGCGGCGTCGCCGAGCGGCAGCCCGTCGGGTCGCGGCCACTGGTAGAGCAGCGTCGTCTCGGGCAGCCAGATGCAGGCCCACGCGAACGACGAGCCGTCGGTCGGCGACTGCACCTGGACACCGAGCACGCGGCAGGTCGCCACGAAGTCCTCGACGGGGTTGCGCACCAGGAGGCCGCGGCCGGCGAGGAAGTCCGGGTGCGCGACCAGCGCGCGCAGCGTGGCTGTGATGTCGGTGCCGGAGTCGGTGAAGGCCTTGGTCACGGCGGCGAGCAGGGACTCGGACGGCTCGTCGGCGACGAAGTGCCGGCACAGCTTGGTGGCGATGCGGGTCGCGGTGGCGGGGTGGTGGGCGAGGTACTTCAGGTAGCGCACGGTCAGCGCCGCCCCGTCGACGGCGGTGTTCGCGTCGCTGAACCCGAGGACCTGCACGGCACCGATCGTGTGCCGGCGGCTGTCGTAGGACGGGGCCCAGCTCTTCCAGGCGTCGACGGTGTAGCCGGACAGGACCTTGGCCGAGTCCTTGACCATCTGCTCGGTGTAGCCGGCGGACCGACCGACGGTGTGCAGCTCGAGGAGCTCGCGACCCTGGTTCTCGTTGGGCGCGTTCTTCACCGACGTCCAGTTGTCGAGGTAGAGCAGCATCGCCGGGTGCAGCGAGCAGGCCACCAGCAGGTCCTCGAAGGTGCCGAGAGCGTGCGACCGGATCGTGTCGTCGTAGGACTTGCGGTAGAGCCAGGCGCTGTCGTGGTTGGCGTTGACGTGCAGGTGGTTGGACCAGAAGCCCACCAGGTTCTCGAAGACCTGCCGGGTCGAGTAGACCTGCCGCAACATCGAGTAGCCCGCGAAGTCCGCGGCGTACTGCCAGCCGCCCTTCGTCCCGCTCGTGTTCGCGGCCCACTTGGTGGTGGCCGAGTCGTCCATGTCCGGGAAGAAGCCAGGCAGCGCGCGGGCCGCGTCGGACTCGGGCACCGTGTCGGGGGCGAGCTGGCCGGTGAGCCAGGCCGCGGCACCGCCGGCCGACGTGAGCTGGGCGAGGGTCGCGGGTGAGAAGCCGCAGCCGAGCCGGTTCAGGTAGTGCAGCTCGGTCTCGGCCGCCGCGACCGTGGGTGGCATCGGGCCCGGCGTCGACGGGGGCGGCACCGGAGTGCTCGGTCTCGGGGCCGGCACGGTCGGGGTGGGACCGGGCAGCGTGGTCGTCGTTCCCGGGGTCGGGGGCGGAGTAGTCGCCCGCCGGCGTCGCGCGGCCAGACGCTTCCTCCGCAGGGCGGCCAACCGCCGCTTGCGGCGCAGCAGGCGGCTGCGCGGACGAGCGATCGCGTCCTCGGGGCTCAGCACCGTGCCGCCGACCGTCGAGACCAGGGCCGCTGCCGCGCCGCTCAGCACTCGACGGCGGGTGGGATGGGCGCTGGTCACATCCTCCTCATCGGGAGCAGGTGGCCCGCCCTTGAGCGAAACCGTCGAAACTTGTCTCTCAGCCGGGGTCGACGACCAGGATCCGGTCGTCCTTCGGACCCGGGTCGCCGCGGCCGTCCCGGTTGCTCGTGGTCACCCACAGGTTGCCGTCGGGAGCCGCCACGACCGTGCGCAGCCGGCCGTAGTCGCCGACGAACCAGTCCTGAGGCTTCCCGGTGCCCTCGCCGGTGACCGGCACCTGCCAGAGCCGGCCGCCACGCAGCGCCCCGGCCCACAGCGACCCGCCGAGGTAGGCGAGGCCGGACGGTGAGGCCTCCGACGTGCGCCACTGCACGAACGGGTTGCGGTAGGCCTTGTCGCCTCCCTTGCCCTCCTCGAGGGGCCAGCCGTAGTTGCGGCTCTTGTCGATGCGGTTGAGCTCGTCCCAGGTGTTCTTGCCGAACTCGGTGGCCCACAGCTGCCCGTCGCCGTCGAACGCGAGGCCCTGCACGTTGCGGTGGCCCATCGTCCACACCGGCGAGCCCTTCACCGGGTTGCCCGGTGCGGGCTTGCCCTCGGGCGTGATGCGCAGGATCTTGCCGGCCAGGGAGTCCCGGTCCTGGGCGAGCTGCTCCTGGCCGGTCTCGCCGGTGGAGACGAACAGGTTGCCGTCCGGGCCGAACTGCAGTCGCCCTCCGTCGTGGATGAACCCGTTGGGGATGCCGGTCAGGATCGGCTTCGGTGCGCCGAGCCGCTGCCCGTCGTACGTCATGGTGACGACGCGGTTGTCGTCGGCGGTGCTGAGGTAGGCGTAGACCAGCCCGTCGTCGGCGTACGACGGCGACACCGCCAGCCCGAGCAGGCCGGCCTCGCCCTGGGGCTTCACGCCGCCGACCCGGCCGACCGGCCGGACCTTGCCGTCCGCGATCGCGACCACGCGCGTGGTGTCCCGCTCACCGACCAGCGCGCTGCCGTCGGGCAGGAACGTCACGCCCCACGGCGCGGCGAGACCGGTGGCGGCGGTGCCGACCACCCGAGGGCGGCCGGCGGCCGTGCTCGGCGCCGACGAGCGACCGGTCTGCGTGGTCGGCTGCGGGGAATCCGGTGGGGTGCCGAGTCCGGTGGGGTCGCCCTCCTGCGAGGTGCAGCCGGCGGTGAGGGCAAGGGTGGCCACGAGGAGCACGGGTGCGAGGAGGGCCTTCACCCTGGTCAGCCTACGGTCGGGACCCCAGCCCGCCGACGAGCGAGAGCAGCTGCTGGTGGACCTCGGTGGGACGTTCCATCTGCAGGAAGTGCGAGCCCCGCAGCTCGACGTACGTCGACCCGGGGATGCGATCTGACGCGGTCCGCATGTCCTTGGCCGAGGCGAGGATGTCGTGGCTGCCGGCGACGAACACGGCCGGCACCCGGATCCCGCGCAGCGAGACGCGGTCGTGGCGGGCGGCGGCGCGGGCGAGGTGCATGTACCACTGCACCGGCGTGGTCAAGAACTCCCGGACCGCGCGCTCAACGACCTCGGTCGCGGCGCTCGGCATCATGAAGCCGCTGTGCCGCAGCAGGTTCGCGGCCCGCGGGCCGATCGGCAGCCGGCTGGTCACCGGCGTGATCGCCCAGCCGGTCCGGGCCAGCGTGGTTGCCACGCCGATGCTCAGCGGGCGGCGCGCCCACCGCGGGATCTGCAGCGGGGCACCCATGGCGGCGAAAGTCCCGCCGGGCACCCCGGCCACCGCGAAGAGCGCACTGACCCGGTCGGGGTGCCGGACCGCGAGCTCGAAGGCGGTGTTCACGCCGATCGACCAGCCGAGCACCGGGCAGGACTCGATCTCGGCGTCGTCGAGGACCGCGACGGCGTCCTCGACGAACGAGGTCACGTCGACGCGGTCGCGGTCTGCCGGCCGCTCGGAGCCGCCGACCCCACGGTGGTTCCAGGAGATCACCCGCACGCCGCAGTCCGAACGCAGCAGCGCCGGCCAGGCGTAGGGGTTGGTGCCGAGCCCGTTGCACAGCAGCACGGTCGGACCGTCCGCGTCGTTGGTCCACGCGCGCAGCCGGGTGCCGTCGGCGCTGGTCACGTCGTAGAACCGGAGGGACTCGTGCCCCCCGGGCGTGGGCAGCGAGACGACGCGGGGCGTGGCGGACATGGGCACAGTGTGCCCGAGCCCGCGGTCAGGCCGAGCGGCGCGCCGCTGTGGGTGCGACTCTCGGCGCGACTCGCAGGGCCACGCGCTGGGCGAGGACCGGGGCAGCGGCCCGGGCCGCGTGCTCGGCCAGGAACTCCTCGACGTCGGTCAGCTCACGGCGGCGCTGCATGAGGGCCGTGCTCGCGACCAGCGCGTTGCGACGGGCGTGCTGCTGGCTCGTCACGTGCCACTGGGTCGCGGCCGCGACCAGGCGCCACGGCGTGCGCTGGAGCTGCTGGAGCGTCTCGATGCTCACGGGGACTCCGGAGGGTTACTGGTCGGGGTTGCTGCCGAACGATGCCCCCTGAACGTAGGGCGCCGGTGCTTCCGACCCGTCAACGTCGTGTGACGTTCAGGTGAACGAAGCCGTCCCGGTTGGTTGAGCTTGTCGGAACCGCTCAGTGACGTTTTTGTGGTGACCGTGCGCGTATGTCCGTAGGGGTCGGTCCACTCGTAGTCGCCGTCGGGGAGTCGTTGGTAGGTCCAGGCGGTGAAGGTCTTCAACCGGTGGTGTCGTCGACAGAGGGGTGCGAGGTTCGCTGGCCGGGTCTGGCCGGGTGGACCGCCGTCGTCGGGTTGGACGTAGGGCGTGGTGTGGTCCAGATCGCAGGAGCGGGCGTCGATGCCGCAGCCGGGGAACACGCAGTGGGCGTCGCGGAGGATGACGGTCGCCCGCATCCAGGGCGGTGGGTCGTGCTGGTCAACCGTGTCCCCGCGGTTGAGGTCGAGGACCGGTCGGACCATGACCGTCGAGAACCGGCTGACCCAGTCCTTCAGGAGGGCCAGGGTGGCGGGGCCGAGCTTCTCGACGTGTCCGCCGGTCCCGGCGGCGAGGTCGGCGGTGGTCACGTGCAGGAGCAGGGTGCCCTTGGACCCGTTGAGTCCGGTCGTCGTCACCGTTGGTGCCGCGTCGTTGCCGGTGGCCAGGTCGAGGGCTCGTTGCGGGTGGGCCAGCATCCCGAGGGCGGTGGACTGCCGGACGTCGAGGGGCCGGTCGTCCCCGAGCCGGCCGAGGAGTCCGGCGAGGTCGCCGACCGTCGTCTGCAGGTCCAGGGCGTCCAGGGTGTCGAGGCGGGCTGTGACGTCGGTGGTCGTGGTGGAGGCCCGGTGGTCGAACCACACCCCGCGTGCGTCGAGGGCGGCCTGTTCGATCCCGGCGGCCTGGTCGGGATCACAGCGCAGCATCGCCTCATGGACCAGGTCACGCAGCCCGGGCAGGGTGAGGGTTCGGTTGCGGCCCGCGATCACCGCGAGGTGCCGGTCCACGAAGCCCACCGCCGCCGGTGAGAGGCGGGTGGCCTCCGCGGCCACGGCGCGGGCCTTCCAGGCCTGCAGCCGGCCGGCGTGCACCAGCGACCACAGCCGCGGCAGCCGGTGGCACAGCTCGACGGCCTCGGAGACCAGCCGCAACCCGGCGCCGTAGGACAGGCCGAGGGCCGCAGCCAGGGACTCGACCGCGTACTCGCTCACCCCGGGGTCCCGACCCCACCCAGCGTCACCTCGACCTCGGTGTCATCGAGGACCGGGTGCAGGTCCACCCAGTGCACCGCCGCGGCCAGTAGCCGTGCCTCGGCCGCATCGGCGGTCCGACGCTGCTCCGCGGCGTACGCCAGCACCTCTGCGGGTGCGAGGTCACGCAGGTCGAAGGGGGTGTCGGTGGTGCTGGTCATGGAGCCAACCTAGCGGCGACCACCGACAGTCCTGGTGCCGGTTTCGCGTTGTCCACAAGGGGAAAGTCGGGCCAGTCCCCGGTCCTGTGCAGATGGTTTCGACACGGGCTCGGCTAGCGCCTCGCCCGACTCAACCCACGAGCGGGGTCGGCTCGACCAACGCGGGTGGCAACCGGGTCGTAGGGTCGCGGGCATGGCTGACGAGCGACCTCTGGTCTGGATCCCGTTCGGCGTCGACGAGCTGGGCGGAGCGCCGGACGGGTTGCGGATCGAGACGGTCGTGCCCCGCTCCCTGGACGAGCTGCCGCAGGACGCCGACGAGGTCCGGTTCTACGTGCCGGCGTACGACCTCGGCGCCGACCAGGGCGAGGTGCTCGCCCGGATGCCGAAGCTGGAGGTGGTGCAGACGCTGACCGCTGGCGTCGACCACATCCGCGGTCATGTGCCCGAGGGGGTGCTGCTGTGCAACGGGCGCGGCATCCACAACGCCTCGACGGCCGAGCTCGCGCTGACCCTGACGCTTGCGTCGCTGCGAGGTGTACCCGGGTTCGTCGACGACCAGCACCAGGGTCGCTGGCACCAGGGCTGGCGGCAGTCGCTGGCCGACAAGACCGTCCTCATCGTGGGGTACGGCGACATCGGCCGTGACGTGGAGCGACGGCTGGTGCCGTTCGAGGTGGAGATGCTCCGGGTCGCGCGCACCGCCCGGGACGGCGTACGCACCCTCGACGACCTGCCGGAGCTGCTGCCGACCGCCGACGTGGTGATCCTGATCGTCCCGGCGACCAGCGAGACGCGTGGCCTGGTCGACGCGACGTTCCTCGGCCGGATGAAGGACGGCGCGCTGCTCGTCAACGTCGCGCGCGGGGCGGTGGTGGTCACCGACGACCTCGTCGCCGCGCTCACAGAAGGGCACGTCCACGCCGCCCTCGACGTCACCGACCCCGAGCCGCTGCCGGAGGGACACCCGCTCTGGTCCGCCCCGAACGTGCTGATCACCCCGCACGTGGGCGGCGCGACCCCGGCGATGTGGCCGCGGGCGCACCGGCTGGTGCGTGAGCAGCTCGAGAGGTATGCCGCCGGGGAGCCGGTGCAGAACGTCATGACGGGGGAGTACTAGCCGCGTCGGCGATGACTTTGTGTCGCCGCCCGGGTCTACAGTCCGAGAACCGACTCAGGAGGTGGCTATGGCGACGCAGACCGTGGCGATGGTGGGGACGCGCAAGGGGTTGTGGATCGGTCGTTCGGACGACGACCGGAAGACGTGGGAGTGGGACGGGCCGCACTTCGACATGCAGGAGGTCTACTCGGTCATGGTCGACCGGCGCGGTGACAAGCCGCGGCTGCTGGTCGGCGCGGCGTCGAGCTGGATCGGGCCTCAGGTCGCCACCTCGGACGACCTCGGCGGCACCTGGTCGCACGGACCAGACGGTGGGATCCGCTTCCCGGCGGACACCGGCGCCTCCGTCGAGCGCGTCTGGCAGCTCCAGCCCGGGATCGACGACCACACGGTGTGGGCGGGCACCGAGCCGGGCGCGGTCTGGCGCTCCGACGACCGCGGCGAGACCTTCAGCCTCGAACGCGCCCTCTGGGACCACCCGCAGCGCCAGGAATGGGGCGCGGGCTTCGGCGGCCAGGCGTTCCACACCCTGCTGCCGCACCCGACCGACCCGGCGTCGCTGACCGCCGCGATCTCGACCGGCGGCGTCTACCGCACCACGGACGAGGGCGGTTCCTGGGAGCCGCGCAACCAGGGCATCCGCGCCGAGTTCCTGCCCGAGGGCCAGCAGTTCCCCTCCTTCGGACAGTGCGTGCACAAGGTCGCCCGGCACCCCTCGCGACCCGAGCGGCTCTTCGCCCAGAACCACGGCGGCGTCTACCGCTCCGACGACGAGGGCGGCACCTGGGTGTCGATCGCCGACGGGCTCCCGTCCGACTTCGGCTTCCCCATCGTGGTCCACCCGCACGAGCCGAGCACGATCTTCGTGTTCCCGCTCGCGAGCGCCGGCGGTCGCTACGCGCCGGGTGGGTCGGCGCGCGTGTGGCGCTCCCGGGACGCCGGGGAGACCTGGGCCCCGCTGGGAGACGACGAGCGCAACGGGCTGCCGGACGGCTTCTTCGTCGGCGTGATGCGCGACGCGATGTCGGTCGACGACCACGAGGAGACGGGCATCTACCTCGGTGCCCGCGACGGCAGCGTCTGGGCCTCCTTCGACGACGGCTCGTCGTGGCGCGAGCTGATCCGTGGCCTCCCCGACGTGATGGTGGTGCGAGCCGCCGAGGTCTGAGACGACCGTCCGTGCGGCTGCTGGGCTCGGCGTAGCATCCGGGCATGTCCAGCGACTCCCCCACTCCCACCGGCACGCACGACATCAAGCCCCGCAGCCGCGACGTCACCGACGGGCTCGAGAAGGCCGCCGCGCGTGGCATGCTCCGCGCGGTCGGCATGGGCGACGACGACTGGGAGAAGCCCCAGATCGGCGTCGCGTCGTCGTGGAACGAGATCACGCCCTGCAACCTGAGCCTCGACCGGCTGGCCAAGGCCGTGAAGAACGGCGTGCACGCCGCGGGCGGCTACCCGCTCGAGTTCGGGACCATCTCGGTGTCCGACGGCATCTCGATGGGCCACGACGGGATGCACTTCTCGCTGGTCTCGCGCGAGGTGATCGCCGACAGCGTCGAGACGGTGATGATGGCCGAGCGGCTCGACGGGTCGGTGCTGCTGGCCGGCTGCGACAAGTCGCTGCCCGGCATGATGATGGCCGCCGCCCGGCTCGACCTGGCCTCGGTTTTCCTCTACGCCGGATCGATCATGCCCGGCCAGGTCGACGGCAAGGACGTCACGATCATCGACGCCTTCGAGGCCATCGGTGCCTGCCTGGCCGGCAAGATCACCCGCGCGGAGGTCGACCGCATCGAGCGTGCGATCTGCCCGGGCGAGGGCGCCTGCGGTGGCATGTACACCGCCAACACGATGGCCGCCGTCGGCGAGGCCCTGGGCATGTCGCTGCCGGGCTCGGCCGCGCCGCCCGCGGTCGACCGCCGCCGCGACGGGTTCGCGCACCGCTCCGGCGAGGCCGTCGTCGCGATGCTGCGGCAGGGCATCACCGCCCGCCAGATCATGACCATGGAGGCTTTCGAGAACGCCATCGCTGTGGTGATGGCGCTCGGCGGCTCGACCAACGCGGTGCTGCACCTGCTCGCGATCGCCCGCGAGGCCGACGTGCCGCTGACCCTCGACGACTTCACCCGCATCGGTGACAAGGTCCCGCACCTCGGTGACCTCAAGCCGTTCGGCCGCTACGTGATGAACGACGTCGACAAGATCGGCGGCATCCCGGTGGTCATGAAGGCGCTGCTCGACGCCGGCCTCATGCACGGCGACTGCCTGACCGTGACGGGGAAGACGATGGCGGAGAACCTGGCCGACATCGCCCCGCCCGACGTCGACGGCCACATCATCCGGGAGCTGGCCAAGCCGATCCACGCCACCGGCGGCATCACCATCCTCAAGGGCTCGCTGGCCCCCGAGGGTGCCGTCGTGAAGTCGGCCGGCTTCGACGAGTCGGTGTTCGAGGGCACGGCGCGCGTCTTCGACGGCGAGCGGGCCGCGATGGACGCGCTCGAGGCCGGGCAGATCGTCGCCGGCGACGTCGTGGTGATCCGCTACGAGGGCCCGAAGGGTGGACCGGGCATGCGCGAGATGCTCGCCATCACCGGCGCGATCAAGGGTGCCGGCCTCGGCAAGGACGTGCTGCTGATGACCGACGGCCGCTTCTCGGGAGGTACGACGGGCCTGTGCGTCGGCCACGTCGCCCCCGAGGCCGTGGACGGCGGACCGATCGCCTTCGTGCGGGACGGCGACAAGATCACGCTGGACGTCGCCAACAAGCTGCTCGACGTCGACGTCGACGCCGAGGAGCTCACCGCCCGGCGGGACGGCTGGACGCCCAAGGAGCCGAAGTTCACCCGCGGCGTGCTCGGGAAGTACGCCAAGGTCGTGCAGTCCGCCGCGCACGGCGCCGTCTGCGGCTGACCATGGGCCAGGTGCACGACGCCATCGACGGGAGGCTGCGTGCGTTCGTCGAGGCGCAGCACGTCTTCTTCGTCGCGACCGCGCCGCTGTCGGGCGGGCACGTCAACGCCTCGCCCAAGGGCATCGCAGGGACCTTCGTGGTGGTCGACGAGCACACCGTCGCCTACCTGGACATCACCGCGAGCGGTGCAGAGACCATCGCGCACCTCCGGGAGCCCGGCAACGGCCGGATCACCCTGATGTTCTGCTCGTTCGACCGGTCGCCCGACGTCGTACGCCTGCAGGGGACCGGGCGGGTGGTGTCCGTCTACGACCAGGAGTACGACGAGTGGGCCGACCGCTTCACCGAGACCAGGGGCGCCCGCGCCGTGATCGTGGTGGACGTGGAGCGGGTGTCCGACTCGTGCGGCTACGGGCTGCCGCTCATGGACTACGCGGACGAGCGCGAGCTGCTGCCGGCGCACATGGAGCGGAAGGGGGCGGAGGGCCTGCTGGAGTACCGCCGGCTCAAGAACCGCACGAGCGTCGACGGTCTGCCGGCGTTCGACGACGACCCGCAGTAGCCCTGGGGAGGCCTACTCCTCGATCTCCCACGAGCCGACCTCGGTGTACTCGCTGTCGAACACGGCCTGCGACGTCCCCGGTTTGATGCCGACCTGCTTCACGGCCCCGGCCCAGTAGCGCAGGATGCGGGACAGCTCGTCGGCCTCGCGTCCGTCGGCCATGGGGGAGAGGTCGACCTCCATCACGAATCTCATGGCCCCACTGTCGCATGCCGCATGCTGGGACGCAGATCCCACATCACGAGACGGCCGTCACACTCGCTTGACGAGGCAGGCGGCACCGGAGACGGTTACCTCATGCGTTCCACCATTCTCGTACGCACCCGACGCGGTCGTTGAGGTCGGGTTCACCGAAACCCACCCACGCTCTCCGCGTCGCCCCCTCGTCTGCCCACCGGGCCGAGGGGTTTTTTTGTGGGACAGCAGCGGATCCACCAGAGGAAAGGTCACGATGAACGAGCAGGGCAGCGGAGCGCCGGGGACGGGTTCTCCCGTGACCGGTGCACAGAGCCTGATCAGGTCCCTGGAGTGCGCAGGGGCCGAGAACATCTTCGGCATCCCGGGCGGCGCGATCCTCCCGGCGTACGACCCGCTGTACGACTCTGTGAAGATCCGGCACATCCTGGTGCGGCACGAGCAGGGTGCGGGCCACGCGGCCCAGGGCTACGCCTCGGCCACCGGCAAGGTCGGGGTCTGCATGGCCACCAGCGGTCCGGGCGCGACGAACCTGGTCACCCCGATCGCGGACGCCTACATGGACTCGGTCCCGATGGTCGCGGTGACCGGGCAGGTCTCCAGCGCGGCGATCGGCACGGACGCGTTCCAGGAGGCCGACATCCGCGGCATCACGATGCCGATCACCAAGCACAACTTCCTGGTCACCGACCCGGCCGAGATCCCGCGGACGATCGCCGAGGCGTTCTACATCGCCTCGACCGGTCGCCCCGGCCCGGTCCTGGTCGACGTGGCCAAGGACGCCATGCAGGCGCAGACCACGTTCGCCTGGCCCACCGAGCTGCTGCTGCCCGGCTACCGCCCCGTGACCCGGCCGCACGCCAAGCAGATCCGGGAGGCGGCCCGGATGATCCTGGAGGCCCGCCGCCCCGTCCTGTACGTCGGAGGGGGCGTCATCCGGGCGCGCGCCTCGCAGGAGCTGAAGGTGCTCGCGGAGATGACCGGGATGCCGGTCGTCACCACGCTGATGGCGCGCGGCGCGTTCCCGGACAGCCACGCCCAGCACCTCGGCATGCCCGGCATGCACGGCACCGTCGCGGCCGTCGCCGGACTGCAGCGCAGCGACCTGATCATCAGCCTGGGCGCCCGCTTCGACGACCGGGTCACCGGCAACCTCGACTCATTCGCACCGAACGCGAAGATCATCCACGCGGACATCGACCCGGCCGAGATCGGCAAGAACCGGCACGCGGACGTCCCGATCGTGGGCGACGCGCGCGAGGTCATCGCCGATCTGGTCGTCGCGCTCAAGACCGAGGCGGACGCCGGCAACCAGGGCGACTACGAGGCCTGGGTCGCGTTCCTGGCGGGGGTGAAGAAGAAGTACCCCCTCGGCTACGACCAGCCCTTCGACGGCTCGCTCTCCCCGCAGTACGTCATCGAGCGGCTCGGCAAGATCGCCGGCCCCGAGGCGATCTACGTCTCCGGCGTGGGTCAGCACCAGATGTGGGCCGCGCACTTCGTGGGCTATGAGAACCCCGGCACCTGGATCAACTCCGGCGGCCTCGGCACGATGGGCTTCTCCGTCCCCGCCGCGATGGGCGCCAAGGTCGGCCGGCCGGAGGCGACCGTGTGGTCGATCGACGGCGACGGCTGCTTCCAGATGACCAACCAGGAGCTCGCCACCTGCGCGATCGAGGGCATCCCGATCAAGGTCGCGATCATCAACAACGAATCGCTCGGGATGGTCCGGCAGTGGCAGACGCTGTTCTACAACAAGCGCTACTCCAACACCGACCTGAACTCCAAGCGCATCCCCGACTTCGTGAAGCTGGCCGACGCCTACGGCTGCGTCGGTCTCTCCTGCGAGTCGACGGACGAGGTCGACGCCACGATCAACAAGGCGATGTCGATCGACGACGCCCCGGTGGTCGTGGACTTCCGGGTGCACCGGGACGCGATGGTGTGGCCGATGGTCGCCGCAGGCACCAGCAACGACGACATCAAGTATGCCCGGGACATGGCGCCCGACTTCGAGGACGACGACATGGAGAGGCGGGACGCATGAGCAGGCACACCCTGAGCGTGCTGGTCGAGAACAAGCCCGGTGTGCTTGCGCGCATCGCGGGCCTGTTCAGCCGCCGTGGTTTCAACATCGACTCGCTCGCGGTGGGTCCCACCGAGCACCCCGAGGTGTCCCGGATGACCATCGTGGTCAACGTCGAGGACTCCCCGCTCGAGCAGGTCACCAAGCAGCTCAACAAGCTCGTCGAGGTGATCAAGATCGTCGAGCTCGACGGCGGCGCCTCGGTGTCCCGCGAGCTGTTGCTGGTCAAGGTCAAGGCCGACGCCAGCACCCGGGGCCAGGTGCTCGAGGTGGTCCAGCTCTTCAAGGCCAAGGTGGTCGACGTGGCCACCGACGCGATCACGGTCCAGGTGGTCGGAAACAAGGACAAGCTCGACGACTTCCTGCGCATCGTGGAGCCCTTCGGGCTCCGGGAGCTCGTGCAGTCCGGCGTGGTGGCGATCGGTCGGGGGAGCCGCTCGATCAGCGAGCGCAACCTGCGACCCGTCTCCGTCCCCGCGCCTCCGGCGGCCAGCTGACCGCCGTACACCCAGACCGGAAGCACCAACCAGAAGGAGTGCCAGCAAGTGGCTGAGATGTTCTACGACGACGACGCAGACCTGTCCGTGATCCAGGGGCGCAACGTGGCTGTGCTCGGCTACGGGAGCCAGGGGCACGCGCACGCGCTGTCCCTGCGCGACTCCGGCGTGGATGTGCGGGTCGGGCTGCCGGAGGGCTCCAAGAGCCGGGCCAAGGCGGAGGCCGAGGGCCTGCGCGTGCTCACCCCCAGCGAGGCGGTCGAGGAGGCCGACCTGATCATGATCCTGGCGCCCGACCACATCCAGCGGAAGCTGTACGCCGAGTCCGTCGAGCCCAACCTCGTGGACGGAGACGCGCTGTTCTTCGGGCACGGCTTCAACATCCGCTTCGGCTACATCTTGCCGCCGGCCGGTGTCGACGTGGCCATGGTCGCGCCCAAGGGCCCGGGTCACCTGGTCCGCCGTGAGTACTCCGCCGGTCGGGGCGTGCCGGTGCTCGTCGCGGTCGAGAACGACGCCTCGGGCCAGGCCTGGGACCTCGCGCTGGCCTACGCCAAGGGCATCGGCGGTCTCCGTGCGGGCGGCATCAAGACCACCTTCACCGAGGAGACCGAGACCGACCTGTTCGGCGAGCAGGCCGTGCTCTGCGGCGGCATGTCCGAGCTGGTCATGAAGGGCTTCGAGGTGCTCACCGAGGCCGGCTACCAGCCCGAGGTCGCCTACTTCGAGTGCCTGCACGAGCTCAAGCTGATCGTCGA
>JBDSMW010000055.1:0-6708 GCA_039915665.1 Nocardioidaceae bacterium
CAGGCGGCCATGGTGGACGGGTGCACGCAGTGGCAGGCGTTCCGCAAGATCATCATCCCGCTGGCCGCCCCGGGCGTGTTCACCACAGCGATCATCGTGTTCGTGGCCGCCTGGAACGAGTTCATCATCGCGCTGACCATGACCAACAAGTCGAACTTCTTCACGGCTGTCGTAGCGGTGTCGCAGTTCACCGGTTCGACGGGCCGGGACACGCCGTTCGGGACCCAGATGGCGGCCGGGGTGCTGCTCACTATCCCCTTGGTGATCATGGTGCTCGCCTTCCAGCGCCGGATCGTCGCGGGGCTCACGTCCGGTGGTGTGAAGTAGGCCGTTCTCCTCGCCCGGTACACGTCGCTCGACGTTTGGGCGTCGTCCGCTTGGTGTAGGGATGACCCATGGCTCACAAGGACTCCGAGAACTGGTGGCGCGACGCCGTCATCTACCAGGTCTACATCCGCAGCTTCGCCGACGGCGACGGCGACGGGCTCGGTGACATCGCGGGGATCCGCTCCCGGCTGCCCTACCTCGCCGACCTCGGCGTCGACGCGGTCTGGATCAACCCGTGGTATCCCTCCCCGATGGCCGACGCGGGGTACGACGTGTCGGACTACCGCGACGTAGAGCCGCGGTTCGGCTCGCTGGCCGACGCCGAGGCGCTGCTGTCCGAGGCCCACGAGCACGGCCTGCGCGTGCTGCTTGACATCGTCCCCAACCACAGCTCGGACCAGCACCCCTGGTTCGTCGAGGCGCTGGCGGCCGGGCCGGGGTCGCCCGAGCGGGACCGCTACGTTTTCCGCCCCGGCGGCGGTCCGGATGGTTCCGAGGCACCGAACGACTGGATGAGCGTCTTCGGCGGCCCCGCGTGGCACCGGGTGACCGAGGCCGACGGCAGTCCGGGCGAGTGGTACCTCCACATCTTCGCCCCTGAGCAGCCCGACCTGAACTGGGACAACCGTGAGGTGCACGCGGACTTCGAGGAGACGCTCCGGTTCTGGTTCGACCGAGGGGTCGACGGCTTCCGCATCGACGTGGCGCACTCGCTCTTCAAGCAGCCGGGTCTCCCCGACGTGGAGGACATGGAGTGGCCGCGCCGACCCGTCGAGGTCGACGGCGTCCGGCAGCGCACCCCGTGGCAGCCGCACCCGTTCTGGGACCGCGACGAGGTGCACGACGTCTACCGCGCCTGGCGCAAGGTGGCCGACGCCTACGACCCGCCGCGGATCTTCGTGGCCGAGGCCTGGGTGGACGAGCCGGAGCGACTGGCCCGCTACGTGCGCGACGACGAGCTGCACACCGCCTTCAACTTCTCCTACCTGGTGTCCGCCTGGGAGGCGCGCTCGCTGCAGCACACGGCGGTGGAGACGCTCGAGGTGCTCGGCGCGGTCGGCGCGCCCGCCACCTGGGTGCTCTCCAACCACGACGTCACCCGGCACGTGTCCCGCTACGCCCGCGGCGACGGAGCCGGGCGACACCTGCAGGAGCTGCTGGCCCAGCCGGCCGACCTCGCGCTCGGCACCCGCCGGGCCCGGGCGGCGGTCCTGCTGACCCTCGGCCTGCCGGGTGGGGCCTACGTCTACCAGGGCGAGGAGCTGGGCCTGCCCGAGGTGGAGGACCTGCCCGAGGCGGTGCTCGACGACCCCACCTGGGAGCGTTCCGGGCACACGGACCGGGGCCGCGACGGCTGCCGGGTGCCGGTCCCGTGGTCCGGCACCGCGTCGCCCTACGGCTTCAGCCCCGAGGGCAGCACCGCCGCGCCGTGGCTGCCGCAGCCCTCGGACTGGGCCGGCCTCACAGTGGAGGCGGAGACCGGCGACCCCGCCTCCATGCTCGAGCTCTACCGGTCGGCGTTGCGGCTGCGGCGCGAGACGCCCGGCTTCGGCGACGGCTCGCTGAGCTGGCTCGACCTGCCCGAGGGTGTCCTCGGGTTCGCCCGCGAGCCCGGGCTGGCCTGCATCGTGAACGTGTCTGCGGCACATGCCGAGCTGCCGCCGGGGTACGACGTGCTCCTCGCGAGCGACGACCTGGTCGACGGGGGACTGCCCGCGGCAACCGCGGCCTGGCTCCGTCGTCACTGAAGTCACATGAGTCCCACAATCCACAGGTGCGTCGGGGTCTGCCCCCAACATGCCGGAGTCGGGTTTGCGCTTCCTGGGGCGATCTTGGAGAGTGGGTGACTTCGTCGCGGTCATGTCGGGGGTCTGGCGCGACGTAGTCCCCGTGTAGTCGACGTGTCTGTGAGCTTCTCTGTGCCCCGACGTAAGTCGTACGTCCCGAAGCACCGTGGCCCCTCGGCCGAGCCGACCCTGAAGAAGGGCATCCGCAAGTCCGTGCTGTTCTCGGGCGTCGCGGTGGCCGCCACCGGCATCGCTGTCTCCTCCGGCATCGTGATGCAGGCCGAGGGCCCCGGCAACGCTGCCGCAGCCGCCCTGGCCTCGGCCAAGCTCGGTCAGCGGCCCTCAGCCGCGGCCGACAGCCAGCCCGGTTCCGCCGACCCGGCCGACCCCGCCGCGCTGGCCGACCGGACCCGCACGGCGTCCCGTTCGGACCGCCGCACCGCGGTCGACGCCGAGAAGCTGTCCGTGCTCAACCAGGACTCCGGTGGCCAGGTCACCCAGACCGAGGACCTCAGCAGCCAGGACCCGCGCACGATCGCCCGCGCGATGCTCTCCGAGTTCGGCTTCAGCAGCGACCAGTTCTCCTGCCTCGACTCCCTGTACATGAGCGAGAGCGGCTGGAACATCCACGCCGACAACCCGTCGTCGTCCGCCTACGGCATCCCGCAGGCCCTGCCCGGCTCCAAGATGTCCTCGGCCGGCTCGAACTGGGAGAACAACGCGGCCACCCAGATCCGTTGGGGTCTCGGTTACATCAAGGGCAGCTACGGCAGCCCCTGTGGCGCCTGGTCCTTCAAGCAGGGCCACAACTGGTACTGACAGCCGTTGGTCGAGCTGGTCGAGACTACGGGTGGGTCATGCTCGCGACGTCGAGCGCCTCGTCCAGCTGGGCCTCGGTGAGGTCGCCCCTCTCGACGTACCCCTGCTCGAGGACCACCTCGCGGATCGTCTTCTCCTCCGCCAGCGCCTGCTTGGCGACCTTGGCGGCGTTCTCGTAGCCCAGGTAGCGGTTCAGCGGTGTGACGACCGAGGGTGACGACTCGGCGTAGGTCCGCATCCGGTCGACGTTGGCGGTGATCCCGGCGACGCAGCGGTCGGCGAGCAGCCGGCTGCTGGTGGAGAGCAGCCGCACCGACTCCAGCACGTTGCGGGCGAGCACCGGCATCATCACGTTGAGCTCGAAGCTGCCGCTGGCGCCCGCGACCGTCACCGCGGTGTCGTTGCCGATGACCTGCGCGCACACCATCAGGGTGGCCTCGGGCAGCACCGGGTTGACCTTGCCGGGCATGATGCTCGACCCCGGCTGCAGGTCGGGCAGGTTGATCTCGGCCAGGCCGGTGCGCGGTCCGGACGCCATCCAGCGCAGGTCGTTGCAGAGCTTGGTCAGGCCGACTGCGATCGTCCGGAGCTGCCCGGACAGCTCGACGAGCCCGTCGCGGGCGCCCTGGGCCTCGAAGTGGTCGCGGGCCTCGGTGAACGGCAGGCCGGTCGCGGACGCGAGCTCGGAGATGACCGCGGCGGCGAAGCCCGGCGGCGTGTTGATGCCGGTGCCGACGGCCGTGCCGCCGAGCGGCAGCTCTGCGACCCGGGGCAGCGTCGCCTCGAGCCGCTCGATGCCGTAGCGCATCGCGGCCGCGTAGCCGCCGAGCTCCTGGCCGAGCATCACCGGCGTCGCGTCCATCAGGTGCGTGCGGCCGGACTTCACCACCTCGGCGAACTCGATGGCCTTGGCCTCCAGCGTGGTCGCGAGGTGGTCCAGCGCCGGCACCAGCTGCTGCACGGTGGCCGTGGTCGCGGCGACGTGGATCGAGGTCGGGAACGTGTCGTTGCTGGACTGGCTCGCGTTGACGTGGTCGTTGGGGTGCACGTCGACCCCGGCGCGGGCCGCGAGGGAGGCGAGCACCTCGTTGATGTTCATGTTCGACGATGTGCCGGACCCGGTCTGGAAGACGTCGACCGGGAACGCGTCGGGGTGCTGCCCGTCGACGATCTCGGCCGCTGCGTCGCGGATCGCCTGTGCCTGCTCGGTGGTGATGACACCGAGGTCGGCGTTGACCTTCGCTGCTGCCGACTTGACCCGGGCCAGCGCGACGACGTGCTCACCCTCCAGCCGCGTGCCGCTGATCGGGAAGTTCTCGACCGCCCGTTGGGTCTGCGCCCGCCACAGCGCGTCCTGCGGGACCTCGACGTCGCCCATGCTGTCGTGCTCGATGCGGTAGCCGTCCATGCCTGCGACGGTACCCAGTCCCGCAGACGTCATCCGACGTGGTGGCGATGGCGACCAGGGTGGATGACGTCAGACGGGCTCGGCGGAGCGGGCGCGGATGGTGAGGGCGACCGGCTTGGCCGTCTCGGCGAAGAAGTCGTTGCCCTTGTCGTCGACGACGACGAACGCGGGGAAGTCCTCGACGTCGATCTTCCAGACCGCCTCCATGCCGAGCTCGGGATACTCCAGCACCTCGACGTGCTTGATGCAGTCCTGCGCGAGCCGGGCCGCGGGACCGCCGATGGAGCCGAGGTAGAACCCGCCGTGCTGCTGGCACGCGTTGGTCACCTGGGCCGAGCGGTTGCCCTTGGCCAGCATCACCATCGAGCCGCCGGCGGCCTGGAACGCCTCGACGTAGGAGTCCATCCGGCCGGCGGTCGTGGGCCCGAACGAGCCGGACGCGTAGCCCTCGGGCGTCTTGGCCGGGCCGGCGTAGTAGACCGCGTGGTCCTTGAGGTACTGCGGCATCTCGCCGCCGTCGTCGAGCAGCTCCTGGATCTTCGCGTGCGCGATGTCGCGGGCCACCACGAGGGGGCCGGTCAGGGACAGGCGGGTCTTCACCGGGTGCTTCGACAGCTCGGCCAAGATCTCGGCCATCGGTCGGTTCAGGTCTATCTGCACGACGTCCTCGGCTTCGAGGTGCTCCTCGGTCGTCTCCGGCATGTACTTCGCCGGGTCCCGGTCGAGCTCCTCGAGGAAGATGCCGTCGGCGGTGATCTTGCCGAGCGCCTGCCGGTCCGCGGAGCAGGACACCGCGATTGCGACGGGACACGAGGCGCCGTGCCGGGGGAGCCGCACGACGCGCACGTCGTGGCAGAAGTACTTCCCGCCGAACTGCGCGCCGATCCCGAACGACTGGGTCAGCTTGAGGACCTCGTCCTCGAGCTCGAGGTCGCGGAACCCGTGCGCGTCCAGGCTTCCCGAGGTCGGGAGGTTGTCGAGGTAGTGCGCCGAGGCGTACTTCGCGGTCTTCAACGCGAACTCCGCCGACGTACCCCCGATCACCACGGCCAGGTGGTACGGCGGGCAAGCGGCCGTGCCGAGCGAGCGGAGCTTCTCGTCGAGAAACTCCAGCATGCGCTTGGGGTTCAGCACCGCCTTCGTCTCCTGGAAGAGGAAGGACTTGTTGGCCGAGCCGCCACCCTTGGCCATGAAGAGGAACTTGTACTCCGGCTTCGCGTCGGTCGACCCGGGCGTGGAGTAGAGCTCGATCTGCGCGGGCAGGTTGGTGCCGGTGTTCTTCTCCTCCCACATCGTCAGCGGCGCGAGCTGGGAGTAGCGCAGGTTCAGCTTGGTGTAGGCGTCGTAGACGCCCTTGCTGATCCACTCGGCGTCGTCGGCGCCGGTCAGCACGCCCTCGGACTTCTTGCCCATCACGATCGCGGTGCCGGTGTCCTGGCACATCGGGAGCACGCCGCCGGCCGAGATGTTGACGTTCTTGAGCAGGTCGAGCGCCACGAACCGGTCGTTGCCGCTGGCCTCGGGGTCGTCGATGATCCGGCGGAGCTGGGCGAGGTGCGCGGGCCGCAGGAAGTGCGCGATGTCGTGCATGGCCTCGGCGGTCAGCAGCCGGAGGGCCGCGGGATCGACCTGGAGGAACGTGCGGTCACCCGCCTCGAAGGTGCTGACGCCCTCCGTGCCCAGCCGCCGGTAGGGGGTCTCGTCCCGTCCGGTGGGCAGCAGGTCGGAGTAGCGGAAGTCGTCTTCCATCGGGACGTCGGCACTCACCGGGTGTGCTCCTCGGCAGCAGTAACAGGGGCGTCCAGAGGCTAGTCCACGGTGGTTCAATGGGCGCATGGTGGGACAGACGGGTGAGCACGACCCCAGCCGGCTCCGCATCTCCGACGACGACCGGCACAAGGTGGCCGAGGTGCTGCGCCAGGCCGCGGGCGAGGGTCGCATCGACCTCGACGAGCTCGACCAGCGGCTCGAGGCGGCCTACGCCGCGAAGACCTACGGCGAGCTCGTGCCCATCACCGTCGACCTGCCGGTGGCGGGTCGGCCCCTCCCGGCGCCGACGCCGCGACCGGCTCCCAGCCGGGCGCCCACGGGTGGCGCGCGCTACTCGACCTCGCTGGCGATCATGTCCGAGACCAAGCGCGTCGGCCCCTGGGTCGTCGAGGACCAGCACAGCGCCTTCGCGGTGATGGGCAGTGTCGTGCTCGACCTGCGGGAGGCGCAGTTCGAGAGCAACGACCTGACCATCAACGCCAGCGCGGTGATGGGCGAGGTCAAGGTCATCGTGAACGCCGGCACGACCGTCGTCGTGCACGGCGCGGGGGTGATGGGGGAGTACTCCGAGCAGCGCCCCCGCATCCCGTACGACGC
>JBDSMW010000075.1:0-22412 GCA_039915665.1 Nocardioidaceae bacterium
CGAGCATCGCGACGTACGCCCAGTGCGGCAGGCTCATCGGGACCTTCCCGCCTCGAGCCGGCCGCTGGACGGAGCCGTCATCCAGGCACCGGTAGCGACGACCGGTCACCGGTCAAGCGCTTGAGCACCAGCTCGGCACTGATCAGGCACATCGGGAGTCCCACGCCGGGAACGGTACTGGCCCCGGCATAGAGCAGCCCGTCGACCTTGGAGGAGACGTTGCCCGGGCGCAGGAACGCGCTCTGGCGCAGGTTGTGCTCGAGGCCGAGCGCCCCACCGCGCCACGCGTTGTAGCGGCGCGCGAAGTCCTCGGGCCCCACGGTGTGACGAACCCGGATGCGGTCGCGCAGGTCGGGGGCTCCGGCCCAGTCGGCCACCCGGTCGATGGCCGCGTCGACCGCCCGCTCCACCGCCTCGGCGCCCTGCCCGTCGTCGCCTCCCCCACCGATGTTCACGTCAGCCGGCACCGGCACGAGAACGAAGAGGTTCTCGCAGCCCTCCGGCGCCACCGTGGGGTCGGTCTCCGAGGGCTTGCAGACGTAGATCGACGCGGGGTCCGGTACGCGGGTCTCGCGTCCGAAGATGTCGCCGAAGTTCTGGTCCCAGTCCGAGGTGAAGAACAGGGAGTGGTGGGCCAGCTGCGGGAGGCGGCCCTCGACGCCGAGCATCGCGAGCACGGCGCCCGGCCCCGGGGAGCGACGACGCCACGCCTGCGGGGGATGGGTCTGCATCGAGGCAGGGAGCAGCTCGGTCTCGAGGTGGTGGAGGTCCGCGGCGCCGACCACGACGTCGGCCACAACGGTGCGACGCTCGCCGTCCGCCGTGGTGTGCTGCACGCCGGTCACGTGGGGACGGCCGCGGCCGGCGTCACGAGTGAGGATCCGCGTCACCGCCGATCCGGTGTGCAACCGGGCTCCGTGCCGCTCGGCCAACGCGGCGATCACCTCGATGAGCCGGGTGAAACCACCCTGCGGGTAGAGCACCTGGTCGCCGAGGTCGAGACGGCTCATCAGGTGGTACATGCTGGGCGCACGGCTCGGCGACGAGCCCAGGAACACCGCGGGGTAGCCCAGCACCTGGCGCAGCCGGTTGTCGGAGAACCGCGCGGCCACGTGACTGCCGAGCGAGCGGGTCAGCAGGCGGCTCAGCTTGGGCGTGCGGCGTACGACATCGGTGCGCAGGAACGACGACCCGGAGTCGAAGTTGCTGTAGAGGAAGCGACGCAGCGCGAGGTCGTACGTCTCCTCCGCGGAGCTGAGGTACGCGTCGAACGCCTCCCCGGCCCCCGGCTCGACCGACTCGAAGAGCGCGCGGTTGTAGGCGCGGTCGGGACGGATGTCGAGCGGCTCGGGGTGACCCTCGAAGAAGACTCGGTAGCTGGGGTCGAGCACGGTCAGGTCGAGCTCCGCGTCGGCGGACGTGCCGAGCAGGGAGAAGAAGTGCTCGAACACCTCGGGCATGAGGTACCACGAAGCGCCGGTGTCGAAGCGGAACCCGTCGCGCTCGACACTGCCGACGCGGCCGCCGAGCTCGTCGTTCTTCTCCAGGAGGTCGACGCTGTGACCGCGCGAGGCGAGCAGCGCGGCGGTGGCGAGTCCGGCAATCCCGCCCCCGATGATGACGACGCGTCGCGAGCCGTGCCCCGCCGCGGCGCGGCCGGTCGAGCGGCCGGGCAGCCGGTCGGTCAGTAGCGAGGTCATGAACGTCCTCCATAGAGTGCGCCGGCGACGAGCCGCATCTTCACCGGATCCGGGACCCGGACGCGGGTCCGCCGGATCTCCGCGGCCGGGGTCGCCCGCAGGCGAGTGGCGAGCTCGGCGAACGTCGCATGAGCGACCCGGACGGCCCGGCGGCTGCTCGCTGGCAGCGCAGGAATGACGACGGCGGCCGCGTCGAGGTCGGCGGCGATGTCGTCGAGGATCCGGTCCCGGTCAGCGTCGCAGAACGCGTCGACGTCGAGGTCCGGGAAGTAGCGACGGCCCAGGGTGTCGTGGTCCTCGGCGAGGTCGCGCAGGAAGTTGAGCTTCTGGAAGGCAGCACCGAGGCGGCGCGCGCCGGGCGTGAGCCGGTCGTAGTCCCCGGCCCTGTCTGCAGCCCCGCCTCCGGCGAGGAAGACGCGCAGGCACATGAGCCCCACCACCTCCGCGGACCCGTAGACGTAGCGGTCAAAGGTCTCGGGGGTGTGCACGGTGGTCTCGAGGTCCATGGCCATCGACGCGAAGAACGGGTCGATGATCTCCTCACCGACCCCGCACCCGATCGCCGTACGGGCGAAGGCGTGGACGACGAGGTTGCCGCTGTAGCCGTGCTGCAGAGCGTGCCGCACATCGTCGTGGAGCCAGGTCAGCATCTGGGCCCTGGGCTCGTGCCCGAGGCCCGGGTCGGGGTTGTCGACGATCTCGTCGGCCACCCGGACCAGGGCGTACACGTTGCGCACCTGGGTCCGCACGGGCTCGGCTAGGAGCCGAGACGCGAGTCCGAACGAGCTGGAGAACGTGCGGATGACCGCAGCCGCACTGCCCTCCGAGACGGAGTCGTAGAGGCTCCGGGACGGTCGTCGGCTGAGTAGGTAGGGGCTCATGCCGCAACCACGTTGCCTTCGGCCAGCCCCGCGGGGCGAGTCGTCACGACGGCGAGCAGGTCGGCTGAGATGCCCAGCTCATCGATGACCGTCCGGGCGGCGACTCGGTGGGCGGCGGCGAGCTCCTCGACGAATCGGCGAGACCCCGACATCGTGAGCAGCCGCCGAGCCTCCGCCAGCTCGTCGTCAGTGAGATCGCGTCCGACGTAGGTGCGGATCCGTCCCCACTCGGCCGTGGATCGTGCGTGGGCGAGGAGCGGAGTCTGCTTGCCGGCGCGCAGGTCGCTCGTCGCGCTCTTGCCGGTCCGCGCGGGGTCGCCGAACACACCGAGGAGGTCGTCGCCCAGCTGGAATGCGATCCCCAGCACGCGCCCGGCCTCTCCGAGTCGATCCACCGTCCTGTCGTCGGCCCCAGCGAGCACCGCCCCGGCCTGCAGTGGGAGGGCGAAGGAGTAGGCGCTCGTCTTCTGCTCCTCCATCGCCAGGATCTCGGGCAGCGAAGCGGCGCCGATGCTGAGCGACAGCCGTACGTCGGCGAGCTCCCCCGCCGCCGTAGTGTGCAGAGCGGCGTCGAAGAGGTCGAGGAGCCGGTGCGTGACGTCGGGAGATGCGCCACAGGTAGCCACCGCACGGATCGCCGCGACCAGAGCGAGGTCTCCAGCCAAGATGGCGGCCGTGCGACCCAGGGCGTCCGCCTCGTCGAGTCTGGCCCCGGCGCTGACGGCCGAGGCGCAGAAGGTGCCGCTCACGTTGGGGCGGCCACGGCGCAGGTCGTCGCCGTCGATGACGTCGTCATGGATGACGAGGGCGGTGTGGAGCAGCTCGACCGCCGCCCCCGTCATGGCCGCCGCTGCGGAACACGTCCCGCCGAGGGCGTCGTGAGCCGCCATGACCAGAGCCGGTCGAAACCGCTTGCCACCCTCTGTGGCCGACGTCAGGGCATCCCAGAGGCGCGCGTGGTCTGGGTCGGTCGCCGCCGCTCGAGCGCGGCCCCTCTCGAGCAGCCACTGCAGGGCCTGGTCGGTGGTGGGTGAATTCAAAGGAACTCCAGCCTCGTGAAGCAGGGCGCTAACCTATGCAAGAATCACAGAAAAATCTAGTCAGCGTGAGGAGGTATGCGGCCATGGCCCCGGTCCAAAGGGACAATGCGTTGACGATCGGTCACCTGTCCGAGCGCACCGGCGTACCACCCGCGACGCTGCGAAGCTGGGAGTCGCGCTACGGCTTCCCGCGGCCGACCCGCCTGGCGGCAGGGCACCGTCGTTACGCTGAGGCGGACGTGGCCGCTGTGCTCGAAGTCCTGCGCCACCGGGACGCGGGGCTCGCGCTCGAAGCGGCGGTACGCCGCGCCACGGTCGAGCCCCTCCGGTCACGGTCGGTCCACGCCGAGCTCCGACGTCGGTATTCGGAACTCACTCCTCAGCTGCTCTCGAAGACCAGCCTCCTTGCGATCAGCCAAGCCATCGAGGACGAGTGCTGCGCGCGCGCCGAGGAGCCGCTGCTGTTCGGGGGCTTCCAGCGCGACGCGTTCCTCCGCGCGTCCCAGGCACGTTGGGTAGAGCTCGCCCGCACCGCCCGGGCGGCCGTCATCTTCGCCGACATCGCCGCTCCGCAGCCGCCGCGGCCCGGAGTGCCGATCGAGGTAGCGCTCCCCCGCGGCGCCCCGCTCAACCGCGAGTGGATCGTCGTGTGCGACGCGCCCGACCTACCGGCGTGCCTGGCTGCGGTGGAGCGACCCGGCCAAGACAGGGTGCCGGACTCCCAACGCCGGTTCGAGGCGGTGTGGACCGTGGACCCCCAGGCGGTGCGCCACGCCAGCCGGGTGGCGATGGCACTCGCCGTGGAGTACCGCCCGGAACTGTGCAGCGCAGAACTCGCGGTGCCGGACGACGAGCCACCGACTGCCTCCGCCGACCTGCGACGGGCGTCCGACCTGATGAACCGGATGATGGGATACCTCGACGACCGTCACTGAGTCGGGCTGTGCAAGCTGGGTCCCCGACTGGTCGGCGGCCCCATCAGGCCGGTCGTTCGCTCCAGCCCGGCAGACGGATGAACTTTGCACTCGCATCGCGGCGATGCGCTTTACCTGTCGGCGGGGCTGCACCCAGGACCTCCAGCTCCCCGTCGAGCCGCAGCACCCACGCGAAACATCGCCTCGGCATCGTCGAGCCTCCAGACGTCTGGGTTACGTCAACTCGCGTGGCACGACCTGTCGGAATCGGACGGGATGGTGGGGTCATGGACATTTCCTCGCCGAGGGCACATCCGAAGGTCATCCTGAACGGCCGAACCTACGCTGATTGGTTCGACCGTCAGCCCGCCTTTCCCCCGGTTCCGTGAACCGGTGGCTCCTCTGCCAGCTTGGCCATCCACGCCTTGTTCTCCACAGAAATGACCTCCTCGGCCATGATCACCAGCTCCGATCGCCGGGCCCCGGTCGTCGAGGCTAACTGGAACTCGCTGCACAGCGTGCGCAGTTGGCCTGCGCTCCGCAGGAACTCAATGCGCTGGAAGGCGTACCGACTCGCAGCTACGTGTACCGCGACCGAGGTGCCAACCATGGTCACGACCGCGATCCAGGGTGCCAGAGATGCCGTCCCGAGAGCCGCGGCGAGCAGGGCGATGGCACCGACCAGAACAGTGAGACCGGCCTGGACGCGCTCGAACTTGCGGAGTGTGACCTTCGGTGAGCGCTTCCCGCACACACTGGCGGTAGCACTCGTCACGGGTTGCATGAGCGTCTAGCGACCGCGCGATTTGCTGGGCGGGAGCCTGACCCGCTTCCCGGACACTTGGGACTGGCACCGGCGGGTCTCAGATGAACTTCGGCACCCTCTCCCTGTGCCGCTCCCAGGGGAGGGTCGGCCAACAGGCCAACAGGCCAACAAGCCAACAAGGGCAGCGGGCAGATTCCCGTCTGAGCCGACCGGGGTAGGAATCGCCCGCCAACGTTCAAGGGGGAGTGCAAGATCGCGCCACCCGCCGACGGCAGCCGGCACCCAGGCATGAGGCATACCCGGGCGTCCCCCGCCGCCCCTGACTTGGTTGGTCACCCGGGCCAATGGGCCGGTGTGGCAGCTGCGACAAACTGCGCAGTGGCGGACGCCTCAGCCGAGATCGGCCCAGTCACCCGTCGTCGTCTCCTGCTCGGTGACCGAGCGGAACTACTGGGCGCCTCATTGACCTTCCTTGGGTCTCTCAGCGGGCGGCGGCTGCCTGAGCGTCGACCAGACCGGCACCGAACAGCGACGTCTTGCCGGGGCCGCCGAAACACCGGCTGATCTCCCCTTGAGGCACGTAGTCGACCGGGCAGGCCCGACTGCTGGCTGTCGCCTTCACGGCAGCGATGACCGCTGAGGGGGACCAGCCCGGGTGGTGCTGTCTCACCAGTGCGGCGACTCCGGCGGCGTACGGTGCGGCCATGGACGTCCCGTTGATGAACATGTAGCGGTTCCCGTGGTCTACGACCGTGATCCCCGGGAAGAACTGCTCGAACGGGTCCAGGCTGTTGAAGATCTCGCTGGGGCCGGTGTTGGGTGCCGCCGCCAGGATGGCGTCCTGGACGGTGTCCGTCGCGGCGAAGAAGTCGCCCCCGGGAGCGGCGACGTCGATGACGCCCATTCCGACGCTGGAGTACCCGGCCAGCGTGTTGGGCCCCGTCGAGGAGACGGTCAGGACCCCGGGCAGTTCACCGGGCGCGACCCTGCAGTTGTTGCCCACCTCGCGGACGACGGCGTCACCGGGCGGGTAGTCGGGGCTGAGGACGTCCAGTACCGGGTGCGCCAGGTCGGCTGCCTCGTTGCCGGCCGCGACGACGATGACCACGCCGCGCTGTTGGGCGTACCTGGTCGCGGTCTGCATCGTGCGCAGCATGGCGCGTTGTCCGGCGTCGTTGCTGCAGCAGTAGAGGTAGGGATCGGCGAAGAGACTCAGGTTGACGACGTCGAGGTGGAGGTCGCCCGCGTAGCGTAAAGCCGCCGCGACCGAGTCCACGAAGCAGTATCCGACGATGGTGCAGGCCTTGAGCGCCACGATCCGGGCTTCGGGGGCCACGCCTGCGATGCCGACGCCGTTGATCGTGGCGGCGATGGTCGACGCCACGTGGGTGCCGTGTCCGTTGAGGTCGAAGATGGCGCTCTTGTTGGTGCAGTCGCCGTTGGCGACCTCCTGAGGATCGGCGGTCGGGGTGGTCGAGGCGATGAAGGAGCAGGACGCCTCGAGCGCGAGTGCTCGGTCAGCCGCAGACCCGTGTATTGGGCGACCCCCGCATCCGAGTGGTGGATCAGCTCGCCGGCCCGCAACGTGATCGACGGTCAACAGCGGTTGACCAGGCAGGTTCCCAGTCTGATTGTCCTAGGCCTAGACGACGACGGCGCCGAGGAAATGGGACGCGGTCGAGTACGGGTCATTGAGGCGCCACTCCACCATCCGCGGCACGTCCTGCCACACGGGAACCACTGGTCGTTCTCGTCCCAGACGTAGGGCCGCTGGAACAGCGGAACCACTACATGCCGTGGCAGGTTGAAGATGTCCATCGACGTCCGGACAGTGAACTCCACGCTTGCCCCGTCGTGCGTCGTTAGCATCCTCTCCGCAGATTCGACGCCTGTCGCGTCATCGTCCAGATTGCGTACCGGCCGAGCTGGACGTGGACGACTTCTCGGGCGGCCCGCCTCGATCGAATCCTCGTTGCCCTCAAACGAAGTGGTCGGAAACGTAAACCGGCCACCCGGCTTCAGCCGAGGAGGCCGGCCCCCCAAGAACAACGGCCGACAGGGCGTACGTCGCGGACGTTCCGGCGGGTAGACCAAGGACCCCACGCCCTGCGGTCACCGTGCACCTCCAACCGGGCGTGCCCGGCTGGGGCAAGAGACCCTCTTGACCATCCACAGCCGAGGGAGGAACGTGGAAACAGGCCAGCGCAGGGAGGCTCTCGATGACTGCGTCATCGCACACCGGAACCCAGACATCCACGTGGGGGCGGTACCTGAGTGTGGGGGTGGCCGCCTCGGTCGCCCAGATGCTCCTGATGATTCCCGGCTACAGCGACACCGGTGACCTTCAGGTCGCCGAGTACGCAGTCGTCTTCGCCATCTCGTTGGCGGTCGCCATAGCGTTGTTCTCGCTGGTTGTCCCGAGGGGTGGCGCAGTCACCGCCACGGTCTTGGGTGGGATCGCGATCGTAACGGTGGTCGCGTTCTGGTTGGGCGTCACCTTGCCCATCGCTGCTGCAGCTGTGCTGGTCGGGGTACGCGAACGCACTGCCGGTAAACGCGTCGGCATGGCCACGGCAGGCGCGGTCCTCGGGGTCATCAGCGCGGTCCTGACGGTAGCCATCATCATCAGTGACGCCATCCAATGACGCCGCTGCAGCAATATCGCCTCGACTAGGGAGCGTGGACATGCCGGTTGTCGAAGAGGATGTATTCATCGCCCGCCCGCCTGAGGAGGTCTTCGACTTCATCGCGACTGCGGAGAACCTGCCGGTGTGGGACTCCTCCACCTTGGAGGCCGAGCAGATCAGCCCAGGACCGGTGGAGGTGGGCACCCGGTGGACGGGGGTCAGCAAAATTCTCGGACGCCGCTTCGACTGGACCACCGAGATCGTCGAGCTGGAATACCCCACTCGGACGAAGACCCGAGCGGTGGAGGGAAACCTCCGCTTCGAGGTGACCAACACCTTCGAGGCACAGGAGGGCGGCACCCACTACACGTACAAAGTGGAGGCCGACCCGGGACTCGGCGGTGTCTTTGGACGGCTCGCCGACACCCTGGTCGAGAAGGTCCAGGGCCGCACCGTCCGGGCGAACCTCGACACCCTCGCAGAACTTCTCACTCAACCTCGTCATTGAGGCCAAGTTGGTCTTCGCCCTGACCGCCGCAGCCAGGCTGCTGGCCGCGACCCTGGCTGTCCTGCTACTCGCATCTGAACCGTGTGTTTGACGACCCTTCGCGTTCGGCCGTGCCGGGTCCGCTCGGCGGTCACGCCACACCATTTCGCCTTCACAAAACTTCCTGATGCACCCCAACGAGGCGGAGGCGCAGACCCTTGAAGGAGGCCGTCAGGGCGTCGGCACAGCCAAAGCGCCCCGCCAGGTGTGCACCGGAGAGAGGCTGGGCCGTTGTTCGCGCAAACCATTGCCTCTGCGTAGCCACTGCATACCAGCTGTGGTGTCCAGAGAGGATGAAGGATGCCCGTGCAGCGGTCAGCACGCGGTCACCGGCCCTCCCCTCACTCGAACGCCCCTCCCTCGTTACTGACTTCTGGGAGAATCGTCCAGCCGGCCCTCGCATAGGACCGTAGAACCGCTTGCGGTGACACCCATGCTGGCAGAGTCCCCGACCTGGCTGTCCCGCAGAGGATCCTGCGGACATCTATGGAACGCGGCACACGTCCACCGGACGCGAGAGCTATCGAGGTTCGCTACCGAGCCTGATCGTGTCCGCGAGCTGGGCGACCTCGTGAAGCTGACCTGCCGCGACCTCCATCACCAGGTGGTACGCCTCGTCGTTGGTTAGGGTGAGCCGCCGACCGTTGACTCCGAGGAACGCGATCGTGGCCGCCAGCGCCAGCCTCTTGTTCCCGTCCACCAAGGCGTGGTTCCGCGCTAGTGAATGCAGCAACGCGGCGGCCTTTTCCTCCAGGGTGGGGTACGCATCGCTCCCGAAGGCCGAGGCTTGGGGGCGGGCCAACGCAGACTGCAGCAACCCGTGATCCTGGACGGGCACCTCGCCACCAAGCGTTCGCTCCGCAATGTGGAGCAGCTCGGTCAGCGTCAGATAGATCACCGACCGAGACGCTCCAACGCCTCGGCATATCGAGGTAGCTCTTCGTCGAGCACTCGGTCGAGCAGCTCAGCTCGACTGTGGTTCTCGACGTACTCTCGCACCGCCTGCCGGGCAACATCTTGCATCGAACGCGACTCGCGTTCGGCGCGAAGACGCAACGCCTCTGCTTCGGCATCCGAGAGTCGTAGAGTCATCGCCATGGATGCATGGTATCACCGGTGACACCAGTCGTCCGCGTTGCCGTTTCCTATCGGCATTGCCCACAGCGCGGCCCATGCAGGCAGCCGCTAGAGGAGCGTCCTTCGACCAGGCAGGTGGCGGGCCTTGACTGGGGAAGGCGCGAGCTGCCATCTCGACGAACAAAGACTTAGCGAGTCGACGAGCGCACAAAGGCACGACCGACGCAGCGCGCCGGACGGTCCCATGACAGGCAACCCAGGTGGTGCCATGAAGCTGGCAGAAGCCGCCTATATCGGTCCCATGCTCATGGCGGCGACAACCCCACGGCGGCCTGCGCGAGACACGTTGTATCTGCGCACGGGGATCGAGGGTCCCGCCCTCGGCCATGACTGCGGCGATACGACCTCGCTTGCATTCGCGATTTTCCAGACGTCTGGGTTTGTGGGGACGTCCTGTTAGAGGCGGACGGGATGGTGTGTTCGTGGTTATCGCAAGCGCCTCAGCCGCATCCAATGGTCAGGCCCCGATGGGGCACCGGGGGCTCACCGCGGGGTTGATTTGCGGGGTTGATTTGCGGGGTTGATTTGTGGGGTTCTGCCGGCTGTTCCGGCCCCGTCGGGTGGCGATGCATCGGACTGCGGATCAGAAGGTTAGGGGTTCGAATCCCTTCAGGCGCACTCATGGAAGCCCAGGCCACTCTCGCCAGTGGACCTGGGCTCTTGTGCGTTCGGGGCCAGAACGACCGAGCGGCCGCGACCGTCACCGCAAATTCAAATTGAACAGATTCTTGAACAATCTGTTTAGATTTCCTCGCGCCGGGCAACGTGAGTCGGGAGCGTCACCGTCGTGGTGGTGCCGGTAGAGAACGGAACACCCGCCATGCCCGCCATCCTGTTCGGCTCCATCAGCACCGTCGCCGACACCTCCGAGCTGCAGCGGAAGGCCTTCAACGATGCTTTCGCCGCGCACGGCCTCCACTGGAGCTGGGACCGGGACGACTACCGGGCGCTGCTGACCTCCAGCGGTGGCCGTTCCCGGGTGGCGGAGTACGCCGGCTCGCGGGGCGAGAACGTCGACGCCTATGCCGTGCACCAGACCAAGTCCGCCCTCTTCCAGGAGGAGCTGGCGGCCGCCGAGCTCGACCCCCGACCCGGGGTCGTGGACGCCGTCAGGAGCGCCAAGAGCCTCGGCTGGAAGATCGGCCTGGTGACCACCACGTCCGGCGCCAACGTGGCGGCGCTCCTCGAGGCGGTAGGCCCCCACCTGACCGCGGACGACTTCGACGTGATCGTCGACTCCAGCGACGTCGAGCAGTCCAAGCCCGACCAGGAGGCCTACGTGTTCGCCCTGCAAGCGCTGGGCGAGACGGCCGACCGGTGCGTCGCCATCGAGGACAACGTCGAGGGCGTCCAGGCCGCCGTGGCCGCTGGACTCGCCTGCGTGGCCTTCCCCAACGAGAACACCGCCGACCACGACTTCGCGGACGCCGAGCGCCGGATCGACCACGTCGACGTCGAGGACCTGAAGAACCTGACCGCCGCCGCCTGAGGCACCCGCCCCCTCGAGATGGAGACCCCCATGACCGTCCTCCCGCAACCGACCCTCACGGCCGGCCCCACCGCTTTCCGGGTCGAGGCCTACGAGAAGATCGACTACTCGATGCTGTTCGTTGACGGGGTGTTCGACCTCGCGCGCACCGAGCTCGCCGACAGCTACCGGTCCTTCGGGCGCTGCCTGATGGTCGTCGACGAGACGGTGCACCGGCTGTACGGCGACCAGGCGCGGGCCTACTTCGACCACCACAATATCGCCTTGACCGTCTTCCCGGTCACCGTCAAGGAGACCGCCAAGAGCCTGGCCACGGTGGAGCGGATCGTCGACGCGTTCGGAGAGTTCGGCCTGCTGCGCAAGGAGCCGGTCCTCGTGGTGGGCGGTGGGCTCACCACCGACGTGGCCGGGTTCGCCTGCGCCGCGTACCGCCGGTCCACGAACTACATCCGCATCCCCACCACGCTGATCGGGCTGATCGACGCCAGCGTCTCGATCAAGGTCGGGGTCAACCACGGCAAGGCCAAGAACCGGCTCGGCGCCTACCACCCGTCGCAGCAGGTGCTGATGGACTTCGGCTTCCTGCGGACGCTCCCGACGGACCAGGTGCGCAACGGGATGGCGGAGCTGATCAAGATCTCGACCGTCGCCGACCGCGAGATCTTCGGGCTCCTCGAGACGCACGGCGAGGAGCTGCTGCGCACCCGGTTCGGCCGCCTGGACGCCACCCCGGAGCTGCGCACGATCGCCGACCGCGTCACGTACGGCGCGATCGAGACCATGCTGCGCCTGGAGGTGCCCAACCTCCACGAGCTCGACCTCGACCGGGTGATCGCCTTCGGGCACACCTGGAGCCCGGTGCTGGAGCTGACCCCCGAGGTGCCGTACTTCCACGGGCACGCGATCAACATCGACATGGCGTTCTCGACCACCCTGGCCGAGCAGCGCGGCTACCTGTCGACCGAGGACCGCGACCGGGTGCTGGGGCTGATGAGCCGCCTCGGGCTGACCCTGACCAGCGAGCACTTCACCCCCGAGGTGCTGAGGACGGCGACCGCGGCCATCGTGCAGACCCGGGACGGGCTGTTGCGCGCCGCCGTCCCGCGCCCCATCGGCACCTGCGACTTCGTCAACGACCTCACCGCGGCCGAGCTCGAGGACGCCCTGGTCATCCATCACAAGGTCTGCCAGGAGTTCCCTCGCGGGGGCGACGGCGAGGACATGTTCACCCCATGACCGGCCCCATGACGGGCCCAGCCGCACCTCGCCCGGTGACTCCCACGACCATCCTGGCCAGCCGGCTCGACCGCCTCTCCGACGGGCTGGCGCAGGTCTACGGCGTCCCCGCGGCGCTGCTGGACGAGCTGGCTGCAGCCCGCGAGCTCGTCGGGGGACTCGACCCGTACCTCGCCCGCTGGACGACCCCGGAGTCCGACACGCTCCGGCGGCTGTCCGAGCGCACCGCGGCCGAGGACTGGGGCACGCCCACCGGCGTCGGGTCCCTGGAGCAGGAGATGCTCTCGGGCCACGTGGAGGGGCAGACCCTCAAGATGCTGGTGCACGCGACGCGGGCCCGGCGGGTGCTCGAGATCGGCATGTTCACCGGCTACTCCGCCCTCGCGATGGCCGAAGCGCTGCCCGAGGACGGCCGGGTCGTCGCCTGCGAGATCGACGCCGACGTCGCCGCGTTCGCACAACGGTGCTTCGCCGACTCGCCCGCCGGCGACCGGATCTCCGTCGAGGTCGGCCCGGCGATCGAGACGCTGGTCAGGCTGGCCGACGCCGGCGCGACCTTCGACCTGGTCTTCGTCGACGCCGACAAGGCCGGCTACGCCGACTACCTGGCCACGGTGCTCGATCGCGGTCTGCTCGCCGACCACGGCCTGGTCGTCGTCGACAACACGCTCATGCAAGGCCAGCCGTGGACGTCCTCCTCACCCGCGACCGACAACGGCCGCGCCATTGCCGCGTTCAACGAGTCGGTGGCCGCCGACGCCCGCATCGAGCAGGTCATCGTCCCGCTGCGGGACGGACTCACGCTCATCCGCCGAACCGAAGGAGTCCCTCGTGCTTCATGACGCGCTCACCCCCGTCGGGGTGCGGATCACCGACCTGTCAGTGCCGGACATCGACGACGGCGCCATCGCGTCGATCGAGGACCTGCTGGCCCACCACGGTGTCGCCGTGCTCCCCGACCAGCGCCTCGACGACACCGCGTTCCTGGGCTTCCTGCAGCGGTTCGGGGACCTCACCTTCTCCGTCGGGGAGACGTCGCTGGACGGCTACCCCGACCTCAACGTGATCAGCAACGTGGGACGCACGACGCCGCCCCGCAGCGTCTTCCACGTCGACACCAGCTACGTGCGCAACCCGCCCGCCTACACCGCGTTGCGGGCGGTCGAGATCCCCGAGCGCGGGGGCGAGACTCTCTTCACCAACCAGTACCGCGCCTACGAGACGCTCCCGACCGACCTCCGCCGCCACCTCGAGGGCCGACGGATGCGGCACGTCGTCACCGGGCTCGACCTCGGCGAGGACGACGAGACCGAGGCCGACCACCCGGTGTTCCTCCGGCACCCCGTCTCCGGCCGGACGGCGCTCTACCTGTCCACCCCTGAGCGCTGCGTCTCGATCAGCGGGCTGGACGAGCTGGAGTCGCGCGCGACCATCGAGCACCTCTACGCGCACTCGACCGCGGAGGACAACACCTACCGGCACGCCTGGTCTCCCGGAGACCTCGTCGTCTGGGACAACCGCGTCGTGCTCCACAAGGCCGACCACGCCGACGTGGTGGGCGACCGGGTGATGCACCGCGGGATGGTCACCGCCCGTGCCGGCGTCTAGGTCCCGCGTCCGCGCCACCTCGAGGACCGTGGGGGTGCTGGCCCTCCTCGGCGCGGCGCTCCCGGTGAACCTGGCCCTGACCGCGACGGCCCTGGTGCGGTCCCGGTTCGTGCCCCCCGTCCGTCGTACGGCGGCCCGACCGCGGACGGTGCTGGTCAGCGGCGGCAAGATGACCAAGTCGCTGCAGCTGGCCCGCTCGTTCCACGCCTCCGGCCACCGCGTCGTGATGGTCGAGTCCGCGAAGTACCGCCTCACCGGTCACCGATTCTCCCGCGCGGTGGACCGGTTCCACACCGTCCCTCCGCCCGGCAGCACGGGGTACGTCGACGCTCTGATCTCCATCGTGCAGAAGGAGGGCGTCGACGTGTTCGTGCCGGTCTGCAGCCCGGCCGCGAGCCACCACGACGCTGCGGCCAAGGCCGCCCTGTCGGCGTACTGCGAGGTCCTGCACCTCGAGCCCGACATGGTGCGCACGCTCGACGACAAGCACGCGTTCTCGGAGCTGGCCGCCTCGCTCGGGCTGTCGGTGCCCGAAGCCCACCGGATCACCGACCCCGCGCAGGTCGAGACCTTCGACTTCGACGCCGCGGTGGACCCGTTCGTGCTCAAGAGCATCCCCTACGACCCCGTCCACCGGCTCGACCTCACTCCGCTGCCCCGGCCCACACCCGCCGGCACGGCGACCTTCGCCCGCTCCAAGCCGATCTCCGTCGACACCCCCTGGATCATGCAGGCCCTCGTCCGCGGGCAGGAGTACTGCACGCACAGCACCGTCCGGGACGGGAAGATCCAGGTCTACGGCTGCTGCGAGTCGTCAGCCTTCCAGGTCAACTACGCGATGGTCGACAAGCCCGCGATCGAGGCCTGGGTCCGGGGCTTCGTTGAGCCCCTCGGCCTCACCGGCCAGGTCAGCTTCGACTTCATCGAGGCCGCCGACGGACGGGTGTTCCCCATCGAGTGCAACCCGCGCACCCACTCGGCCATCACGATGTTCCACGACCATCCGGGGCTGGCCGACGCCTACCTGGACCCCGACGCACCTGCCGTGATCCCGTTGCCGGGCAGCCGCCCGACGTACTGGATCTACCACGAGGTATGGCGGCTGCTGACCGAGCCGCGGAGGGCCGCACGGCTCGGGGTCATCCTGCGCGGCCGGGACGCCGTCTTCGACTGGGCCGACCCGCTGCCTTTCTTCGTCCTTCACCACTTGCACATCCCGGGCCTGCTGGTGCGGAGCCTGCTGGACGGCAAGGACTGGCTCCGGGTGGACTTCAACATCGGCAAGCTCGTCGAGGCCGGAGGGGACTGACCGATGACGCTGCGTGTCCTGCACCTGGTCGGCTCCGCGGTCAGCGACTTCCTCGCCGACCTCTCGCGCCTCTACGCCGTGGACTGCCTCGAGGCCACCGCCGACCCCGAGCGCTACGAGTTCACCCTCGCCTACGTGACCCCCGACGGGCGGTGGCGGTTCCCCACCTCCCTGACCGGTGCGGCGATCGAGGCAGCGCCTGCCCTGACGGTCGGGGACGCCGTCCGGCACCTCGGTGACCTGGCCCTCGACGTCGTGGTGCCGCAGATGTTCTGCCTGCCCGGCATGACGTCCTACCGCGCCCTCTTCGACGTCCTCGGGATCCCCTACGTGGGCAACCCTCCCGACGTGATGGCGCTGGGCGCGCACAAGGCGCGGGCCCGCGCGGTCGTGGCGGCCGCCGGCGTGCCGGTGCCGCCTGGAGAGGTCCTTCGCCGCGGCCAGCAACCGACGCTCACTCCCCCGACCGTCGTGAAGCCCGTCGACAGCGACAACTCGCTCGGGGTGTCGCTGGTGCGGACCGTCGAGGAGTACGACGCGGCGCTGGCCACCGCCTTCGCCGACGCGGACGAGGTGCTCGTGGAGTCCTACGTCGAGCTCGGGCGCGAGGTCCGTTGCGGGGTGCTGGTCCGGGACGGCGAGCTGGTCTGCCTCCCGCTGGAGGAGTACGCGGTGCACCCGGACACCAAACCGATCCGGGACCACGACGACAAGGTGCGCCGCGGCGACGACGGCGACCTCGGCCTGGTGGCCAAGGACGTGGAGCACGCCTGGATCGTGGACGTCGACGACCCCGTCACGGAGGCGGTGTGGGACCTGGCCCGCAGGTGCCACGTGGCGCTCGGTTGCCGGCACTACAGCCTGTTCGACTTCCGGATCGACCCGTCCGGACGGCCGTGGTTCCTGGAGGCGGGGCTGTACTGCTCGTTCGCGCGCCAGAGCGTCGTCGCGGTGATGGCCGCGGCAGCCGGAATCCCGGTCGAGGAGCTGTTCGCGACCGCGCTGCGGGAGGCCCTGGGGCCGCTCAGGTCGGCAGGCGGTCGTCCCGCGCTCGAGCCACGTCGTCGGGAGCGGTGAGCCGCCAGGCCTCGAAGGTCAGCTCGGCGAGCTCGTCGCGCTCGATGCCCTCGAGGTGCACGACCACCCAGCCGAAGCCGCCGGAGGTGAACTGGATCTCGAAGACGTCGGGCCGCTCCCCCACCAGGGCGAGCTGCTCGTCGATGGTCTGCTTGAGGCCGACGGTGCTGGTGCGCTCCCACAGGTAGCCGAAGGTGTGCGCGAACACCTCGAACTTCGAGTAGCGGCCGTGGTCACTGCGGACCACGGCGGGCAGCTGGCCCACCAGGTCGACGAAACCTGCGATCGTGACGGCCACCGGCTCAGCGTGGCAGCTTCGGGTCCAGCGAGGCGTAGCGCCCGAACCAGGGCCGCGCCTCCTCGAGCTGGGCGGCGAGCCGGAGCAGCGCGCCGTCGGAGCCGAGCGGGCCGACGAACTGCACGCCCAGGGGCAGTCCCGCCTCCGTCCAGTGCAGCGGCACGCTGATCGCCGGGCGACCGGTGAGGTTCGCGAGCTGGGTGTAGGGCACCCAGCCCAGATTGTCGGAGATCAGCTGGTCGAGCACGCCCGACATCGTGAGCAGCTTGCCGCCCCGGATCTTGGCGATCACGCGGGACGCCTTCTGCAGGTTGGCCGGCGTCGTGGTCGAGTCGATCGCGATGGGCGGCTTGGCCAGCGTGGGCGTCAGGAAGAAGTCGTACGACGCGTGGAAGTCGGCCAACGCATGGATGTAGTCGTTGACGTTCCCCAGCGACCGCAGGAGCGGGAGCATCCCCGCGGCCCGGCCGAGCTCGGCGCTCGCCAGGGTGTCGGCCTCGAAGTGGCTGTCGGGCGACTTCAGCCGCCGCTTCACCTCCGACACCTGGCCGTGCAGCTGACCGAACCAGATGGTCAGGAAGTCGCGGGCCAGCGCCTCGTCGTCGTGCGGCGGCGAGACCTCCTCCACCTCGTGACCCAGCTCGGTCAGCAGCCGAGCCGCCGCCTCGACGGCCGCGACGGCCTCGGGGTCCGGGTGGGCGTTGATGGCCGACGAGGAGGAGTAGCCGATCCGCAGGCGGCCCGGTCGCCCGGGCAGCGACGCGGCGAACGACCCGTCGTGCGGGGCGCCCTGATAACCCGCCCGCGGGTCCGGGCCGATGATCGCGTCGAGCAGCGCGGCCGAGTCGCGCACCGTCCGGGACACCACGCCCTGCGTGACCATCCCGAACATCACCTCACCGGTCTGCGGACCGTAGGGCCCGAGCCCGCGGCTGGTCTTCAGACCCACGAGGCCGTTGCAGGCCGCGGGGATGCGGACCGAGCCGCCGCCGTCGTTGGCCCCCGCCGCGGGGACGATGCCGGCCGCGACGGCTGCACCGGAGCCGCCCGAGGAGCCACCCGGCGTGTGGCCGGTGTTCCACGGGTTGCGGGCCGGACCCCACAGCTCGGACTCGGTGATGCCCTTGGCCCCGAACTCCGGGGTGTTGGTCTTGCCGAAGATCACCAGCCCCGCGTCGAGGAACCGCTGCGTGACGAGCGCGTGCCGGTCGGCCACGTCGTGGGCCAGGGCGCGCGAGCCGTTCGACGTCGGCAAGCCGGCGTACTCCTGGCCGAGGTCCTTGATCAGGAACGGCACCCCGGCGAACAGGCCCTCCAGCGCTGACGCGGCCCGGGCGTCGGCCACCTCGGTCATCGAGACGACGACGGCGTTCAGCGTCGGGTTGACCTGGTCGGTGCGTTCTCGCGCCAGGGCCAGCAGGTCCACGGCCGTCACCTCACCGGTGGCGACCTTCTCGGCGAGGGCGGTGGCGTCGCTGGTGAGGTACTCGGAGAGAAGCATGCCGGGAGCGTATCCGCGGTTAAAGGCCATTTGCCCGATTCGGTGGAACGGGGTGTCCTCGTACCTCTACCATCGGGGCGCGGGTGGGGACCGGCACGTATGGCCGACCGGGGGGAGCGGAGACAAGGGTGGAGACACGCGAGGCTGTACGTCCGGCCGCGACGATCCAGGAGGTCGAAGACCTCCTGCGGTACGACGCACGGACCGCTCTTGCGTGCGCCCGCGACGAGCTCGACGTCGCCGGCCTGGACCCGAACACCCCGCTCTACCAGCGCTGGCTGCTCGCCAAGGGCTCCGCGCAGGCCAGCATCGGCGAGACCGAGGACGGCGCGCGCATCATCCGCGAGGTCAAGAGCTGGGCCGAGGAGCACGACGAGCACGCCCTGCTGGCCAGCACCCACCGTCGGCTGTCCGCACTGTTCCGGCGGATCGGCGACCCCGCCCTGATGCTCGAGCACGCGGTCACCTCCGTGGACCTGCTCGACGACGGGGCCCCCGACGCCATCCGGTCCGACCACCTCTTGGCGCTCGCCGATGCCCTCGGGGCCAGCGGCTCGTACGACGACTCGATCCGTCGCTACCACGAGGCCTCGGAGCTCGCCGACCGCTGCCACGACCGGTGGTTGCAGCTCGCGGTGCTCAACAACCTCGCCTACACGCAGTACGAAGCCGGGCTCGCCCACGAGGCCGTCGCCACCGCCGAGCGGCTCCAGAAGGAGTTCGCCGCCGACGGCCGGCAGCTCCGCACGCACGACGGCGACACCATCGCCCGCGCCTACAGCCTGGTCGGCCGGTTCGCCGAGGCGGCCGCGGTCATCGAGCCGCTGATCACGGAGACCGCCGGCGGCGAGGACTGCGACGGGCTCGTGCTCGCCCTGCTGACGCTCACCGAGGTGCGTCGCCGGTCGGGCGACTTCGACCGCGCGCAGACGGCGCTCGACCGGGCCACCCGCCTCGCGGAGCACTACGCCCTCACCGGCCGGATCATCGAGGCGCTGCACGAGCAGGCCGAGCTGTACGCCGCACGGGGGCAGTACCGCGAGGGGTTCGAGACCTTCCGCGACTTCCACCGCGCCGACGTCGAGCTGCGCGCCATGGAGCGCGACGGCCGCGCCCGCACCCTCAACGCGATCTTCGAGGCCACCGAGGCGCGCCGGAGCAGCGACTACTTCCGCGAGCTCTCGGTCCGGGACCCGCTGACCGGGCTGCACAACCGCCGGCACCTCGACAACAAGCTGGCCGACCTCCTCGACGAGGCCGCGACCGGCGGGATCCAGCTCACCGTCGGGCTCGTCGACCTCGACCACTTCAAGCGGATCAACGACACCAGGTCGCACGCCGTGGGTGACGAGGTGCTCCGCCAGGTCGCGGTGCTCCTGCAGGAAGCGGCCGCCGAGGTCGAGGGCGGGCTCGCCGCGCGGATGGGCGGCGAGGAGTTCCTGGTCCTGCTGCCCGGCGCCGACCGCGCCGACGCCATCGAACGGCTCGACCGGCTGCGCGTCGCGATCGAGCGGCACCCCTGGGACGACGTCAGCGAGGGGATCACCGTGACCGCGAGCATCGGCATCGCCAGCTCCCCCTCCGACGAGGTGGAGCGCAAGGCACTGCTCGCGCTGGCCGACACCAACCTCTACCGGGCCAAGGACGCCGGCCGGAACCGGGTCATGGCCTGAGTCGCCACCTGAGTCATCGTCCGGGTCATCGTCCGGGTCATCGTCCGGGTCATCGTCCGAGTCATCGTCCGAGTCATCGTCCGAGTGATCGTCCGGGCGGCGCCTCGACGTTCACCGTCGGGATGCCGTCGCCGGCGCGCGCGATCACCGCGAGGGACGGCTCGTCGGTGGGGTTGCTCTCCCGGTGCACGGTGTGCGCGGGGACGTGCACGAAGTCGCCCGGTCCGGCGTCGACGTGGCCGTCGTACCCCTCGAACTCCAGGCGCAGCACTCCCGACACGACGTACAGGCTGGACTCGTTGCTGTCGTGGTGGTGCCAGCCGGAGACCGTCCCCGGCGCCGTCTCGACCTGCCCGGCCCATAGCCCGGGCGCCTCGAACGCGATCCTGCGCTGCATGCCCGGCGTCGGGTCCGCCGACGTCAGCTCGCTGGCCCTGACCACCCGCACGTGTTCGTCCATGGGCCCAGTCTGCCTTCCCGCACCGACTGCGGCCCCGGTTCGAGTGGCCGATCCTCGGGTAGGAAGGGGGCATGGAAACACGCACCCTGGGCCGGACGGGCCGCACCGTCTCCGTCGTCGGACTCGGCACGTGGCAGCTCGGCGCCGACTGGGGTGACGTCACCGAGCAGGACGCGCTCGCCGTGCTCGGGGCCTCGGCCGACGCGGGCGTCACCTTCTTCGACACCGCGGACGTCTACGGCGACGGCCGCAGCGAGACCCTGATCGGCCGGTTCCTCGCCGGTCGCCCCGAGGCCGGGATCACGGTCGCCACCAAGATGGGCCGCCGGGTCGACCAGGTCCCCGAGAACTACGTGCTCGACCACTTCCGGGACTGGACCGAGCGGTCGCGGGTCAACCTCGGCGTCGACACGCTCGACCTGGTGCAGCTGCACTGCCCTCCCACCTCGGTGTACTCCAACGACGCGGTCTACGACGCGCTCGACACCCTGGTCGACGAGGGCGCCGTCGCGGCCTACGGCGTCAGCGTCGAGAAGGTCGAGGAGGCGCTGGCCGCCATCGCCCGGCCCCACGTCGCGACCGTGCAGATCATCGCCAACGCCTTCAGGCTCAAGCCGCTCGAGGAGGTCTTCCCGGCGGCGGCCGAGGCTGGCGTCGGGATCATCGTGCGGGTGCCCCTCGCTTCCGGCCTGCTCTCCGGGAAGTACGACGCCGGCACCACGTTCGCCGACGACGACCACCGCTCCTACAACCGCGACGGCAGCGCCTTCGACGTCGGCGAGACCTTCTCCGGCGTGGACTACGAGACCGGGCTCGTCGCGGCCGGGCAGTTCGGCGAGCTGGTCGCGGCCGAGGCGCCGGAGGGCACCTCGTCCGCGCAGGCCGCGATCGCCTGGCTGTGCGGGCAGTCCGCGGTGTCCTCGGTCATCCCCGGAGCCCGCACGGTCGAGCAGGCCCGCGGCAACGCGGCCGCGGGCGAGGTCGCGGCGCTGGGAGAGACCTTCGACGCAGGCGTACGGCGCATCTACGACGAGCACCTGCGCGCGGCGATCCACCCGCGCTGGTAGCGCATGAACCGGGCACGATCCGGGCATCCGAGGAGGGGCACTCGGGCGGTGACGGGGGCCACATGCCTTTGACCGATCCAATAGCCGGGCCGAGGACCTTGTGAGTACATTCACCAGCACCGCGGAGGTCCACCCGCAACGACGCGGTGGCCCCAACTCCACACATCAACTCCACGACACACCACCGAACTCCATCGGTGGCCGTCCGTCGTTCCGGCTCCGACCGGCGAGGACGCGAATGCGCGAGAGGAAACGGTGAGCATGACCGCCGACATCACCCAGGCCAGCGCCCCCACCACCCACGAGGGGATCCTCTCCTGGGTCGCCGAGGTCGCCGAGCTCACCCAGCCCGACCGCATCCACTGGTGCACCGGAACGGATGAGGAGTGGACCGAGCTCACCGACTTCCTGGTGTCGACCGGGACGTTCACCCGGCTCAACCCGGAGAAGAAGCCGAACTCCTTCCATGCGGCCTCCGACCCCACGGACGTGGCGCGCGTCGAGGACCGCACCTACATCTGCAGCGTGGACGAGAAGGACTGCGGGCCCACCAACAACTGGATGGACCCGCAGGAGATGAAGGCGGTCATGACCGACCTCTACCGCGGGTGCATGCGGGGTCGGACCATGTACGTCGTCCCGTTCGTGATGGGTCACCTCGACGCCGAGCACCCCATGTTCGGCATCGAGATCACCGACTCGGCGTACGTCGTGGCTTCGATGAAGGTGATGGCCCGCATGGGCACCCACGTGCTCCGCCGCATGGAGGAGCTCGATGCGAACTACGTCCCGGCCCTGCACTCGGTCGGCATGCCGCTCGTCGACGGCCAGGCCGACGTCTCGTGGCCCTGCAACCACACGAAGTACATCGTCCAGTTCCCCGAGGAGCGGATGATCTGGTCCTTCGGCTCGGGCTACGGCGGCAACGCGCTGCTCGGCAAGAAGTGCTACGCCCTGCGCATCGCCAGCGTGATGGCCCGCGACGAGGGCTGGCTCGCCGAGCACATGCTGATCCTCAAGCTGACCAGCCCCGAGGGCGTCGTGAAGTTCATCGCCGCGGCCTTCCCCAGCGCCTGCGGCAA
>JBDSMW010000079.1:0-23909 GCA_039915665.1 Nocardioidaceae bacterium
GCCGGTCCTCCCCCCTGGCCGCGAAGCACGACCTGCCCTACCACGTGGTCGGCTCCGACCTGGCCGGCGTGGTGCTCGCCACCGGACCCGGCGTACACACCTGGAAGCCGGGACGCGAGGTCGTCGCGCACTGCCTGTCCGTCGAGCTCGAGAGCTTCGAGGGGCACAACGACACGATGCTCGACCCCGAGCAGCGGATCTGGGGCTTCGAGACCAACTTCGGCGGGCTGGCGCACATCGCCCTGGTCAAGTCCAACCAGCTGATGCCCAAGCCGCCGCACCTGACCTGGGAGGAGGCGGCGAGCCCCGGCCTGGTGAACTCCACCGCCTACCGCCAGCTGGTGAGCCGCAACGGGGCCGACATGAAGCAGGGCGACAACGTGCTGATCTGGGGCGCCAGCGGCGGTCTCGGCGGCTACGCCACCCAGTTCGCGCTCAACGGTGGCGCCACCCCGGTCTGCGTCGTCTCCAGCGACGAGAAGGCCGCGATCTGCCGCAAGATGGGCGCCGAGCTGATCATCGACCGCCGGGCCGAGGACTACCGGTTCTGGAAGGACGAGAAGACCCAGGACCCCAAGGAGTGGCGTCGCTTCGGCCAGCGGATCCGCGAGCTGACCGGCGGCGAGGACGTCGACATCGTGTTCGAGCACCCGGGCCGCGAGACCTTCGGCGCGTCCGTCTTCGCGGCTCGCAAGGGCGGCACGATCGTGACGTGCGCCTCGACCAGCGGCTACATGCACGAGTACGACAACCGCTACCTCTGGATGAACCTCAAGCGCATCGTGGGCTCGCACTTCGCCAACTACCGCGAGGCCTGGGAGGCCAACCGGCTGATCGCCAAGGGACAGATCCACCCGACGCTGTCCAAGACCTACGCCATGGACGACGTGGGCCAGGCGGCGTACGACGTCCACAAGAACCTCCATCAGGGCAAGATCGGCGTGCTCTGCCTGGCACCCGAGGAGGGCCTCGGCGTCCGCGACCAGGAGAAGCGCGCCGCCCACCTCGACGAGATCAACCGCTTCCGCGGAGTCTGAAAGCACGCCCCTCCTTCGGGGTGCCTCCCGTGTGTAGGTTGGGCTTTCCGCGACACTGGCCCAGACGTGGCACGGAAGCACGAGCGAGCAGACGACAGGAGCGACCCGATGAGCGACCGACCTGGCCTGTCCATCTTCGACGACCCGGAGGACAACGGGGAGGGCACCGGCACGAACCGCGCCGACGAGGCCACCCAGGTGATCCCGACGGTCGAGCCTGCGCCCACGCGCGGCACCTCCGCGGCCCCGCAGGCGCAGTCCGCCCCCGCGTCGTCGCGGCCAGAGGCCCCGAGCCCCGGTCGGCCGTCGTTCCCGATCGTGCGCCGCGGCGGCTACGACACCGCGGCCGTCGACCGGCACCTGCACACCCACGTCGCCGAGAAGGCCGGCCTGTCCGCGAGCCTCCAGGAGGCCACCGGCAAGGTGGGTCGTCTCGAGAAGGACCTCGCTTCCCTGCGCGAGAAGATGTCCGAGAACGACAACCCGACGTACGCCGGGCTGGGCGGCCGGGCCAGCGAGATGCTGCGGCTCGCCGAGGAGCAGTCCGACGACGTGCTCGTCCAGGCCCGCGCCCAGGCCGAGGAGATCAAGCGACAGGCCAGCAAGGACGCCGACGTGCTGCGCGCCCGGGCCGCCCGCGACGCCGAGGACATGCGGATGGTCCAGCTCGAGGAGCTCGACGAGACCCGCGCCCGGGCGATGGCCGACGTCGAGCAGGAGCGGACGATGGCCAAGGCCGAGGCCGACGACCTCCTCGGTGCCGCCAAGCGGGAGAGCGAGCAGCTCCGGTTGGCCGCCCAGCAGGAGACCAACGGCATGCGCACGAGCGCCAAGCGCGACGCCGAGCAGGCTCGCGCTGCCGCCGACCGCGAGGTGCAGGAGGCCCGCCGGACGCTGGCGGTCGAGAAGGAGCGGCTGACCCGAGAGGCGGCCGAGCACCACACGAGCGCCACCGCGGAGACCCAGAAGCTGGTCGAGGAGGCCGAGCAGCGCGCCACCGCCGCCGAGGCCCGCGGACGTGAGGCCGTCACCTCGGCCAGCAGCCACCGCAAGCACTCCCAGGAGGAGGCCGACCGCCTGCTCAGCCACGCCCGGCGCGAGGCCGAGCAGATCGTGTCCTCGGCGCAGACCCAGGCGGCGACCTTCACCGCCGCCGGCCAGGCCGAGGCCGAGCAGGAGCTCGCCGTCCTCAAGGCCGAGGTCGACCGATACCAGAAGCGTCGCGACGCGATCGTCGGGCAGCTCGGCGCGCTGCGCGACGTGATCTCCGGGTTCGGCGACGAGACCGCCCCGGTGAAGCAGAAGGACGACACGGCCACGTGAGCGAGCCGGCGGCACGGGCCGGCCGGGTCACGCGTCGCCCCTCGGGGTCGGCTCGGGCGTCCGGCAGCAACGTCATCCTCCAGCACCCCTTCCGCATCGGCTTCTTCCTGGCCCTGGGCGCCTACGTCGCCTGGTGGCTGGGAGACGTCGTGCTGTCGGTGGGCTCGACCCTGATCCTGATCCTGGTGGCCGGCTTCCTCGCCGCTGGGCTCAACCCGCTGGTCGAGTGGCTCGGTCGGCGCGGCCTCGGTCGCAGCTGGGCCGTGCTCGTGGTCATCTCCGGCGTCGTCCTGGCGATTGTGCTGTTCCTGGTCGCGCTGGTCCCGGTGATCAGCGACCAGGTCGCCTCGATCGTCAAGAACGCCCCGGGCTGGCTGGACCAGCTGCAGAACAACGGCACCATCCAGCAGCTCGACGAACGCTACGACGTCATCGCCAAGGCGCAGAAGGCGATCTCCGGCGGCAACGTCGGGTCCGCCCTCTTCGGAGGCGTCGTCGGGGTGGGGCTCAGGCTGCTGTCGTTCCTGGCCAACACGTTCATCGTGATCGTGTTGATGCTCTACTTCCTCGCCACGCTGCCCAAGGTGAAGAAGGCGGCCTACCGGTTCGCGCCGGCCAGCCGTCGTGACCGGGTCACCGAGCTCGGCGACCGCATCGTCGACAACGTCGGTGCCTACGTCTCGGGCGCCTTCGTGGTCGCGATGGCCGCCGGCATCTCCTCGCTGATCTTCCTGTTCGCGGTCGGGCTCAGCGAGTACGCCGTCGCGCTGGCCGCCGTGGTGACGCTGCTCGACGTCATCCCGATGATCGGAGCCACGCTCGGCGCCGTGATCGTGACGGCGATCGGCTTCGCCACCGAGCCGCACATCGGGCTCTACTGCCTGATCTTCTACGTGCTCTACCAGCAGTTCGAGAACTACGTGATCTACCCACGGGTGATGTCCCGCTCCGTCGACCTGCCGGGCTCGATCATCGTGATCGCGGCGCTCGTCGGGGCGGGCCTGCTCGGCGTGATCGGCGCCCTGCTGGCGATCCCCACCGCGGCGGCGATCACCCTGCTGGTCAAGGAAGTCTTCCTCCCCCGTCAAGAAGCCCGGTGACCTAGCAGACACCGCACACCGGTCTGGACGGACGGGGACTGGGTACCCGTGGTGATGTCAGAAAACAACTCGGTCATCCGTAGTCTCCACGACACCGGCCTCGCGGCCTGGTTCGGTGGTTCGCTCATGGGAGCGGTCGGTCTCAACGGTGCGGCCGCCAACGCCCAGAACCCCCGCGAACGGCTCTCCCTCGCTGAGAACGGCTGGACCCGGTGGGCTCCGGTCAACGCCGCGGCCATCGGTGTCCACCTGGTCGGTGGCACCGGCCTGCTGCTCGCCAACCGTGAGCGGGTCAGGAACCAGAAGGGCGCCGGCACCACGGTGGTCCTCAAGACCGTGCTCACGGGCGCGGCTCTGGGGATCACCGCCTGGAGCGGCAAGCTGAACCGCGACGTGGCGGCGGCCGAGAGCGAGCCGGCCCACGGCGCCACCGAGCCGACCGCGTCCACCTCGCCGAAAGCCGCAGCCGCGCAGAAGCAGCTCCGGCTCACCCAGTGGCTGATCCCGGCCACGACCGGTGCGCTGATCGTGCTCGGCGCCATCCAGGGCGAGGAGCAACGTCCCGGTGCCCAGCTCCGCGGCCGGGCCAAGCAGGTCACGAAGTCGCTGCCCAGCCGCTGATCAGAGCGGCACGTCCTTGAAGGCCGCGGTCGTCCGGTCGGCGTACGCGCTGGTGTCCGCGGTCTCCATCGGGCCGTCCCACTCCCTCGGCAGGGGCACCTCGACGCCCGGGGCGACCCGCTGTACCACGAGGTCGAGCACCTTCTCGGCGTCCCCCACCCACAGATGCTTCGCACCGTCGACGGCGACGACCTCGGCCTGCGGCACGGCCGCGAAGCGCTCGCGTGCCTCGGGCGGCTGCAGGTAGTCGTCGTGCTCCGGCACGATCGCGGTCAGCGGCTTGCCGGACTCCGCCCAGGCCTGGAGGTGCGACGGCTCCGAGAAGCGCAGCGGCGGCGAGAGCAGGATCGCGCCCTGCACCGCCGGGTCCGCGGCGTGCATCAGGGCCAGGTCGGTGCCGAAGGACCAGCCGAGCACCCAGATCTTCGGCAGGTCATGGAACTCGGCGTACTCGATGGCCGCAGCGACGTCGAACCGCTCCCCCTGCGCATGGTCGAAGGTGCCCTCGCTCGTGCCCTGCAGGCTCGACGTGCCGCGGGTGTTGAAGCGCAGCACCGCGACCCCGGCGAGCGCAGGCAGCCGGAACGCGGCCTTGCGGAAGAGGTGGCTGTCCATCATGCCGCCGTGCGTAGGCAGCGGGTGCAGGCAGAGCAGGGTGGCGACCGGCTCCCTGCCCTGCGGGACAGCGAGCTCGCCGACGAGCTTCAGCCCGTCGGCGGTCTCGAGGGTGATCGCCTCCCGCCGCGCGGGCAGGACCGAGTTGGCGCGGATCGCAGACATGCCGACCATTCTCGCCCTACCTCTCAGCGACGGTGGTCGCGGGCCGCCCAGCAGGCCGTGTGCCAGTGCCGCCGCTCGTCGAGCCCCGTGGCGTCGCGGTTGAAAGACGCCGGCAGCACCGGCCACGCAACGGTGTGCGGTGTCGCGGGTCGAATCACCTGGTGGCAGCCCGGACAGCGGTAGGGCTTGGTCGAGGCCGAGCCGGTGACCCGGCGTACGACGTACTCCTCACCGCCGTAGTTCTCGACGCGGTCGGCGCTCATCCGGCGGCTCGGGGCTCCGAGGCGAGGTAGCGCTCGACCCTTCGGTCCGGCACCAGCCAGACCAGGGCGGCGACCACGAACATCGCCACCGCCAGAGCCGGGGCCAGCAAGGAGAGCGCGATCCCGGTGAGGTACAGCAGCGGCGACATCTTGCCCTTGAGGTCGCGCCCGAGGGCCGCGCGGAGCCGCTCGCCGCTGCCGCTGGCGAAGATGGCCAGCTGCAGGGAGTAGAACGCGATCGCGGCGAGCAGCAGGTTGAGCCCGTAGACGACCGTCGGCACCTGCTCGAACCCGGACTCGTCCATCCAGGCCGTGGAGAACGGGAACAGTGACAGCCAGAAGAGCAGGTGCAGGTTGGCCCAGAGGACCCCGCCGGTGATCTGCTCGACCACCGAGAACATGTGGTGATGGTTGTTCCAGTAGATCCCGACGTACACGAAGCTGAGGGCGTAGGTCAGGAACCCGGTCGCGGAGTCGCCCAGCGCGGCCCAGTCGTGCCCCTCGGGGACGTGCAGCTCGAGCACCATGATCGTGATGATGATGGCGAGGACGCCGTCGCTGAAGGCCTCGAGGCGGCTGGTGCGCATGGCGTGAGTCTGTCAGCGGACGGTGTAGTCGCGGAAGCCGCGCTTGGTCTTGCGGCCGAGGTAGCCGGCGGTGACCAGGTGCTCCAGCAGCGGAGCGGGCGCGAAGCCGGGCTCGCGGAACTCCAGGTAGAGCTCGCGCTGGATGGCCAGGGAGACGTCGTTGCCGACCACGTCGAGCAGCTCGAAGGGGCCCATCGGCAGCGCACAGCCGAACTTCATCGCGGTGTCGATGTCGTCGGCGGTCGCGTAGTGCGCCTCGAGCATCTTGACCGCGTCGTTGAGGTAGGGGAACAGCAGCGCGTTGACGATGAACCCGGCCCGGTCGCCACAGGAGACCGCGACCTTTCCGACCTTCTCGCACAGCGCCCGGGTCGTCTCGGCCACGTCGTCGGCCGTGCTCACGGTGCTGACCACCTCGACCAGCTTCATGATCGGGGCGGGGTTGAAGAAGTGCATGCCGACGACGTCGCGGGCCCGTCCGGTCACCTTGGCCAGCGAGATCACGGGCAGTGAGGAGGTCGTGGTGGCCAGGATCGCGCCGGGCTTGCAGATCTCGTCGAGGTTCTCGAAGAGCACCGACTTGATCTTCACGTCCTCGGCGATCGCCTCCACGACGATGTCCACGCCGGCCAGGTCGTCCAGGGACGTGGTGCCGGTCAGCCGCGAGAGCACCTCGTCGCGGTCCGACTCCTCGAGCTTGCCGCGCTGGATCGCCTTGTCCAGCGACTTCTCGATCGCGGCGCGCACGCCTTCGACCTTGGCGTCGCTGCGTCCGACGTACGTCACGGGGAAGCCGGCCTTGGCGAACACCTCGACGATGCCGGTCGCCATCGTGCCGGTGCCGACGACGCCGACGACGCCGATGTCGTGTCGCAGCTGCGGCACGTCGTCCGCGGACGGTGTGAGGTGGTCGTCGACCACGACGGGGCTGTCGGCAAGCTCGTAGGTGTAGAAGCCACGGCCCGACTTGCGGCCCAGCAGACCGGCGGAGACCATCTGCTTGAGGATCGGCGCGGGCGCGTGCAGACGGTCGCGGCCCTGCTTGTACATCGTGTCCAGGATCTCGTAGGCCGTGTCGAGACCGATCAGGTCCAACAACGCCAGCGGGCCCATCGGGTAGCCGCAGCCGAAGCGCATCGCGGCGTCGAGGTCCTCGCGGGTGGCGTATCTCTGCTCGAACATCGAGGCGGCGTGGTTGAGGTAGCCGAACAGCAGCGCGTTAGCGATGAAGCCGGCCTTGTCCCCCACGACGACCGGGGTCTTCTGCAGCGAGCGGGCCAGCTCGGCGGCGTCCTCGAGCACGTCGGGCTCGGTCACCACGGTGCGGATGATCTCGACGAGGTTCTGCACCGGAGCCGGGTTGAAGAAGTGCACGCCGATCACGCGGCCCGGGTGCGAGGTGGCAGTGCTGATCTCGGTCACGGACAGCGATGAGGTGTTGGTGGCGAGCACCGCGTCCGCGCGGACGATGTCGTCGAGCGCGCGGAAGATCTGCTGCTTGACCGGCAGCTGCTCCACCACGGCCTCGACGACCAGACCGCAGTCCTTGACGTCGGCCATGTCGGTGGTGAACGCGATCCGGCCGACGAGCTCGGCCTGGTCGTCCTCGCTGAGCTTGCCCCGCTTCACGGCCCGGCCGGTCGAGTGCTCGACGTGCTGGCGGCCGCGCTGGAGGGTCTCCTCGGTCTGCTCGACCCCCACGACCTGGTAGCCGTTGCGGGCGAACACCTCCGCGATCCCGGCCCCCATCGTGCCCAGACCGATCACGCCGATGGAGCTGAAGTCACGCGTGCCACTCGTCATGCGCGCATCATGGCACGCGCCCGGCGTACCCCGCCGTGAGGTACTTCACCCGTCGGGCCCTCGCTGGTTGAGCCGGTCCCCCTCCGTTGGTCGAGCCGAGCGAGGCGCTGGCCGAGCCCGTGTCGAAACCACCCGCGCCCGACCAGAGTCCGGCGTGGCACTATCGCCGATTTTCCCACTGTGGACAACGCGAAATGCGGCCAGGACTGTCGGTGGTCGGGTCTAGGTTCGTCTCATGACCAGCACCGTGGAGATGGACCTCGAGCTGCGGGACCTCGCGGCCGCCGAGGTGCTGTCCGCGGTCGCTGCCGCTCGCCGGGCCGCGGACCGGGAAGAGGCCCGCATCCTGGCGTTGGTGGTGCACTGGGTGGACCTGCACCCGATCACCGAGGACCACCCCGAGCTGACGTTCACCGTGGAGCACGGGGTCGCCGGGGCCGTCACCCCCGAGACCATCAAGGCACCGCTGGGGGGCACCGGGACGCCGGAGATCTGTGAGTTCGCGGTCGAGTCGCTGGCTCCGGCCCTCCGCCTCTCGTACGGCGCGGCGCTGAGGCTGGTGTCGGAAGCGGTCGAGCTGTGCTTCCGGCTCCCCCGCCTCTGGGCCCTGGTGCAGGACGGCCGGTTGCAGGCATGGAAGGCCCGGCAGGTCGCCCAGGAGACCACGGCGTTGTCGGGCGAGGCGGCCGGATCCTGCCTATGGGCCAGCTCAACGAGCTGGTGCACGAGGCGATGCTGCGCTGCGGCCCGGACCAGGCCGCCGGCATCGAGCAGGCCGCCCTGGACGCCCGCGGCGTCTGGTTCGACCACCGAGCCTCCACCGCCACCACCGACGTCACGGCTCGTCTCGACACCCTGGACGCCCTGGACCTGCAGGCCACGGTCGGCGACCTGGCCGGGCTTCTCGGCCGGTTCGGGGACGACCGACCCCTCGACGTCCGGCAGGCCACCGCCCTGGGGCTGCTGGCCCACCCACAACGAGCCCTCGACCTCGTCACCGGTGACGCCGACCCGGCCGCACTCAACGGATCGAGAGGCACCCTGTTCCTGCACGTCGACGCCGCGGCCCTCGAGACCGGGACCGGTGGCCGGGTCGAGACGCTGGGCCCCGCCACCCTGGGGCTGCTGCGCGACTGGATCAGCCGGTTCTCGTCGGTCGCGATCCGACCGGTCCTCGACCTCAACCGCGGGGACGAGGTCGGCCACCACGACCCACCGAACTGGATGCGGGAGACCGTCATCCTCCGCGACGCCCACTGCGTCTTTCCCGGTTGCGGCATCGACGCTCGGGGTTGCGACCTCGACCACATCGACCCCTATGTCCCGCCCGACGACGGCAGCCCACCCGGTCAGACCAGACCAGCGAACCTCGCCGCCCTCTGCCGACGACACCACCGCCTCAAGACCTTTACCGCCTGGACCTACCAACGCCGACCCGACGGCGACTACGCCTGGACCGATCCCCACGGCACCACCTACCTCGTCACGCCCGGCTGATCTTCGCCCGGGTCCTCGAGGAAACACGCTGTGTCCTGAGTCGCGTCGACGACGACGTCACCGGGCACTCCGAGCAGGTCCGCGGTCGGGTTGTGGGCTAGCCCGACGCACGACCTTGTAGGTTTTCTCCTCGTGAGACTCGTCGTTGCGCGCTGCCAGGTCGACTACGCAGGACGGCTGACCGCCCACCTGCCGATGGCGACGCGCGTGATCATGCGCAAGAACGACGGGTCGGTCCTCGTGCACTCCGACGGCGGGTCGTACAAGCCGCTGAACTGGATGTCCCCGCCCTGCAAGGTCGCCGAGGGGGTCAGCGAGGACGGTGTGCCGGAGTGGCTGGTCACCGGCAAGGACGGTGACACACTGCGCATCCTCCTGGAGGAGGTGCTGCACGACAGCGCGCACGACCTCGGCATCGACCCGGGCCTCCAGAAGGACGGCGTGGAGAAGCACCTGCAGGAGCTGCTGGCCGACCATCCGGCGACCCTGGCCGAGGGCCTGACGTTGGTACGGCGCGAGTTCCCCACCGCCATCGGACCGGTCGACCTGATGTGTCGCGACACCGACGGCAAGTCGGTCGCGGTCGAGATCAAGCGGCGCGGGGAGATCGACGGCGTCGAGCAGCTGACCCGCTACCTCGCGCTGCTCAACCGCGACCCGCAGCTGCGTCCGGTGCGCGGCATCTTCGCCGCCCAGGAGATCAAGCCGCAGGCCCGGGTGCTCGCCACCGATCGCGGGATCGCCTGCGCGGTCGTCGACTACGACGCACTGCGCGGCATGGACGACCCGACCGAGCGGCTGTTCTGATGCGGATCTTCCACCTCACCACGCCCGAGGTGTGGGCCGAGGCGCAGGCGGCCGGCTCCTACACGACGTCCACCCGCGGGGTGACCTTGGAGCAGGAGGGCTACATCCACTGCTCCGAGGCATACCAGGTCGAAGGCGTGCGCTCCCGGTTCTTCGGCGACCTGGACGACCTCGTGCTCCTCGAGATCGAGACCGACGTGCTCACGTCGCCGTGGCGCACCGAGCAGCTCATCGGCACCGACGCGGCGTACCCGCACGTCTACGGGCCGGTGGACCTCGCCGCCGTGGTCGGCGTGCGCCCGCTGACGCAGTAGGCCAGCCAGCCCGTCGCGAGCCCGATCAGCAGCATCCCGGCGACCCCCTGGGGCGCGAAGATGTGGAAGTCGTGCACGAGGAAGGCGCCGGGCACCATCACCAGGGCCGGCACGCCGCGCAGCCGCAGCCGCCACAGGGCGTCGAGCGCGACCACGACGGTGGCGAGCACCAGCGCCCAGGAGCCGTAGACGCCGAACGGTCGACCGAGGTCGAAGAGGTAGGACACTTCGTCGGGCCGCGGCTGGCCTGGGCCGAGCCGGTAGGTGACGTAGCCGGCCGCGATGCCGTTGACCACGTCGAGGGTGGTGTACGCCGTGGCGTACACGAACGCCCCGAGAACCGCGAGCAGGGCCACCGGGTCACGACGCCCCCGCAACACCCAGGCCAGCGCGACGCCGACCAACGGGAAGACGAACACCCCGGCGACGTGCAGCAGCCACCAGGTCCGAGACGTCGCGTAGGTGAGGTGCGCCGGGTGGAAGAACCCGGTCCCGGCGAGCACCAGCCCAGGAAGGGCGAGCAGGACAGGAGCAAGCCAACGACGCATGCGCCCGACCCTACGTGCCGACCAGTCCCGCGACCTCGTCGGCGCAGCCCCACGACAGGGTGACACCGGCTCCCCCGTGCCCGTAGCAGTGCACGACCCGGCGCCCCTCGGACTCCTCGACCTCCAGCCGGACCGCCGGGCGGGCGGGCCGCAGGCCGACGCGGTGGCCGAGCACCTTGGCGCGAGACAGTGCGGGCACCAGCGCAATCGCCCGCGACAGGATCAGCTTCGCGACGTCGGGGTCCGGGCGCCGGTCCCACTCCCCCTCGTCGTCCGTGCCGCCCACGACGATGTCCTTGGACCGCGGCACGACGTAGACCGGTCCCCCTGCGGCCGTCCCGTCCAGCCACCAGCGCTCGAGACCGACCTGCTCGACGTACACCACCTGGCCGCGAACCGGTGTCATCGAGGCGTCCTCGGCCATCCGGCGGGCGCCGAGCCCCGTCGCGTTGACGACGACCTCGGCGTGGTCGGGCAGCGCGGAGAGCGCCATCCGGGTGATCGTGCCGCCCAGCGCCTCGACCCGTCCGACCAGCCAGAGCAGGTAGACCGGCATCTCTACGACGGGCGCCACGAAGCTCCAACCGTCGACGTACGGCGGACCGAGCGCCTCCACGCGCGTCAGGGAGGGCACGGCGTCGCGCCACCAGGGATCGGCCTGCGCCGTGCGGTGCAGCTCGGTGCCCGGCGTCATCCGCACACCGGTCCCCGCGACCTGCGAGAGCGTGTCCAGCTCCTGGTACGTCGTCCGGGACCACGCGCTGACCCGCTCGAAGGGGAACGCCCGGTAGGGGCCCCACAGCGCCGCGGCGACCGAGGAGGTGGTCTCCAGCGGGAGGTCGCGCGCCACCACGCCGACCTCGTGCCCGGACTCGAGGAGCCGGACGGCGCACGACAGCCCCACGACTCCTGCCCCGACGACGACGACCCTGGCCATGGGACGAGTCTGCCCTAGGAAGTGGGTCGGTAGTCGGCGATCATCACGGCGCCCGAGCGGTCGGACACCGTCGCCACGACGTAGCGGTCGTCACCGGGACGGCGCACGTGGCAGACGATCCGGCTGCCGGGCTCGGCCGGGTAGGCGGCCCGCTGTCCGCAGTCGGCCTCCTTCCAGCCCTGGCCGCGCAACGTCTTCTCGAGCTTGCGGGTGGCGATGACGCCGTCGAGCAGCCGGGCGTCGAAGCCGACCGCCTTGCCCTCGACCGCGGCCTTGAGGCGCACCCCGACGCGCGCGACCAGCCCGTCGAGGTAGCCGCGGCAGGTCAGCCGCCACGGCACACTCCCGTCCCACCGCGGGCAGTCGAGGTAGTCGAGGTGGAGGCCCTGTCCCGCAATCTGTGCCGCGAGGCGGGCGTGCACCGGCTCCTCCAGGCTGTCCATCGGCCTGTCCGGGGGCTGCTGCTCGCGGGGTGCGTCGCCCCCGAGGACCGGCGGGCGCAGGCCGCCGGTGGCCGGTGTGCTCGAGGCCCCGGCGGCGGCTCCCGAGGAGGCGCCGTCACAACCCGACAGGAGGACGGACGTGACCGCGAGAGACAGGAGCAACGGGGCCAGACCCAGCCGTGCGCGCACTCCACCTCCCGGTCGTCCGATCCCTGCTGCCGACGATAGCCGCGGGAGCCAACGCCGCGCAGAGGCAGCCGAAGGGTCAGTCTGCGATGAGCCGGATGTCAGCGAGCAGCACGCTCTGACCGTTGCCGGCGGCCGGAGCGCGCACGGTCAGCTCGACCTCCACCTCGGAACCGTCCCGTCGCAGCGCGGGGACCACGACCGGTCGGTCCAGCAACGGCTTGCGGCCGACGAGGAGATACATGGTGAACCCCGCGACGTGGGCCTGGCGGTAGCGCTCGGGCACGATCGTGACGATCCTGCGACCCACGAGCTCGGACCCGTCGCCGTACCCCAGGATGGCGGCGGCCTGGCGGCTGACGGCCAGGATGCGGCTGGTCGCGTCGGCCGCGATCAGCCCGGTGGCGGCCTCGGTGACGGGGCTGGGGTCCCAGCCCTCGATGACGACCTCGGGTCCCAGCGCGTCCTCCGGCGTCCGCCACGGCTCGGCGCGCTGCCCCGCCGCCTGGATCAGCACCTGGCGACAGATCCACCTCCGGAACTCCTGGACCTCCGGCTGCGTCGGCGGGGTGAGGACCAGCCCCTCGCGAGAGAGGTCTAGGGCCGCCTCGATCGCCCGGTCCAACGTGTCGAAGTGCGCCACCGACCCGAGCGGCACCGGGATCTGGATGAGCGTCGCGGAGACGCGCGGCTCCACGGCGTCGTTCATCAGCTCGTCGGCGCTCATCGTCACCGACGCCCGGGGCACGTGCTCCTCGAGCACGGCGATCGCGTCGGTGGCGTCGGCGTGCATCTGGATCGGGTCGCCGTCGTCGGAGTCGAGGCTGGCCAGCAGGTACTCCCGCAGCAGCGCCTCGGCGTGCTCCTGCCAGGCAGCGTGCAGCAGCAACGGCATGTTGCGCAGCTCCACGGACACGTTGTCGCGCCCCCGCCCGGGGGCACCCGGCTGATCCGTGCGCGGAGCGGCCAGGTCGGGCAGGTCGTTGTCGGGACCGGAGACGCGGAACCACACCGTCTTCCCGCCGCGGTGCTGGCTCACGCCCCAGTCGTCGACGAGCGCCTCGAGCATGAGCAGGCCCCGACCGGTGCCCGCGGTGGCGGCGTAGCGACGTCGCGACGGCAGGTGCGGGCTGCCGTCCCCGATCTCGATGCGCAGCCCCGCGTCGTCGAGGACCGCGCCGACATCGATGTCCGTGCCTGCGTGTAGCAGCGCGTTGGTGACCACCTCGCTGGTGAGCAGCACGGCGGTCTCGAGGAGGTCCTCGCGGCCCGTCGCCCCGAGCAGCCGGCGGACGTGCGCGCGCGCCTCGGCGACGCTCGAGGGCTGCGGCGGCAGCCGTACCTCGAACGAGCCGTGACCGGTCGCGCTGGACGTCAGTCCCACCAGAGCCTGCTCCTCATGGAGTCTGGATACGCCCGAGCCGCCTCTCCCGACTGATGCAGTCTGCTCTCAAAACCGACCGGAGTCACGCATTTCGGTCTACGTGTCAGGACCAGTCAGGCGATGACCGCGTCGATGGTCTTCTTCAGGGCGCTCGGCTGGGACGGCTTGAGGGGTGCCTTCTTCTTGGCCGCGAGCATCTCGGCACCCAGGTCCTGCAGGGTCTTGCGGCCCAGTCCTGCCCGGACCTGGGGGAACCAGTCCTGTTCCTCCTCGTCCATGTGGTGCCGGACGTTCTCGATGAGCACCGTGGTCTTCGCGGTGAACCGCTCGGCGGTCGGCTTCAGCGCGGCGAGCTCGACGACGAGCAGGTCGGCGACGTGGTGCTCCTCGTAGGACTCGAGCACGTCGTCCTCGAGGTCCGGCAGCAGCGCGCGCACGCGCGGGTACATGACCTCGTTCTCGATGTAGGTGTGCACCGTCAACAGCTCGATCATCCGGTCGACGAACTTGCCCTTGGCGACGTGGGCGTTCTCACCGGCCTTCTCGAAGTCGGTGAACACCTTGCGGAGCTCCTTGTGGTCGGCCTTGAGCAGGACGATGGCGTCGGTCGACATAGGTTTCTCCTCGGATTGGGGGATGTCCCGCCCGGTACCCCGACGCGCCTTCCGCAGTACCCCCTCAGTCCAGGCCGTAGGCGGCGCGGATCTCGGCCAGGATGCCCGCCATGATCTCGGTCAGCCCGAAGTCCTTGGGCGTGAACACCGCCGCGACGCCGAGCGCCTTGAGCTTCCTGGCGTCGGCCGACGGCACGATGCCACCGACGACCAACGGCACGTCCTCCAGCCCCTGCGCGCGCATCCCGTCGAGGACGGCCGGCACCAGCTCCATGTGCGAGCCGGACAGGATCGACAGCCCGACGCAGTGCACGTCCTCGGCGACCGCGGCCGCCACGATCTGCTCCGGCGTCAGCCGGATGCCCTGGTAGATCACCTCGAAGCCGGCGTCGCGCGCCCGCACCGCGACCTGCTCCGCACCGTTGGAGTGACCGTCGAGGCCGGGCTTGCCGACGAGCAGCCGCAGCCGCGAGCCGAGCTGCTCCCCCGTGCGCCGGACGTCCTCACGCACTTGGGTCAGGTCGGCTCCGGCGTCGGCCACCCCGATCGCACCGGAGACGCCGGTCGGTGCCCGGAACTCGCCGAAGACCTCGCGCAGCGTGCCCGCCCACTCCCCTGTCGTCGCACCCGCGCGGGCCGCCACCAGGGTGGCCTCCATCAGATTGGCACCGGACTTGGCGGCCTCGGTGAGCCCGGCCAGCGCGTCCTCCACCCCCGTCGCATCTCGCTGCTGCCGCCAGGCCTCCAGCCCGGCCAGCGCGGAGCGCTCGGCCTCCGGGTCGGCGGCCTGGATCGCGGCGTCCAGGTCGGCGGTCAGCGGCGACGGCTCGGTGGTCTCGTAGCAGTTGACGCCCACGACCTTGTCCTCGCCGGACTCGATGCGCCCGCGGCGTGCGGCATGCGAGGACACCATCGCCTGCTTCATGTAGCCGGACTCGACAGCGGCAACAGCACCGCCCATCGCCTGCACCCGGTCCATCTCGGCGCGGGCGCCCGCGACCAGGTCGCCGACCTTGGCCTCCACGACCTTCGACCCCTCGAACAGGTCGTCGTACTCCAGCAGGTCGGACTCGAACGCCAGCACCTGCTGGAGCCGCAGCGACCACTGCTGGTCCCACGGGCGGGGCAGGCCGAGCGCCTCGTTCCACGCCGGCAGCTGTACGGCGCGGGCGCGGGCGTCCTTGGACAGGGTCACGCCGAGCATCTCGAGCACGATCCGCTGCACGTTGTTCTCGGGCTGCGCCTCGGTCAGGCCCAGGCTGTTCACCTGCACGCCGTACCGGAAGCGGCGCATCTTGTCGTCCTCGACGCCGTAGCGCTCGCGGGTCACCTCGTCCCAGAGCTGCACGAACGCCCGCATCTTGCACATCTCCTCGACGAACCGCACGCCGGCGTTGACGAAGAACGAGATCCGACCGACGACCTGCGGGAAGTCCTCCGGCGCGACCTGACCCGAGTCGCGCACGGTGTCGAGCACCGCGATCGACGTGCACAGCGCGTAGGCCAGCTCCTGGGTGGGCGTCGCGCCGGCCTCCTGCAGGTGGTAGCTGCAGATGTTGATCGGGTTCCACTTGGGGATCTGGTTGACGGTGTAGGCAATCAGGTCGCCGGTCAGCCTCAAGGAGTGCTCGGGCGGGAAGACGTAGGTCCCGCGGGAGAGGTACTCCTTGATGATGTCGTTCTGGGTGGTGCCGGCCAGCGTGCCGTGCACGTCCTCGAAGTCGTCCTCCGCGTGCCCGCCGGCGACCGCCTGCTCCTCGGCGACGACCTGGTAGAGCGCGAGCAGCCACATCGCGGTGGCGTTGATCGTCATCGACGTGTTCATCGTGTCGAGCGGGATCTCGTCGAAGAGCCGCCGCATCTCACCGAGATGCGGGATCGGCACGCCGACCTTGCCCACCTCGCCACGGGCCAGCGGGTGGTCCGGGTCGTAGCCGGTCTGGGTGGGCAGGTCGAAGGCCACCGAGAGACCGGTCTGCCCCTTCGAGAGGTTCATCCGGTACAACGCGTTGGAGTCCGTCGCCGAGCTGTGCCCGGCGTAGGTCCGCATCACCCAGGGACGATCCTTCGAGTCGCTCATGGGCTGAGGGTACGGCCGAGGTGACCCGTGGGTAACCGCGTGTGAACTACTCCACCCGGTCCGTCGACTAGATCACAGCGGCGGCGCGCTCCACCGAGATCCAGCGCCGGAGCCGGGTGAACGCGATCACCCGCCGCAGCGACGGCGAGCAGCCGCGCAGCGTGAGCAGCCGACCGTCCCGCTCCATCCGGGCGCTGGCGGCGGCCAGCAGCCGCAGCGCGGTGGCGTCGATCGACTCGACGCCGGTCATGTCGACCACCACGTCGAGGTGCGCCGCCATCTGCGCGGTGAGGACCTCGCGGACCTCGCTCGTGGAACGACCGTCGAACTGGCCGCTCAGAACCATCGTCGAACCCTGCGTGGTGACGAGCATCTGCTGCTCCCTCTGCGTGGGACGACCCCCCGTGGCCGTCCCTCCACCCACTATGACGCACGGGAGTCCGAAAAGGTTGCCTCCCGGACCCGGCGAGTGTCGTTAGTCCTCGAGATCGGGTACGGCGACCCGCTCGATGTCGACACCGAGCCCCGAGAGCATCTCCACGAAGTACGGGTAGCCGCGGTCGATGTGCTGCGCCTCCGCCACCGTCGTCGTGCCCTGGGCGGCCAGGCCGGCGAGCACCAGCGCGGCGCCGGCCCGGATGTCGTGGGCCACGACGGGTGCCCCGGACAGCAGCGGCTTGCCCCGCACCACGGCGTGGTGTCCGTCGGTGCGCAGGTCGGCCCCGAGCCGGGCCAGCTCCTGGGCGAACATGAACCGCGCCTCGAAGACGTTCTCCGTGATCATCGCGGTGCCCTCGCTGACGGCGGCCAGCGCCATCGCAAACGGCTGCAGGTCCGTCGGGAACCCCGGGTAGGGCAGCGTCACGACGTCGAACGAGTCGAGCCGCCTGTCAACGTGCACGTGGAAGCCGCCGTCGACGTCGCGCACGGAGGCGCCTGACGACACCAGCTTGTCCAGGACGATGTCGAGGTGCCGGGCCTGTCCCCCGCGCACGGTCAGGTCGCCGCCGGCGATCGCCGTCGCGAACGCCCACGTCCCCGCGACGATCCGGTCGGTCACCGTCTCGTGCTCCACCGGCGCGAGCTGCGAGACACCGTGCACCGTCAGCGTGGAGGTCGAGATGCCCTCGATCTTGGCGCCCATCTCCACGAGCATCTCGCAGAGGTCGATGATCTCCGGCTCGCGCGCGACGTTGTCGATCACCGTCGTACCCTCCGCGAGCACCGAGGCCATCAACAGGTTCTCGGTCGCCCCGACGCTCGGGAAGTCGAGCCAGAGGTTCGCGCCGGCGAGTCGGTCCGAGACCTCCGCGACGACGAAGCCGTGCTCGATGCGCACGCTCACGCCGAGCTCGGTCAAGCCGGTCATGTGCATGTCCAGGCCGCGCGAGCCGATGTTGTCGCCGCCGGGAAGGGCCACCCGAGCCCTTCCGCAGCGCGCGACCAGCGGGCCGAGCACGCTGATCGACGCGCGCAGCCTCCGGACCAGGTCGTAGGGCGCCACGTGCTCGAGCTCGTCGGGCACGTCGATGGTGACCGTGCCGCTGCCGCTGGTCTGCCCGGCCGGGACGGCGGGGTGCTCCACCGACACCGTGCAGCCGAGCTCCTCGAGCAGTCGGGCCATCACGTGCACGTCCAGGATGTCCGGGACGTTGGTGATCCGGCTCCGTCCCCGGGCGAGCAGGGCGGCGGCCATCAGCTTCAGGGCGCTGTTCTTGGCCCCGCCGACGTGCGCCGTGCCGTGCAACGGGCGCGAGAGCGGCCCCTCGGACCGGACCTGGAATCCCTGCATCCGCTGATGCTAGTGCCGGTCCGAGGAGACACCCTCAGTCACCCTTGACGTTCACGATCTGCCGGAGGACGTGGCGTACGTCGACCAGGTCCTCGGCGTCCTTCATCACCACGTCGATGTCCTTGTACGCCGCCGGGATCTCGTCCACGAACGCCGCCGTGTCGCGGTACTCGATGTCCCCCATCGCGGCCCGCAGGTCGTCGACGGTGAACTTCTTGCGGGCCCGGGAGCGGCTGTACTCCCGCCCGGCGCCGCGTGGCGAGGAGTTGAGCGCCAGCTTGCTGCCCTTGCCCTGCACGACGTACGACCGGGTGCCCATCGAGCCCGGGACGATTCCCCAGCGGCCCTCGGAGGCGTCGATCGCACCCTTGCGGGAGAGCCACACGAACTTGCCGAAGTGGTGCTCCTGCTCGGTGTAGTTGTGGTGGCAGTTGATCTCCTGCTCGCGCACCACCGGTGCACCGACCCACACCTCGAACGCCGCGACGACCCGGTCCATCATCTCGGCCCGGTTCTCCAGCGCGAACGTCTGCGCCCAACGGAGCTCGCGGACGTAGGCCCAGAACTCGTCTGTGCCCTCGACGAGGTAGGCCAGGTCCGGGTCGGGCAGCGGGATCCACCACTGCCGGCACAGCCGCTGCGCCACCTTGATGTGGTTCGTGGCGATCTTGTTGCCCACGCCCCGGCTCCCGGAGTGCAGGAACAGCCACACCCTGTCGTCCTCGTCGAGGCTGACCTCGATGAAGTGGTTGCCCGACCCGAGCGTCCCGAGCTGCAGCCGCCAGTTGGCGGCGTACGTCGCCGGGGTCGAAGTCGGCCCCCGCCGCCTTCTCCTCCAGGTCGGCGATCCGCTCCGCGGTGTGCGCCCGCGTCACGGCCTCGTTGTAGCGACCGGCCGACAGCGGTACGACGGCCTCGATCGCCTCGCGGAGCACCGCGCGCCGCTCCATCGGCAGGTCGCCGACCACGGACGGCGTCCGGACCGCGATCATGCCGCAGCCGATGTCCACCCCGACGGCCGCCGGGATCACGGCGCCGACGTCGGGATCACCGAACCGACCGTCGCGCCCTTGCCGAGGTGCGCGTCGGGCATCAGCGCGACGTGCGGGAACACGAAGGGCATGCCGGACGTCGCGACGGCCTGCGCGCGCGTCGCGTCCTCCAGGATCGAGGCCCAGCTGAACAGGGTCTTGCTGATCTTCTCCACGACGGAGGACTGTCCCTGTCTGACCGGTCACGGTCGACCGGTTTTCGCCGGACCCGGCCCTAGGGTGTGGGGATGGTCAACCTCACCCGCATCTACACCCGCACCGGCGACGGCGGCGAGACGCGTCTCGGCGACATGAGCGTCACGACGAAGAACGATCCGCGCCTGCACGCCTACGCCGACGTCGACGAGGCCAACGCCCACATCGGCCTGGCCCTGACGGTCGGCGGGCTCGAGGAGCCGGTCGTCGCGGTGCTGACCCGGGTGCAGAACGACCTGTTCGACGTGGGCGCCGACTTCTGCACGCCCGTCGTCGAGAACCCCGACTTCCCGCCGCTGCGCATCGAGCAGGACTACGTCGACCGGCTCGAGGCCTGGTGCGACGAGTTCAACGAGGACCTGCCGAAGCTCCGGTCGTTCATCCTCAACGGCGGCACGCCCGGCGGCGCGCACCTGCACGTCGCCCGGACCGTGGTACGACGGGCGGAGCGGTCGGCCTGGGCGGCGTTCGAGGGCCACGAGGCGACCATGAACGTCCTCGCGATCAAGTACCTCAACCGGCTCTCGGACCTGCTCTTCATCCTGGCCCGGCACGCGAACCGGCACGACGGCGACGTGCTCTGGGTGCCCGGCGGCGAGCGCTGAGCCTCCCCGCCCCCTCGGGGCAACCTTGCCAGCGCCGTGGACGGTTCCCACGCGACATGACGCAGGTGGAGCGTCCATAACCCCGCGTTACAAGCAGTGGGTGCGGGTCAGCGGCGCGGAGGCTGGAGCCGGCCGGGCGGGGCGGCCTCGAGCCAGGACAGGAACCCGGTCAGGGCGTCGGGGCTCATCGCGACCTCGAGCGGCCCGGAGGGCGTCCGGCAGGACACGACGATGTGCCCGGAGTAGAGCGAGTACGCCTCGACGCCGACCGCGTCGCGCCGTCCGACGTACTCCAGGCCGGCGCGCGCGTAGGAGAACCGCGGCCGGAAGGCGAGCGAGAAGATCCGGAACCACTCGAGGTGGTCACCGGTGTAGCGACCCACACCCAGAATCCAGCCGCGTCCGGCCCTTCCGGACCGGACGCGGACGCTGAACTCGAAGGTGCCTCCGTTGCGGGAGATCCACCGACGGCGAACTACCAGACAGAGGCCGTACAGCAGCAGCAGGAAGAACAGCACCCCGACGGAGTCGACCAGCCATTCCCACACCGGCATCAGGGTCAGGACGCCTTCTCGGCCGCCCGGACACGGGCCTCGGCCCACGCCGACTGGGCGTGCTCGAGGGCTTCGTCGTCGCCCGCACCTTCGCTCTTGCAGCGCTCGAGCTCGGTGCGGGCCTTCTCCAGGTCGATGTCGTGCGACATCTCGGCGTGCTCGGACAGGATCGATATCCGGTTGTTGGCCACCGACAGGAAGCCGGCGTCGACCGCCGCGATCCACGTCTCGTTGTCCGTGGTCGTCACGTCGACGATGCCGTGCACCATGGTGGACAGCATCGGCGCGTGGTTCGGCAGGATCCCGACGTCGCCCTCGGTCGTGCGGGCGATGACCATCTTGGCCTCGCCCGACCAGACCAGCCGGTCGGCTGCGACCAGCTCGACCTGCATCACGTCGTCACTCACGCGGACTCCTCAGTCACTCATTTGATCGGAACAGGAAGAGCTCAGAGACCCTTCTGGATCTCATCCCACTTCTTCTCGACGTCGTCGAGGCCACCGCACATGAAGAACGCCTGCTCGGCCACGTGGTCGTAGTCACCGTCGGCGATCTTCGTGAACCCCTCGATGGTGTCCGCGATCGACACCGTCGAACCCTCGATGCCGGTGAACTGCTTGGCGACGTAGGTGTTCTGCGACAGGAATCGCTGGATGCGGCGGGCCCGGGAGACGATGACCTTGTCCTCCTCGGACAGCTCGTCGACACCGAGGATCGCGATGATGTCCTGCAGCTCCTTGTTGCGCTGGAGGATCTGCTTGATCCGGACCGCGGTCCGGTAGTGGTCATCGCCGATGTACTGCGCGTCCAGGATCCGCGACGTCGAGGTCAGCGGGTCCACGGCGGGGTAGATGCCGAGCGAGGCGATCTCGCGCGACAGCTCCGTCGTCGCGTCGAGGTGCGCGAAGGTGGTGGCCGGCGCCGGGTCGGTGTAGTCGTCGGCGGGCACGTAGATCGCCTGCATCGAGGTGATCGAGTGACCACGCGTCGAGGTGATGCGCTCCTGGAGCACACCCATCTCGTCGGCGAGGTTGGGCTGGTAGCCCACCGCGGACGGCATCCGGCCCAGCAGGGTCGACACCTCTGAACCGGCCTGCGTGAACCGGAAGATGTTGTCGATGAACAGCAGCACGTCCTGGCCCTGGACGTCGCGGAAGTACTCCGCCATCGTCAGCGCCGAGAGGGCCACCCGCAGGCGGGTGCCCGGCGGCTCGTCCATCTGGCCGAACACGAGAGCGGTCTGGCCGATGACGCCGGCCTCCTCCATCTCCGCGATCAGGTCGTTGCCCTCACGGGTGCGCTCACCGACACCGGCGAACACCGACACACCGCCGTGGTCCTTGGCGACGCGGGCGATCATCTCCTGGATCAGCACGGTCTTGCCGACACCGGCACCACCGAACAGGCCGATCTTGCCGCCCTGGACGTAGGGGGTGAGCAGGTCGATGACCTTGATGCCGGTCTCGAACATCTCGGTCTTGGACTCGAGCTGGTCGAAGGCCGGAGCCTTGCGATGGATGCCCCAGCGCTCCTTGACCTCGAGCTCCTCGCCCTCCTCGAGGTTCAGGCAGTCGCCGAGGGTGTTGAACACGTGGCCGAGCGTCGTGTCCCCGACGGGCACCGTGATCGGGCCACCGGTGTCCCGGACCTGGGCACCGCGGACGAGGCCGTCGGTGGGCTGCATGGAGATCGCGCGGACCATGCCGTCGCCGATGTGCAGCGCGACCTCGAGGGTCAGCGTGCGCTTCTCGCCCTCGAGCTCGAGCTCGGTCTTGAGCATGTTGTACATCTCGGGGATCGAGTCCGCGGGGAACTCGACGTCGACGACCGGACCGGTCACGCGGGCGATACGACCCACGCCACCCTCGGTCTGCTCGGATGCTCGTTCTTCAGTCGTGGCAGTCATCTCTCTCACTCACTCCCGGCATTCGCGTCGGCCAGCGCGTTGACGCCACCAACGATCTCGCTGATTTCCTGGGTGATCCCGGCCTGTCGGGCCTGGTTGGCCGTTCGGGTGTACTTCTTGATGAGCTCGTCGGCGTTGTCCGTGGCGGACTTCATCGCCCGCTGCCGCGCGGCCAGCTCGGAGGCGGCCGCCTGCAGCAGGGCGAAGTAGATCCGGCTCTGGACGTAGCGCGGCAGCAGCGCGTCGAGCACCTCGGACGCCGACGGCTCGAACTCGTAGAGCGGCAGCACCTCGCCGCCCTCGGGCTCGTCGGTGCCTTCCACGACCTCGAGCGGCAGCAGCCGGATGGCCGTGGGCTCCTGGACCAGCATCGACTTGAAGCGCGTGTAGACCACGTGCACCTCGTCGACGTCCTGGGCGCCCTCGGGCAGCTCGACCTCGGGGTGCTCCTCACCGGCGATGAACGCCGTGATCAGCGCCTCGCCGATCTCCCGGGCGACGTCGTACGTCGGCTGGTCGGAGAAGCCCGTCCAGCTCTGCACGATCGAGCGCTGACGGAAGGTGAGGTAGCCGACGCCCTTGCGTCCGGTGACGTAGGTCTCGACCTCCTTGCCCTCGTCACGGAGCTTCTGCGCGAGGCGCTCGGACTCCTTGAGGACGGACGAGGAGTAGGCCCCGGCCAGTCCGCGGTCGCTGGTCACGATGAGCACGGCGGCCCTCTTGGGGTCCTCCGGCTCGGTGGTCAGCGCGTGCTCGACGTTCGAGAACGTCGCCACGGCGGACACCGCACGCGTCAGCTCACGGGCGTACGGTGCTGCCGCCTGCGCCCGCTGCTGCGCCTTGATGATGCGGGACGCAGCAATGAGCTCCATGGCGCGAGTGATCTTCTTCATCGACTCGGTCGACTTGATCCGGGCGCGGTACTCACGCAGCGAGAGGGCCATCTGGTCAGCCCCGCTTCTGCTTGACGATCTGCTCCTGCTCGACGTCCTCGTCCTCGAGAGCCTCGTGCTCTTCCTTGCCGGCCTTGATGGACTCACCATCGGAGGTCTCGAACTGGTCGAGGAAGGAGTTGTAGGCGTCCTCCATCGCCGAGGAGGTGTCGTCGGTGAAGTTCTGCGACTCCCGGATGCCCGAGAGGATGCCTTCGTGCGAGCGACGCAGGTAGTCGAGGAACTCGGCCTCGAAGCGCAGCACGTCGTCGGTCGGCACCTTGTCGAGGCGACCCGTCGTGCCGGTCCACAGCGACGCAGCCATCTCCTCGACCGGGTAGGGCGAGTACTGCGGCTGGCGCAGCAGGGCCATCAGGCGCTGGCCACGGTCGAGCTGCTGGCGCGACGCGGCGTCGAGGTCCGAGGCGAACATCGCGAACGCCTCCATCGCGCGGAACTGCGCGAGGTCGACCTTGAGCGACCCGGTGACGGCCTTCATCGCCTTGGTCATGGCCGAGCCACCGACACGGGACACCGACACACCGACGT
>JBDSMW010000093.1:0-7312 GCA_039915665.1 Nocardioidaceae bacterium
GAAGAGCGACCGCGGCGCGTCCGCCGTTGAGTACGGCCTGCTCGTCGCCCTCATCGCCATCGCCATCATCGTGGCCATCACCGCCCTCGGCGGCAAGCTCTCCGGCGTCTTCCAGAAGACCTCGAACAGCCTGCCCTCCTGACCCACACGGCTTCGGTGGTCGTCACGTGCTACGTGGCGACCACCGACTCATTTCCAGGCGGCACCATGAAGTCCCTGATGGCCAGGTTGCATCATCGCACCGCGCGTGGCGCGAGCTCGGTGGAATACGCCCTGCTCGCGGCCTTGATCGCCATCGTCATCGTGCTGGGGGTCACCGCCTTCGGCAGCGCGACCACCGGCATGTTCTCGAAGACCTGCAGTTCCGTCGCGGCCACGACCGGCGACACCTGCTAGTTGTTGCGGCTCATGAGGTTGTTGTCACCGCGCTGAGGTGAGGTCCGGGCAGGTCCCCGGCGGCGATGATGGGAAGCGACCAAGCAACCCAGACCTTCGCCAGCCGAAGGACCTGCGCTATGTCTCACCGTAATGCTCCGCTGACCCCGCAGGGTCGGCTCCGTCTCGTGCTGCGCTGTCAGCACCGTCCGATCGCCCACATCGCGGCTGAGGCACGGGTCGCGAGGCAATGCCCGGGCAAGTGGGTGACCCGGTATGGGGAGCACGGCGAAGCCGAGCTGCTCGACCAGCTGGTGAGCATCTCGGTGGCCACGGTGACGCGGTGGCTGCACCGCCTCGGAGTCGGTCGACTCGACCATCTTGATGTCGACGGTGAGCCGTTGCGCAAGTCCGGCAAGATCACCGCGCACTGGCCCGGCCACATGATCCACATCGACATCAAGAAGGTCGGCCGGATCCGCGATGGCGGCGGCTGGCGGGGCCACGGCCGCGACTCCGACCAGGCCCGGGCAGCAGCTCGCGCCACGGCCAAGGCAAAGGTCCGTGGTGCCCGGCCCGGCTACCTCTACCTGCACTCCGCCGTCGACGGGTTCTCCCGACCCGCCTACTCCGAAGCCCTGCCCGACGAAGCGGCCAAGACCGCGATCGGGGTCCTGTTCCGAGCCCGCGTCTGGTTCCGTGCCCACGGGGTCACCAGGTTCACCCGCATCGTCACCGACAACGGGTCCTGCTACCGCGCCAAGGACCGCACCCGAGCCGTGTGCTCCTTCGCGTCGCGTCAACAGCGGACCGGGCCCTACACGCCATGCCACAACGGCAAGGTCGAGCGCTACCAGCGCATCCTCGCCAACGAGCTGCTCTACGCCCACCCCTGGCACAGCAACGACGAACGCACAACCGCCATCAGCGGCTGGAACATCCACTACAACCACCATCGACCCCACAGCGCCGGACAAGCCACGGCCTCACGACTCCGCACAGGCGTCACCAACGTCATGAGCAAATGCAGCTAGCCAGCAGCGCCATCTGCACGGCGATGTCCGACTTGCCGCATATTCGAAGTTTATAGCCCTTTCGGGCCGTTCCGGGTGACGCCACCGGGCGGTAGACCGCACCTGTTCGACCGATGCGGTCCCCCACTTCCCCACGGAACAATAATTCTGCCGGGGAGTATCCATGGGCCGGCAGCCTGAAATCACCTTCTGGGAGAAGCCAACATGATCGACGCCATGCAGTACATCAAGATCCGTCTGACCGCCCTGCCGAAGAGCGACCGCGGCGCGTCCGCCGTTGAGTACGGCCTGCTCGTCGCCCTCATCGCCATCGCCATCATCGTGGCCATCACCGCCCTCGGCGGCAAGCTCTCCGGCGTCTTCCAGAAGACCTCGGACAGCCTGCCCTCCTGACCCACGCACCTCGTTCGGTGGTCGTCACGTACGCGTGACGGCCACCGATCCATGTCAGGGGGACTCCATGACGCTCAGACCAGCACTGCGCTCCGCTAGGCGCACCGACCGCGGTGCGTCCGCGGTCGAGTAAGCCCTCGTCGCCGCCCTCATCGCGGTCGTGATCATCGTCGCCGTCGCGGCGTTCGGCGGCGCGACCACCGGGCTGTTCCAGAAGACCTGCAGCTCCGTGGCCAGCGCCCAGGGCGACACCTGCTAGCCCGCTGTCCCTAGTCGGTCAGCACCTCTTCCAGGACCCGAACCGCGCGGGTCCACGAGAAGCGGTCCAGCCCCAGCGGCGGCGCCTTCGAAGAGTCGCCCCTCGCGGCGCCGTCCAGGAAGTGCAGCAGCGCCTCGGCCACCTCGCTCGGACCGTCCGACACGACCCGGCCGGGGCCGACCAGGGTCTCCGGAGCGCCGCCCGAGGCGCCGATGATCACCGGCAGCCCGCAGGCCTGCGCCTCGAGGAAGACGATCCCCCAGGCCTCCGGCTCCAGGCCGAACAGCCGGGTCCGGCACGGCATCGCGAACACGTCGCCGGCGTCGGTGTAGGCGGGCACCTCGTCCCACGGCACTCCCCCGGTGAACACCACCGAGCCGCGCACCCCGAGCCCGTCGGCCAGTCGTTCCAGCCGGACGCGGTCGGGACCGTCCCCCACGAGCAGCAACCTCGCGTCCGGCTTTCCGAGCAGCACCTCCGGCCACGACCGGATCAGGGTGTCCTGGCCCTTGCGGCGCACCAGTCGCGCCGTACACACGACGACGGGGGTGTCGGGCGCCAGCCCCAGCCGACGACGTACGGCGGAACCGCCGCACCCGGGGAAGAAGCGCGAGGCGTCGACGCCGGGCGAGAGCCGCACCATCCTGGCCCGGGACGCGGGCGACAGTGCCGGCGCGACGTGCTCGCGGCACCACTCGCTCACATAGGTCAGCACATCGACGTGGTCACCGATCCGGCGGAGCAGGAGTCGCATGACCGGCACCCGGGCCCACCAGATCTCGTGACCGTGGGTCAGCGCCACCACTCGCCGGGCTCCGGCCCGGCGTAGCGCGGGCGCAAGCAGGCCGAGCGGCGCGCTAGCCCCGAACAGCACCTGGTCACAGCCGTGCCGGCGCATCACCCGGGCCACCCGGCGGGCGACCGCCGGGGTGGGCAGCAGCCTGGAGGAGGGGTCGCGGTAGACCGGGAACGGCAGGCCGGCGTCGTGCTCCGCGTCGCCGGGCATCGACGCCGTGTAGACGACCACGCCGTCGGCGGGCAGCCCCTGGCACAGCGCGAGGACGAACGACTCGATGCCACCCCGGCGGGTCGGGAAGTCGTTGGTGACGACGAGGACCCGGCTCACGGCTCTCCGACTGTCACGCTCATCCGGCGAGCCCCCGCAGGTAGGCGCGCCAGTTCCGCGTGAAGGCCCGCTGGTCAGAGCCGAGCAGGTCCCGGAACGGCCCGACGGTCGACCCGTCGCGGTCCGCGGCGCGGTAGAACGCGATCAGCCGCTTCTCGCCGTACTTCTCTCCCAGCAGCCGGCAGGCCAGCCAGGCCGACTCGTAGGACGCACCGAGGGCCTTGCTCTGCGGGTCGAACTCGGTCTTGCCGGGCAGCCGTGAGGGCGGACCGTCCTTGCGGACGCTGGCCAGGATCTGGCTCGCGGTCACCGAGACGGGGAGGTCGACATGGTCGAGGGCCACGTAGTCGGCGAAGCCTTCGAGCAGCCACGTGGGCATCGCCGAGACGGCCGCCCCGGTGGCGACATGGGTGGCCTCGTGGCTCATCACGATCTGGGAGCCGCGAGGGCCGAGCGGGTCGAAGACCTGGGGATTCACGAAGATGTGCACCGGGGCACCCGAGGTGAGGGTGCCGTCGGCCGTGGTGGTGACGGCGGCGATCCCGCCGTACGCGCCGGGCGTCGTGCCGAGCACGTGCCCGAGCTCCGCCGCGTCGCCGGGGACCTCCACGACCAGGCGTCCCCGCCAACCGGGCAGCACCTTGTGCACGTCGACGACGGCCTGGTCGGCCAGTCCCGAGAACAAGCCCGGGTCACCGCTGCCGGCCAGGGCCACGAGCGATCGCGCGGTCCTGCGCACCTCGAGCCGGTCCAGCAACCACAGGGGTGCCGCCTTGCCGCTGTCGCTGCGGGCGGACACGAAGGCCGCACCGCGCTTCGTCTCGACCAGCGTGAGGGCGACCTCTCGCTGGCTCACGCCGGTGTCGAACCCGCGCACCCGCCAGCCGAGCTGGACGTCCGCGACCCAGGCCCGGTCCCCGTAGGTCCGTTGCTGGTCGTCGGTGACCCGGCCACCGTCCTCGTCGACGTAGCGCATCGAGAGGTCGGCGATCCGCAGCGCGCGGACGTTGGCCCGCAACGCCTCGAGCTCGCGGGCCGCGCCGCGGTCCTGCGGTGCGCCGAGGCCCCGCACGTCGGCCGGTGAGCCGTGCTCGAGCGCCTCGGTCAGGTCGCTGAGCAGCGCTCGCGCGGTGTCACCGCGGAGGTCGGTCTCGTCCGGGGTGTCGTCGACGGCTCCCGAGGATCCCGCGGACGGTGACGTCCGGCCCGGGAGCACGGCGTCCTGGGATCCCCCGACCAGGGCGAGGACACCGACGACCCCGACGGCCAGGACCAGGAAGACAAACAGGCCGGCCACCCACACCCGTGGGCGGCCGGCCTGGAAACGTTGCTCAGCCGGGTCGGACGGCACCGGAGTAGGGCATCGAGTTCACCGGAGCCGTGGTGACGCCGCTGCCGGGGTTGGCCGCGTGCACGATCATGCCGTTGCCGATGTACATGCCGACGTGGCTGACGGGGCTGTAGTAGAACACCAGGTCGCCCGGCTGCAGCTGGGACTGCGAGATCTGCGGGCCGGAGCCCAGCTGCGCGCCGGACGAGTGCGGCAGGCCGACCCCGGCCTGCGCCCAGGCCATCATCGTGAGACCAGAGCAGTCGAACGCGCTCGGGCCGGCTGCCCCGTAGACGTAGGCGTCGCCGACCTGGCCGAGCGCGTAGCGCACTGCGGCACCGGCGCGACCCGAGGCCGCGACGTTGGTGACGGCCGGAGCCGCCGACGTGGTGGCCGCGCGGTCCCTCGAGCGGCTGGCGCGCGCGGCAGCAGCCTCCGCCGCGCGGTCCTTCAGCGTGGAGAGCAGGTCCTTGGCCTCAGCGGCCCTGGCGTCGATCTGCAACTTCTCGTGACCCAGCTCCTGCTTGGTCGCGGCGATCCGGTCGAGCTCGCGCTTGGCGGCGGCCTGACGCATCTCGAGCTGCTTGGCCTGGACCGCGAAGTCCGCCATCATGTGGCGCTGCTGGTCGTTGTACTCGGAGACCGTCGTGAGCTGGTCGAGGAACTCGTCGGGGTTCTGCGACAGCAGCACCTGCGTCGTCGAGGACAGGGCCTGGCCCTGGTACTGCGAGACGACCGCCGCGGCGACCTGCTCGCGCACGCTGTCGACCTTGGTCTGCTGCCGGTCGAGGTCGGCCTGCAGCGCCGCGAGACGGGTCTGCGCCTGCGTCATCTCCAGCCGGGCGTCGTTGTATCGCTCCGAGGCCTGCTCGGCCTGCTGGTAGAGCTTGTCGACCTTGGACTGGACGGTGGAGATGTCCGGGTCGGCGTAGGTGGGGGCAGCGATGAGCACGGTGCCACTGAGAGCGGTGATGCACAGGGTCGCGAGAACGCGGGCGATCTGCTTCCGGCCGTCGGTCACGAGCGGACGGTCTCCTCTTTGTCTGACGCCTACCGGGTTAGCTGACGGGTGCGGGCGGCAAAGAAACCCTACGCAGGCTCGACGGTCCACGGGCGGCGACCGACCAGCGTTGCGATTAACCCCAGGAACATGGTTCCCCGGTTCCATGACGTCGGCAGCCCCCGGCCTACGTCGTCTTGGACTCAACGCAGTGCCCGCGCCGACCTGGTCTGGCCGACTTGTACAGGCACCTGAGCAAGTAAGGCTAGGTGCCGGTCGTGCCGTGAGCAAACTCTTCGCAAAGATTGACCGCGTGTTCCGAGCCACGCGCTGGCCGTTGCGTCACACAGGTCACACCGGTCACGTGAGCCACGTTCCGGTCACGCCGAGGCGACGTCGGGGCCGGCGACCGGGGAGACCATTCTCAGCGGCGGGACCAGTCCGGAACCGGCCAGCACGTCCAGGGCGCGTTGCTCGTCGTCGTCGAAGCCGAGCTCGGGCGGTGGGCCGAGCAGCACCGTCACCACACAGTCGTGACAGGCAAGTCCGCGCACCACGCAGGTGTCGCAGTCGATGTGCACACTCATCGGGGTCCTCCCGGGGAAGTCGGTCACGTGCGTTCACGTGCAGGAAGAACGTCCCAGACTCCGCCGACAGTTCTTCGAGCCGCCGGCTCAGCCGCCGACCAGCCGGGTCAGCGCACCCGCCGCCAGGCACCGGGCCCCGGCGCGGACCACGTCGCCGGCGACCTCGTTGTCGCTGGTGACGACGACCAGCGGACGACCCCGCGGCTCGGCCGCCACCAGCTCCCGGATCACGTCGTCGGCGATCACCCCGGCCGGGCTGTAGAGCACCCGGACGCCGCGGGGGCGGTTCACCACCGGCCGGTCCTGGGAGTCCGCCGCGTCGAAGACGACCGTCACCTCGGCGCCGCTGCGCGCGACAAGCGGCGCGACCCCGCTGAGCAGCCGCTCCCGCTGCCGCTCGAGGGACAACCCCGGCCAGGCGGTCTTGGTGACGTTGTAGCCGTCCACGATCATGTGCGCCCGCGGCAGGGCGAGCAGCTGCTCGAGCATCGCCGGGTCGTCCGAGGCGAGCGAGGCGTGCCCGGACCGAGCCCGGCTGCCCTGCTCCGCGACGTGCGCCTCCACCGCGTCGGCGGGCGACCCCTCGACCGCGGGCAGGGCGAGCTCGCGGCGGAGCCCCAGGGCCGTGTCGAGCAAGGTGTCCAGGAGCAGTCGCGCGCGCAGCGCGCCGTTGCCCCGCTCGGTGCGCTCCGTCCGACGTACGCCCGCCAGCTCGCGTTCCACCTCCTCCACCCGAGTCCGCAGACGGCGGGCGTCGGCGTCGTGGCGGGTGGCGGCCAGGGCCGTCGCCGCGCGCAGGTCCTCAGCGGCCGAGCCCGCCTCCGCGGCGGCCGCCTCGGCCGCGCGGACGCGGCTGCGACTGTCGCCGAGCTTGTGCCGCAGGTCGGCGTTCTCCGCCTTGAGGGTGGTCAGCTGCTCGCGATGCCGGGCACGCGACCCCTTGAGGCCCTCGGTCGCCGTCTCGAGCTGACGAGTGAGCCGGTCGAGCTGTCGCGTCGCCTCGCGGGTCGAGGTCCCGTCGTCGCCCGTGAGGGCGGCCCGTGCGACCACTCCCTCCCACCCGTCGGGCCGGACGAGGTAGGCGACGGCGGCCACGTCGACGGGGTCGGCCGCGGCCGGCACGACTCCGCCCTCGACGGTGGCGGCGAGGTCGGGCACCCGGTCGCGCACGTCCTGGCCCACCCGGTCGCGGAAGGACTCGTCGGTCT
>JBDSMW010000103.1:0-28890 GCA_039915665.1 Nocardioidaceae bacterium
CTCCAGGCACGCTCCTGCCGCATTCCGCGCGGGCTGGCGGGCGTCCCGTAGATGAACGGTCCACGGCCCCCGCCGCCGGCGCTGACGACGGTCGGGGAAGCACGGCTTCCATCACCGTAAGCGGATCCCCAACCGGTGACGAACGCGTCCGCGTCCGAAACCGGCCGGAGTCGCGCCGCAGTGGGTCCTCTTCCAGGTACGGATTTAGCGGATCAGCTCGTGTGGAACGCGGAGTTCGTCTCGTTCGTACAGGGCGGCGATTGCAGTCGGGTTGTCCTCGGCGCAGACGGCCGCGAGGGTATCAAGCAGTTCGTCGTAGTCGGGTCCCGTCTTTCCTTCGTAGGCCTCGGTCATGCGACCCCACTCGTCCCATGGCAGCGTCTCGACTTTGTTCAGCGAAGCGAGATCCTTAACTGCATTGCCGCGGATCTCGGCCGCGCCCCAGTTTTCGGTGCCGTACACACCGAATGTGGAGGCGTCGATGTTTCCGCTGCGGAAGGCGGTCCACGCCTCGCCGCCGGTCAGGAAATCACCAGGTGCGAGGTGTTCGGGATGGGTCAGCAGCGTCTGGCCAAGGATTTCGGAGTCAATGCGGACCCACTGGGCGGCCCGGTTATCCCAGTACTCGGTGATCCAGTGGTCCAGCCCCTGGTTCGGTTGGAAGTAGGTTGCGAAGCCACAGCGGACGCGCGCCGGGATGCCCCTGTGTCGCAGAAGCGCACAGCTGAGCACCGCGAAGTGTCGGCAGGTACCGACCACGCGCTTGTCCGGTTCCCTCACAACGGTCAGCGGTGACGGGTCCAGGGCTAACAACTCGGCACCCAGCGTGGCGGCGGGGCGGATCTGGTTTGTGGCGAAGCGCTCAGACGGAATGCCCAGCGGCTCGGCGTCCGAGGGTTGGATGAGCAGGCTGTGGACTGGAAAGCAGATGGCCGCCGGATCACTGTCGGCCGGCTCCAGCACGGCTGCGCTGATGGCGTCCAGAGTCGTCAACGGACCAGGAACGGCGTAGTCGATTGCGGTTGCCATGGTGACGATCGTAAGCCAGCGGTAACCGGCCTCGAGGTGCCAGCGTCGGCAGCCGCACAGTTGGCCTGCCCGCTTCCGGGCGCATTACCGACTTGAAACTCACGCATACGAGTGATTTGGTCGTTCCGGACGAGGATCGTCGGTCTGGACGTCTTGTCCCGCCACCTTCAGCGCGCCCGCCGCGTCGCGGCCCGACCTGAGGGACGCGGCCGAAGTCCGGCCTGGCCGACGACGACTTCTCGCCCGCCTGGGCCGACGACGACCGCCCGCGCGTCCCGCGCGTGGCCGCCGAGCGTGAGGCGCTCGCGGCGTACCTGGAGCACTACCGGGCGACGGTGGAAAATGAAGTGCCGCGGCCTAACCCCGGAGCAGGCCCGGCGCATGCCGCCATCCACGCTGTCACTTCACGGCCTGGTCCGGCACCTCGCCGGAGTGGAGCGCTGGTGGTTTCAGCAGAACTTCGAGCGCCGCGACGTGCCGTTCCTCTTCTTCACCGCAGACAACCCTGAGCTCGACTTCGATCCGCCTTCGGACGCCGACTTCGCTGCCGACCTGGAGGCCTGGCGCGCGGAGCGTGCGGTCTCCCGCGAGATCGTCGCTGCTCACGATCTCGACGACACTGCGCGGCCGCTGGATTGGTACGAGGACGTCGATCTGCGCTGGCTGGTACTCCGGATGATTGCCGAGTATGCCCAGCACTGCGGGCACCTCGATCTACTCCTCCGCGAGGTGGTTGACGGTAGGACCGGCGCATGAGCGCGGCACCCTGAGAGGCCGCCCTCGCCATGCTGACGGCGAGGGTCGCCAGCGTTCCACTGAGGTGTCGGATGCGGGACGGCCGCACCGATAGTGGATCCTCCCGGTCCGCTGTCATGGCGAGGTCCTGCTGCGATTGCTGCTGAGCCTGGCAGGTCCGGTCCTCACTCGGTTGGCGGCGGACAGCAAGGTAGTCAGCCTGTGCGGCCACGACCCAGCGGGTGGGCTTGAACAGGCCGAGCCCACCGACTTCAGATGCTCACGCCGCTTTCCGGATGCTCCACGGACGCGTCCCCTCCGGGAAACACGAGCACTTCATGCCCATCGTCGCGGCGGACGAGGTACGGCGGCGCCCCGTCGCGCCCCCGAATCTCGATGATCTCTGACGTCTGGTCGGGCGTACCGACAACCCGGCCGCGCACGCGCAACCGGTCACCCACTACTGCGCGCATGGCAACTCCTCTCCAGGGTCCATTCCAACAGCCTCTACCTTCCGGCCCGTCAGCGGAAGAGGGACGAATGCGCCCGAGCTCAGAGCTCGAATCGCCCAACGAGCCCGCCCGCCGAATCGCTGGCTCGCGTGCGGTCTGGGCAACCGAGTCTGAAAGCGCCCCGTTGACGAGCATCAGCCATCACCACCGAGCCCCGTGATCCGACCGGCCGAATGACCCAGGTCGGGCCTTCGGACTCGGTCTACAGCAAGCGCAGAAGGAGACGCGCATGGACGGGCTTGGCGCCAGTGAACTCCCGACGTTGTCTTCCCATAATGTCCAGCCTCTCTCTTACAAGGTGTCCACCAAAACGGGGTCAGGGCCAGACCAGCCGCGCCAGACGCCGACACCGCGCGCGTATGCCCGGATACAGCCCGACAAGCTACTGGACGAGCGCCTACCCACCGTCATTCATCATGCCGTTGAACCTGGTGGTGACGGCGACCTCATCCGGGCGTTGCACGTCGCGACGTACGCGTGCCCGCTCGACGAGCACTTCGACTTCATCGGTCTCGAGGAGCGCCATGGTCTCGTCAATAGAGTCAGACAGAGGCACGGCACGCGGGTCCGTCAGGTTGATGTCCATCAGGCCGGTGCGTGTGAATGGCGGCGCTATCTCGAGCACCTGTACCGCGGTTTCCCGCGGTCGGTACCTCAGCGAGAGTGTGTAGGAATGCAAAGCGGCCTTGATGGCGGAATCATCGAGGACGATGCCAACGGGGCGTAGCTCAGCATTGACGAGACGTTGATGATCGTCGCCGACGGTTGAGCGCGGAGGTGTTCGATCAGCGCTGAGACGGTCCTGTCGGGCCCATCAGGTTGGTGGCGACGACGGCGGACAGTTGTGTGTCATCGATGGCCAGACCGGGGTCGTCACCGATCATCACACCCGCATTTTTGATGAGCACGTCCAGCGCTGGAAACCGGGTAGGCAGTTCGGGGACCGCTGCTGCCATGCTCGCCAGGTCCGACACGTCCATGGCCACGACGTGCATTCCCGGGTCGGCCGCAGCCACCTCGTCGAACGCAACGCTGCGCCGACCCGCGATCACGACAACATTCCCTCGTTCATGAAACGCCTCGGCGAGACCGCGACCGATGCCAGAACCGCCACCGGTGATCAGGATGGTGCGGCCGATGAGCTTCATCGGACTCCTCCGTCAACGTATGCAGCACGTTGGCGTCGTACGAACTCCTCGACGCTTGTGGGAGGCCGGCCCAGCAGCCAGGCCATCGAGCCACCCTCACCGGCACCGTGCGATCCGTCAACGCAACAGTGCCAACCAGGTGGCCGCAAGGTGGACTGGGGCGCCGATGTCCTCGAAGCGCTTCGCCATGGGCGACATGTCCGAGAGCGTCTCGTTGACCTCGAAGGTCAGCAGGCGTGGGAGTCGGGGACCGTCCGGACTGGCGAGGTGATCGACACTCCGGAGTGATGGGTCCAGGGGTTCGCTCGACATGCCCGTCACCGCAGCCCCGGACTGACAACTGTGAGCGTCAGGGTCAGCGGCCAAGCCGCTCAGTCTGGGCGCTGGAGCAGCACCGCCGTGAACTGCTGCGTCGTCCCCCACGGTGTCTGGTGGTCCTCGCCGCTGGTCGACACGAGTCGATAGTCGGGGAATTCGGCCGCCAGCAGCTGGTGGGTGTAGCGGACGATGGGCAGTCCGCTGCAGGTCAAGGGGCCATCGGGCCCGAAGGTCGCGACCACCACGAAGCCGCCCGGCCGCACGCACCGTGCCAGGGACAACCGATAATCGTCCCGCTCGTCGAGCTCGGTGAGGAAGTGAAACACCGCACGGTCGTGCCACAGCGCGAAGTGGCGGCCCGGATCGAAGTCGAGGACGTCGGCCACCTCCAGCACCACGTGCTCACCGGCCGGTCCGATGCGCTCGCGCACTGTGGTCAACGCGGTGGCGGACAGGTCGATGGCCATCAGGTCGCGGTAGCCGCGCTCCACGAGGTGGTCGATAAGGGTCGACCAGCCGGCACCGACGTCAATGATCGCTTCCTCATGGTCCAGGCCCGTTTCGTCGACCAGGCCCAGCGACAGCTCGGGGACCGACTGCCACCAGGAGACGCCGTCCACGTCCGTGCCGTCGTGGACGCCTTCCCAGAACGAGCTTCGCGACTGGGCGTCGTCGGGGCGATGAGCAGCATCAGTTGACATACTTCAGACCCTACGACCGCTTGATTTCCGAGCGCCATGCAGGCACCGCAGCCGACGCGCGACCTATGGTTGGGTCATGGACACTCCGCCGAATCCCCCTCATACGTCCGGCGGCCCGCTGGGAGACGTCGCGGCACTGATCGATGGCGGTGACATGGACTGCGGCAGCGGCCTGCTGCTGCTGATCACCCGGGGCATGCGTCGACTCGAACCCGGCGACCTGCTCGGCATCCGAAGCGCCGAGGCGAGCGTGGTCACCGACCTTCCCGTGTGGGCCGAGCTCGTCGGTCATGACGTGACGGCGGAAGTCGCCGAAACCGTCGACGGTCCGTGGTGGTTCGCGGTTCGCAAGGCCGGCGCGCTTGCAGGCCCAAGCACCGTGTTCAGCCTGGGCAACAAGACGCCTGTCGGCCACCGGCTGTGGGCCTACACCAACTTCGACTGCAACCTTGCGTGCCTATATTGCTGCGCCGAGTCCTCCCCGAAGGCGGACTCCCGGCGCCTGGATCCCGTGACCACGCAGGGTCTGTTCGCCGACTTCGCGGCGTCGGGAGGTCGCGAGCTCTTCCTCACCGGTGGCGAGCCCTTCATGCACCCCGACCTGGGCGCACTGGTCGAGGCGGGCGCGGGGCTGGAGCGCACGATCCTCACCAACGCGATGGTCTTCGGGCGGGGACGACGCCGCGAGACGTTGGAGTCCTTGGACCGCTCGGTCGTGCTGCAGGTCAGCCTCGACTCCGCCACCCCCGAGCTGCACGACCGCCAACGCGGAGCCGGATCCTGGGCGCGCGCCCTGGACGGGATCGCGTTGGCCAGATCCCTGGGCTTCAAGGTCCGCGTGGCGGCCACCATGTTCGACGAGGACCCGATCGGCGTCGCCGCCCTCCACGAGCGTCTCGACTCGGAAGGCATCGACCCCGAGGACCGGGTCATCAGGCCGGTCGCACAGGAGGGGTTCGCCGACACCGGCATCCACGTCTCCATTGACACATTGGAACCCGAGCCGACCATCACCGCCGACGGGGCATGGTGGCACCCGGTCGCGGTGACCAACCCGAACCTGCGCATCGCCGACGCTCCGCTGTCCATCGAGGAGATCTTCGGCGTCGTCCGCGACACCCTAGCCGTACAAGGTGCCGCCACGGCGTCCGGACGAGAGGTGTTCCGCTGTGCGTAGGACAGACCTGGAATCCACCCGAGTATCACGACCTTCAGCTGGCGTGCGTTGGCTGCTCGCCCCCGCAACCGATGAGGTGCCCCGCGGCCAGGCGGTCGCCGTCGCGTGTCTCCGTGTGCTCCTGGGGTTGCTCTGGATCTACAACGTCTCTTGGAAACGTCCACCCGACTTCGGACAGGACGCCGGCAACGGCCTGTACAAGTTCACGTCCTACGCCGTAAGCCACCCCGTCTTACCGCCGTACAGCTGGCTGGTCGAGCACGTCGTGCTCAAGGTCTTCACGCCCTTCGGCTGGCTGGTGCTCCTGGCCGAGACGACGCTCGCGGTGCTGCTGCTGACCGGCGCCTGGGTGCGCCTCGCCGCAGCCCTGGGGGTCGCACAGTCGGTGGCGATCGCCTTGTCGGTGGCCTACGCGCCGAACGAATGGCCCTGGTCCTACTGGCTGATGATCGGCGCCCACGTCGTGATCCTGTTCAGCTCCGCCGGCCGGGTACTGGCCGTGGACGGCGTCAGGTCAGGGCTGCCGGTGATGAAGACGCTGGCGCAGTTCTGGGGGGTGTTGACTGTTCTGGTCGGCGCGTACAGCGTCGTTGGTTCGTTCGGTGACCCGCTCGCCAAACGCGGTCCCGGGCTCGCCTCGAGCAACCTGTCGGTCAGCCTCGGCGAGTACAACCTGCTCGGTGGGCTGGTGCTATTGGTCACAGGCGTGGCGCTCGTCCTCGCGGCACGCGGCGGCCCCCGGATCGCCGCGCAAGGAGCCGCCGTGCTGGCCGCGCTCGCCGGCCTGTCACTGCACGCACAGCTCGGGTTCAGCGACCCGATCCTGGGAGGTACGGCGACCTCGGCGGCCTACTTCTTCGCCGTCGCCGTGGCCGCCGCGACGTTGGCTCTGCATAATCGGCACAGCGCTTCACGTGCTGGTGCCTAGAGACCCCACACCGCCGATCCGAACAGCACGCCTCTCAGGAAGACTCCCATGTCAATGCCCACCCGTCGCTCGTTCCTGCTCGGCACCAGCGGCCTACTCGTGCTCACCGCCTGCGGAAGCGAGGGCAGCTCCGTCTCCGGCTCCGCGGCCAAGAAGAAGGTCGGTCCCCTCGGCATCTCGGCCATTCCCGACCAGGACCCCGAGCTGCTCAACCGGCTCTACCCAGCCCTTGCCGAGGGGATGAGCAATGCCACCGATCTCAAAGTGGACTACAAGCCTGTCACCGACTACACCGCAGTCGTCCGCGCCTTCGAGGTCGGCGACATCTACCTGGCCTGGATGGGCGGCCTCACCGGCGTACAGGCACGCGCCCGAGTCCCCGGAGCGACCGCGATCGCGCAGCGCGACATCGACGCCGACTTCCACAGCCTTTTCATCGCCACCAAGAAGTCGGGGCTCAAGTCGTTCGACAACGTTTCCGGCCTGACGTCCCTGGCGGACCACACGCTCACCTTCGGCAGCGACACCTCCACGTCCGGTCGGCTGATGCCGCAGTACTTCATGCAGCAGGGCGGATTCGACCAGGACAACCTCAAGGGCTCCCCCGGCTTCTCCGGCTCTCACGACGCCACGATCGAGGCCGTGGCCACGGGCAGCTTCGAGGTCGGCGCCGTCAACGAGCAGGTCTGGGAGGCGACGAAGGCCGAGGGCAAGGTGGACCTGAGCAACGTGGTCGTGCTCTTCCGCACCCCCGGGTACGCCGACTACCACTGGCTGGCTCGTCCCGACCTGGACAAGGTATTCGGCGCGGGCACCACCAAGAAGGTCACGGACTTCCTGCTCGGGCTCGACGTCGCCAACAAGGACGACGCCACTATCTTGAAGCTTTTCGGTGCCAAGACATTCATCGAGACCAAGAACGCCAACTACGACCAGATCGAGGCTGTCGCCAAGGAACAGGGGTTGCTGGCGTGAGCATCACGGCCCCGGTGGTGCGGATGGGGGGTGCCGGACGGCGGTTCGGCAGCCACCAGGCGCTCGTCGGGGTCGATCTCACGGTGCATGCCGGCGAGCGGGTGGCCCTCCTGGGGGCTAGTGGAGCCGGCAAGAGCACCCTCCTGGCGCTGCTGAACGGCTCGGTGACCCCCACTGAAGGTGTTGTCGAGGTCTTCGGCAAAGAGCTCTCCGCGCTGTCGTCGGGGGCGCTGCGTTCCCTGCAGCGAGGCATCGGCACCATCAGCCAGCGGCTCGACCTGATCGAACAGGTGCGGGTGCTGCACAACGTCAACGCGGGGCGCCTCGGTACCTGGAGCACGACCAGGGCAGTCACCTCGCTGCTCTGGGCCAGGCCAGACGAGGACGTACGGTCCGCGCTCCGGCGGGTAGGGATGGAGTGGGCGCTTCACGAGCGCACCGAGCGTCTCTCCGGTGGCGAGCGGCAACGCGTGGCCATCGCTCGTCTGCTCGTTCAGCAGCCGGGGCTCATCCTGGCCGACGAGCCGGTCTCCAGCCTCGACCCCGCACGAGCAGCCGAGACGCTGGACCTGCTGCGCGCCCCCGCGCAGGACTCGACCCTGATCGTCAGCCTGCACCAGCCCGATTTGGCCCGGCAGCACTGCACCCGTGCTGTAGGGCTGTGCGATGGCCGGTTGGTCTTCGACGTGCCGATCACCGAACTGGACGACGCTCGGCTCGTCGAGCTGTACGCGTTGACATGACCCAGCAGCTGGACCAGGAGCAGGTGGCACCCGCGGCGACCCGGGCCAGGAGCCGCCGGGTCGTGACGCGCCGCCAGGTCCTCCGGCGCCGGCTCATCGGAGCTCTCCTCGTCGTTGTTCCCGTGGCCTGGTCTCTGGGACGGGTGGTGCCACCCGGAGGCGACCTGATCAACCGCGGTGGGCTGCCGCTCCTCGGCGACCTCTTCGCCAACGTCCTTCACCCCTCGCTCGATCCCACCTTCCTCGGCATCGTCGTCGATGCAGCGGGGGTGACCCTCGCGTTCGCAGCCCTCGGCGCCGCCGGCGCCCTGGTCATCGGTGTGCTCGGGGGGCTGGTGCTCAGCGACGTGGCCTGGTCCCACCGGCCCCCGTGGCCCATCACCTCCATCCGGTTGCTGTTGCGCGGAGTCCTCGTGGCGATCCGCTCCGTGCACGAGTTGGTATGGGCGTTGCTCCTCGTCAGCGTGCTGGGCCTGGACCCGCTCGTGGCGGTGCTGGCGATCGCTCTGCCGTTCGGCGCGCAGACGGCCCAGGTGTTCGCCGAGATGTTCGACGGCGTGCCCGCAGGGCCGCTGAAGTCGCTGCGGAGCGCAGGCGCACGTCCGACCTCGGCGCTCGTCTACACACTGCTTCCCCAGTCGACGCCCCTGCTCCTGGCCTACTCCTTCTACCGTTTCGAGTGCGCCGTACGTTCCACCGTGCTGCTCGGCGTCGTGGGCGTCGGTGGTCTGGGGCAGGAGCTCGTGGTCAGCCTCCAGTCGCGGAACTGGGACGAGGTCTGGACCCTGGTGGGAGCGGTGCTGCTGCTCTCGGCCGTGGTCGACCTATGGAGTGCGCGGTTGCGCTCGGACATGGCCATCGTGAGCTGTTCGGAGTGGTCGGGGGGACATGAGGAACGCAACGACACCGCCCCAGGCCGGGACGGCGAAGGCCGGGGCCGCCAGCGCTCCAGGTCTCGCTGGGCACGCTGGTCGGCGATGATGCTCCTGCCCGGGATCGTGGTCGCTTGGCTGGCGTCCGGCGTCTCCTTGTCCGGGCTCACCAGCCCGCGCACCCGGCAGCTCACCGGCAGGCTGCTCGACGACATGTGGCCACCAGCGCTCCCAACAGGAGGCTGGCCTGTCCTCGCTGGATCCGTGCTGGACACGCTGGCGATGGCCATCCTGGCGATGAGCGTGGCCGTGGCTCTCACCGTGGCGATCGGCCCCTGGGCGACGAACCCGCGGCGTGCCACCGGCAGCGACCGCACTCCGATCGCACAGCGCTTGCTTCGGGACCTGGCCTGGTGGACGGCACGTGCGGTGCTGCTGGTGCTGCGGTCGGTCCCGCCGACCGTGTGGGCGGTAGTGGCCCTGCTGGTGCTCTTCCCCGGTGTGTTGCCGGGGGTGCTGGCCCTCGGGCTCTACACCGGAGGCATCCTCGGCCGACTCGTCGCCGAGGCATGGGAGAGCGTGGACACCCGAGCGCGGGATGCCCTTCGGCGCTCCGGCGTACGAAGAGGGACGGCCACGCTCATCGCCACCGTGCCCCCCTCGACCCATCAACTGCTCACCTACACGCTGTACCGCTTCGAGATCTGCGTGCGGGAGACGGCCGTGGTCGGCATTGTCGGAGCAGCCGGCCTCGGTCGGCTGTTCGCCGAGAACCTCGCCGTGTTCCGGCTTCCCGTCGTTGCCACCCTGCTCGCCGCCTCCTTCGCGGTCAGTGCAGTGTCGGAAGTCATCGGACGACAGCTGCGCCGAGCCATGCGCGCCTAACCCCCCGCGGCTTCGACAAACTACAGGTCCGAGGGCACTGTTGCATTGAGCGATCCGCCGAACGTCTTACCGCAAATCTTGCGGCCCAAGGGCACTCAACCCAGTTCAGGCGCTCCTTTTTACCGACCTCGTTGGCTCATTTGCAGCTTTCGAGACTCGTCGGGAGGCAGACGACAGGAAGATTTGCTGTGCCGGCCTCCCGCGATGGCTTAATGCAAGAGTGCCACCCCGACACACGTGCGGTTCTTGCTGCCGGGAGCGCGTTCTCCAAGTGGTGGTCCCAAATTGGACCCGAGGAGGGCTCCCGCGACACAAGGACAGTCTCCCTGCTACCAACAACCAAAAAGGGCCCTGACCTGTCGAAACAGATCAGGACCCCTCACGGTCGGGCTGACAGGATTTGAACCTGCGACCCCCTGACCCCCAGTCAGGTGCGCTACCAAGCTGCGCTACAGCCCGACGCCCGGATCATCTGACGACGACCAGCGGGCACCGGAACCTTACCGCAGCGGGTCGGTCCGCCCGAATCCGGCCGTGGATCAGCATGCGCACGGGTTCCTCAGCGAGTTCTTCGGCATCGCAAAGCGGCCGCAACGACGGTTCACAGCAAACTCTCCGGAACGTCGGGTTGTCTGAGGATCACCGCGAACCAGCCTCGGAGGAACCCATGGACGACCAGACGCCCGCACCGCAGCAGCACTCCTACTTCGCGCCTCCCGTGGGGCCGTTCCCCGAGTCGTCGGACGAGTCGCACCAGCCGGAGCCTCATCGGCCGCGGCGCCGTCGCCGGCTGCTGGCCACCGTCACGGCGACCGCGCTGGTCACCGGTCTCGGGGGGGTCGGCGCGGGCTACGCCCTCGGGCACGGGTTCTCGGGCGGAAGCACGACAACCTCGTCCAGCGCCTCCGGCCAGACCAACGTCTCGACCAACGGCAACGGCGACTGGTCCTGGTCGGACGGCGGACAGGGCAGCCTGACGCTGCCAGCCGACCCGTCCACCGGGCCGGGCCAGACCCAGATCAAAGGCTCCTCGACGGACACCACCGCGAAGGCGTCCGGCTCCCAGCTGACCGGCCTGGTCCGCATCGCCACCACGCTGAAGTACAGCGGTGGCAAGGCAGCGGGCACCGGCATGGTCCTCACCTCCGACGGCGAGATCGTCACCAACCACCACGTGGTGGCCGGCGCCACCTCGATCAAGGTCAAGGTGATGAGCACCGGTACGACGTACACGGCCAAGGTCGTGGGCACCGACACCCAGGACGACGTCGCGGTGCTGCAGCTGGTCGGCGCCTCGGGGCTCGACACGGTCACCACCGACACCGACACCGACACCGACGGCGTCTCGGTCGGCGACGCGGTGACCGCGGTGGGCGACGCGAACGGCACGGTGAGCTACCTCAGCGCCGCGTCCGGCTCGATCCTGGCCGAGGACCAGACGATCACCACGCAGAGCGAGGCCAACGTCGAGGGCGAGCGGCTCACCGGGCTGCTCAAGATCAGCTCCGACGTGATCGCGGGAGACTCCGGCGGCGCGACGTACGACGACCAGGGTGAGGTCGTGGGCATGACCACGGCGGCGTCGAGCGGCAGCAACGACGTGATCGGCTACGCCGTCCCGATCGCCAAGGTGCTCGGCGTCGCCGACGACCTGGAGAACGGGGTCGTCAAGGCCCGCTACGACTACGCCTACCCGGCGTTCCTCGGGGTGGGTCTCGGCCAGACGGCCGCGACCGTCCAAGGTGTCTACAAGAGCACCCCGGCGGCCGACGCGGGCATCGTCGCCGGCGACACGGTCACCGCGATCGACGGCACGAAGGTCGGCACCTCGGCCGCGCTGCGCAAGGCCGTCGGGGCCCACTCCCCCGGTGACTCCATCGCCGTGACCTGGGCTGCTGCGGGCGGCACGTCGCACACCGCGACGGTCACCCTCGCCGAAGGCCCGGTGAGGTAGGTCGGCCTCGAACGACGAGGCGTCAGCGGCGCTCGCGCTTCTTGCGCGGGCGCTGCTGCACGTGGACGGGGGTGCCGACGAAGCCGAAGTCCTCGCGCAGGCGTCGCTCGACGTAGCGGATGTAGGACGCCTCCAGCAGCGCGCTGGTGAACAGCACGAAGGTCGGGGGCTCGCTGGACGCTTGGGTGCCGAACAGGATCTTCGGCTGCTTGCCACCCCGCACGGGGTGCGGGTGCTCGGCGACGAGCCGGCCGAGGAACGAGTTGAGGGCACCCGTGCCGACGCGCGTCGACCAGCCCGCGAGGGCGGCATCGAGCGCCGGCACGAGCCGGTCCACGTGCCAGCCGGTGCGGGCGGTGATGTTGATCCGCGGAGCCCACTGCACCCGGACGAGGTCGCGCTCGATCTCGCGGTCCAGGTAGTAGCGGCGCTCCTCGTCGACGAGGTCCCACTTGTTGAAGGCGATGACCAGGGCCCGGCCGGCCTCGGCGACCGCGGTGATGATCCGGAGGTCCTGCTCGGAGACCGGGTTGGAGCCGTCGACGACCATCACGCACACCTCGGCGCGCTCGATCGCGGTGTTGGTGCGCAGGCTCGCGTAGTACTCGTGCCCGGAGGCTTCCTTGATCTTCTTGCGCACCCCGGCGGTGTCGATGAACCGCCAGGTGCGACCACCGAGCTCGACCAGCTCGTCGACCGGGTCGACCGTGGTCCCGGCGACGTCGTCGACGACGACCCGGTCCTGCTTGGCCAGCTTGTTCAGCAGCGAGGACTTGCCCACGTTGGGGCGACCGACGATGGCGACGCGACGGGGACCGCCCACGACACCGAAGGTCTCGGGTGGCGGCTCGGGCAGCGCGTCCAGGATGGCGTCGAGCATGTCGCCCGAGCCCCGGCCGTGCAGCGCGGAGACCGGCCACGGCTCCCCCAGCCCGAGGTTCCACAGGCCATGGGCCTCGGCCTCGGCCCGCTGGTCGTCGACCTTGTTGGCGGCGAGGATCACCGGCTTGCCGGACTTGCGGAGGATCTTCACGACGGCCTCGTCGGCGTCGGTGATCCCGACCGAGGCGTCCACCACGAACAGGGTGGCGTCGGCGATCTGCACGGCGACCTCGGCCTGCGCCGCGATCCGCTCGAACAGGCCCGTCGCGTCGGGGTCCCAGCCGCCCGTGTCGACGACGGTGAAGGCCCGGCCGTTCCAGGTGGCGTCGTAGTAGACCCGGTCGCGGGTCACGCCCGGGATGTCCTGCACGACCGCCTCGCGACGGCCGATGATCCGGTTGACGAGCGTGGACTTCCCCACGTTGGGTCGGCCCACCACAGCCAGGATCGGCACCACGGCGGGTGCATCGGTGTGGTCAGGGTCGATCGTCATGGTTCATCCTTCGTGCGATGTCGCGGGCTTCGCGCGGGTTCGGCCCGGTCCCGGGATCAGATCTCGGGATCGGCCCCGGGAGCGTGCGGCCGGTGCGGGCCATCGCTTCAACGAGGTGCTCGACGAGTCTGTTCCGCAGATCGGCCGCGGCGCGTCGTACCCAGCCTCGGTCCGGGGCCAGGCGTGCTGCTCCAAGTACACCGGAGGGCCGTGCACGAAGTCGAATCGAGGCCCGTTCCCGGTCCGGTGCTCAGGCTTGCTGGACCAGGGCGACGACCTGCTCGACCACCTCGTCCAGGGTGTACGGCGTGGTGTCGATGTGGTGCGCGTCGTCCGCCATCGCCAGCGGCGAGACCGCCCGGCCGGAGTCGATGCCGTCGCGGCGCAGCAGGTCGGCCTGCGTGGCGACGACGTCGGCACCGGGCTGCTCGGCGCTGCGGCGGGCGGCGCGGGCCGCGGGGTCGGCGGTCAGGAAGAGCTTCACGGGCGCGTCGGGGACCACGACGGTGCCGATGTCACGGCCCTCCACGACGATGCCGCCGTCGCCGATCAGGTCCCGCTGCTCGCGGAGCAGCCTGGCCCGGATCTCCGGGACGGCGCTGACGGCACTGACGGCGCTGGTGACCGCCTGCTCGCGGATGGCGGACGCCACGTCGGTGCCGTCGACGGTGATCGTGGGTGCCTCCGGGTCGGTCCCGGACACCAGCACCGGGGCGTCGGCCTGGGCGGCGACGGCCGCAGGGTCGTCCACGTCGATGCCGCGGTCGAGCATCCACCAGGTCATCGCGCGGTACATCGCGCCGGTGTCCAGGTAGCGCAGCCCCAGCCTCACGGCGACGCCGCGCGAGGTGCTCGACTTCCCGGAGCCGGAAGGACCGTCCATCGCCACGACCACGCCCACTGCCTCTGCCTTCCGATCGGGTGCACCAAGGAGTGCGGCACTCTACCGGTGGGCCGTCCAGCCCCGCTCCCCGAGCGAGGTCAGCAGGTGGTCGGCGTGGTCGGTGCCGACCGTGAGCTCGACCAGGCCGTACTCGCGCGCCGGGTCGTGGTCGATGCGCAGGTCCTCCACGTTGACGCCGATCTCCCCCGCGTCGGCCAGCAGCCGGGCCAGCTCTCCCGGGTGGTCGGGGACGGCCACGAAGACCGTGGTCTCGGCGCGGTTGGGGCCGCCGTGCTTGGCCGGGATGACCGACGTGCCGGCCACCCCGCGGTCCAGGATCTCCGCGAGGCCGGGACGGTCGCCGTCGGCCAGCGCCCCGAGAAGCGTGTCGAGGTCGTCGCGGACGTCCCGGAGGAGCAGGGTGAGCGCAGCGCTGTTCGCGGTGATGATCTGCTGCCACAGCAGGGGGTCCCCGGCGGCGATGCGGGTCACGTCGCGCACGCCCTGGCCGGACAGCGCCAGGTGCTCGCGGGGCGCGTCGGTGAGCCGTCCCGCCGCCATCGCCGCGAGCAGGTGCGGCAGGTGGGAGGTCCGGGCGACCGCCTGGTCGTGCTCGTCGGGCGTGAACGTCACCGGGGTCGCGCCGCAGGCCCGGGCCAGTGCGGTGACCGCCTCGACCGCGGCGCCGTCGGCCCCCTCGTGGGGGGTGACGGCCCAGGGCCGGCCGTCGAAGAGCGACTCGGAGGCCGCGAACGGCCCGGAGCGTTCGCTGCCCGCCATCGGGTGGCTGCCGACGTACCTCGCGACCGTGTCCGGCGCCAGCAGGCGTACGGCGGCCAGCGGAGCGCCCTTGACCGAGCCGACGTCCGTCACCGTCGCGCGGGTGGTCCGCAGCGCGTCGGCGACCTGCTCGGCGAGGTGGTCCGGCGGGACGGCGACGACCACCAGGACCGGGTCGACGTCGGCGTCATCCCGGTTGGCGGCGCCGATCGTGGTGGCGATCCGCAGGTTCTCCGGGTTGACGTCGCGCAGCGCGACGTCCACGCCCCGGCGGCGCAGCGCGAGCCCGATCGACGTGCCGAGCAGGCCCGCGCCGACGACCAGGACCGGTCCGTCAAGCGTCATCCGGGACCTCGCGGACACGGGTCAGGTCGCGACGCAGGGTGGCGGCGCCGTGCAGGTAGACGTGGGTGATGTCCGCGCGCGGCAGGTCGGTCTCGACGTGCGCGAGCATCCGGACGACGCGCGGCATCGAGCCCGCGATCTCCAGCTCACGCGCGCAGATCAGCGGCACGTCGCCGAAGCCGAGCCGGCGCGCGGCGTAGGCCGGGAACTCCGAGACCAGGTCGGAGGTGGCGGTGAAGATCACGCTGATGAAGTCGTCGACCTCGAGGCCGTTTGCGGTCATCACGTCGAGCACCATCTCGGCGACCCGCTCGAGCATGTGCTCGCGCACGTCCTCGTCGAGCTGGGTCGCTCCTCGCACCGCACGGACTGCCACGGGGGCAACCCTAACCACTCGTGCGCTCAGAGCGACGCGGCGTCCAGCAGCACGCCGAGCTCGTCGAGGGTGAGCTCGCGCAGGGAGCCGTGCCGCAGCCCGCGGACCTGGACGGGCCCGATGGCGGTGCGGGTCAGCCGGCGCACGGGGTGGCCGACCTCGTCGAACAGCCGGCGCACGATCCGGTTGCGGCCCTCGTGGATGACCACCTCGACGATGGAGCGCTCCTTCGTCGAGGAGACGACCTTGGCCGAACCCGCCTCGACGGGTCCGTCCTCGAGCGTGACGCCGCCGAGCAGCCGCTGCACGGTGGCCTTGGACACCACGCCGTCGACCTCCGCGACGTACGTCTTGTCCAGCTCGTACGACGGGTGGGCGACCCGTTGCGCGAAGTCGCCGTCGTTGGTGAGCAGGATGAGGCCCTCGGTGTCGGTGTCGAGCCGGCCGACGTGGAAGAGCCGCTCGGGCCGGTCGGCGACGAACTCGTCCAGGGCCCGGCGGCCCTCCGGGTCCGACATCGTCGAGACCACGCCGCGGGGCTTGTTCAGGACCAGGTAGACGTGCGGACTCACCGGGGGCAGCCGCTTGCCGTCCACCCGGATCACCGCCGCCGCTGGGTCGACCTTGGTGCCGAGGCGGGTGACGATCTCACCGTCCACCTCGACCAGCCCGGCGAGCATGATCTCCTCGCACTTGCGGCGGCTGGCCACCCCCGACTGGGCCAGCAGCTTCTGCAGCCGGATCAGGCCGTCGTCGTCGGTCTCGAGGCTCATGGGTTCTCGGGCGCCTCGACGTCGGGACGCGCGTCCAGGTCCTCGAAGTCGCCCATGTCCGGCAGGAACGGTGCGAGCTCGGGGAGGTCCTCCAGGGACTCGACACCGATGCGCTCCAGGAAGTAGCTGCTGGTGCGGTAGAGCGTCGCGGTCGTCTCCGCGTCGTGGCCGGCCTCCTCGACCAGGCCCCGGGAGACCAGGGTGCGCATCACGCCGTCGACGTTCACGCCGCGGACCGCCGAGACACGCGCGCGGCTGACCGGCTGCTTGTAGGCCACGACGGCCAGCGTCTCGAGGGCCGCCTGGGTGAGCCGCGCCCGCTGACCGTCGAGCACGAACCGCTCCACCACGCCGGCGTACTCCTCGCGGGTGTAGAACCGCCATCCGCCGGCGACGTTGCGCAGGTCGAAGCCGCGGCCCTGGCCGGCGTACTCGTCCGCGAGGCCGTGCAGCGCCGACGACACCTCACCGGGCGGGTAGCCGACCGCGGTCGCCAACGTCATGTGGTCCAGCGGCTGGTCGGCAACCATCAGCACGGCCTCCAGGGCGGGCTTGAGGTCGGCCAGCGGGAAGTCGAGCGTCTCGGAGTCCTCGTCCGCGGCGGCCTCGCCGACCTCCTCGACGGGGTCCGCGCCGGACCGGAGCACCTCGTCGGCCTCGCTGCGGGCGTCGCCCAGCTCTGGGTCCAGCTCGGGAATCAGGTCACTCACTGCTCTGGTCCTTCGTCGTCGTCCTGTGCCGGCTCGTCGGGTTCGTCCGCCTCGGGCGGGGCGCCGTCGAACTCGTCGGTGATCTCCACCTCGTCGGCCTCGCCACCGGTCCACCGCACGGTCAGCTCGCCCAGGGGGCTGACCTGGTCGAAGGAGACCACGCCCTCCCGGAACAGCTCCAGCAGCGCCAGGAAGCGGGCGACGGTGGTGAGGGTGTCAGGGGAGTCGCCGGCGAGAGCCCGGAAGGTCATCGTGCCCTGCCGACGGAGCCGGTCGACGACCACGGCCGCCTGCTCGCGCACGCTGACCGTCGGCGCGTGGATGTGCGCCAGGTTGATGTCCAGGACCGGCTTGGGCTCCATCGCCTTGGCGGCCAGAGAGGCGAACTCCTCCAGCCCCAGGCCGATCAGGACCTCGGGCAGCAGCGTCGCGAAGCGCTCCTCGAGCCCGACCGCGCGCGGAAACCGCTTCTCCTCCTCGCTCATCCGGCCCTCGAGGACGGAGGCGACCTGCTTGAAGGCGCGGTACTGCAGCAGCCGGGCGAAGAGCAGGTCGCGGGCCTCGAGCAGGGCGAGGTCCTCCTCGTCCTCCACGTCGCCCTGCGGCAGCAGCCGGGCGGCCTTGAGGTCGAGCAGGGTGGCCGCGACCAGCAGGAACGACGAGGTCTCCTCGAGGTCCCACTCGGAGCCGGCCAGCTTCACGAAGCCGATGAACTCGTCGGTGACCCGGGACAGCGACACCTCGGTGATGTCGAGCTTGTGCTTCGAGATCAGGCTGAGCAGCAGGTCGAACGGCCCCTCGAAGTTGTCCAGGTGCAGGGAGAAGGCGGGGGCGACCTCGGCGGGCTCGACCACGTCCGTCGTCATGCCTGCAGCAGGCGTTGCACGATGACGCTGTCGTCGCGGTTCTGCTCCAGGTCGGCGAGCACCAGGGCGACCGCCTCCCGGACGAGTCGGCCGCGGTCGACGCTCAGCCCGCTGCGTCGCAGCGTCAGCCGGGCGTGCTCGATGTCGAGCAGCTCGTCGGCCGTGACGTAGACCGTCATCTTCTCGTCGTGCCGGATCCGGCCGCTGGGGGTGTTCTTCGCCGGCTTCCCCTCGGCAGACCCCTCCCCTGTCTCGTCCCCCTCGGTGTCGGGGTGGTCAGGGACGACGGTCGGGCGGAACAGGTCGTCCGCCGTCGGCATGCTCACTCGTCGAGACAACGCGCGAGCACCTCCTTGGCGAGCTGGCGGTAGCTCTCCGCGCCGGCCGAGGAGGAGGCGTACGTCGTGATCGGCTCACCGGCCACGGTCGAGTCGGAGAACTTCACGGTGCGCCGGATGACGGTGTGGAACACGGTGTCGCCCCAGGCCTGCACCAGCCGCTCCATGACCTCGCGGCCGTGCAGGGTGCGTCCGTCGTACATCGTGCCGAGGACGCCGTCGATCTTGAGCTTGGGGTTGAGCCGCTCGGTGACCTTGTCGATCGTGGTCTTGAGCAGGGCCACGCCGCGCAGCGCGAAGTACTCGCACTCCAGCGGGACCACGACGCCGTCGGAGGCGGTCAGCGCGTTGACGGTGAGCAGTCCGAGCGAGGGCTGGCAGTCGATGAGGATGACGTCGTACTCCGCGATGGCCGGCTGCAGCACTCGCTGGAGGGTCTGCTCGCGGGCCACCTCGTGCACGAGCTGCACCTCGGCCGCGGACAGGTCGATGTTGGAGGGCAGCAGGTCCATGCCCGGCACGTTGGTCGGCACGATGACCTCGTCGATCGTGACGTCCCGCTGCATCAGCAGGTTGTAGATCGACAGCTCCATGTCGTGCGGGTTGAGGCCCAGACCGACCGACAGCGAGCCCTGCGGGTCGAAGTCGACGAGCAGCACCTTGCGACCGAACTCGGCCAGCGCCGCCCCGAGGTTGATGGTCGTCGTGGTCTTGCCGACGCCACCCTTCTGGTTGCACATCGAGATCACGCGGGCGTTGCCGTGGATGCTGATGGGGCGGGGCTCGGGCAGCACGGGCACCGGTCGACCGGTGGGGCCGAGCACGGGTGCCTCGGCGCCGGCCTCCAGCGCGTCGGTCACGGGCGGGTCGGCGGCGTGCAACTCCTCAACGTCACCGCCCGAGGGCGCGGCGGAAGGCATGGGACGTCGGAACGGGATGGGGTCGCTCACGCGGTCTTGCCCTCCTGAGGACACGGGGTTCGGCATCATCGGCGGGATCTCGGAGGCGCTGCTTCCCTGGCCGCCGAACGGGTGTCCTGAGCCGTAGTCGTTCACGCGGGCGCCTCTCGTCTGATGTCTGCGAGCTGCTGCGCGGCAAAGTCGACTCATCGGTTTGTCGCGCGCAACGCGGCGACTCTATGGGGTCCGTCTCGCGACCTACAACCGGATCGGTCGACGACTGTGTGCGTCCAGTACATCTGTTGACAACGTGTGCACGGGGCAGGCGCGCCGTACACAAGCAGCGCCGGCCTGTGCACAACTCTGTGCACAGAATCGGCTCAACCGAGGGCCCTGGGATGGGCCGTGGCGTAGACCTCACGCAGGCTGTCCACGGTGACCAGCGTGTAGACCTGGGTGGTGGTCACCGACGCGTGCCCCAGCAGCTCCTGCACGACGCGGACGTCAGCGCCGCCATCGAGCAGGTGGGTGGCGAACGAGTGCCGCAGCGTGTGCGGCGACACGTCGACGTGCACGCCCGCCCGCTCGGCCGCCTTGACCAGCACCGTCCAGGCGCTCTGCCGGGACAGCCGCCCACCCCGCGCGTTGAGGAACACCGCGGGCAGGCCGTCCCCGGAGGACGCGAGGTCCGGCCGGCCCCGGACCAGGTAGGTCTGCACCGCCTCCGTGGCGTAGGAACCGACGGGGACGATCCGCTCCTTGCTGCCCTTGCCGCGCAGCAGCACCGTGCCCTGCTCCAGGTCGAGGTCGTCGAGGTCGAGGCCGACGGCTTCGGAGATCCGCGCGCCGGTGCCGTAGAGCAGCTCGAGGAGCGCCCGGTCCCGCATCGACAGGGCCGTGCCCGGCGCCCCGGCCGCCTCGAGAATCCGCTCGATGTCGGCCAGCGGCAGCGCCTTCGGCAGTCGCTTCGCCGGCGCAGGAGGGCGTACGGCGGCCGAGGGATCGACCGGCGTCAGCCCCTCCCGGACCGCGAACTTGTGGAACCCCCGCACCGCGACGACCGTGCGGGCGGCGGAACCGGCCCCCAGGGGCGGGTGGTCCTCGTCGCCCTCCCGCAGCGCGACGAGGAACTCGGTCACCGTCTCCTCGCGCACGGCGTCGAGCCCGTCCACGCCCCGCGCGGCCAACCAGCCGGTGTACCTGCGCAGGTCCCGCCGGTAGGACTTCAGGGTGTTGTCGGCGAGGCCGCGCTCGACCACCAGGTGGTCGAGGTAGCTGCGGACCGCCCGCACGACCTCCCCCTGACGGCCGCCCGGCCCCGCCGTGGTGGTCACCGGGTCAGCCGAGCACGCTCTCCAGCGAGACGCTCTCCATCCCGTGCGCCTCGGCGACGGGAGCGTTGGTCAGCGAGCCGCCGTGGGTGTTCAGGCCCAGCGCCAGCGAGTGGTCGTCGCGCAGCGCCTGCTCCCAGCCCTTGTTGGCCAGCGCGACCACGTAGGGCAGCGTCGCGTTGGTCAGCGCGTAGGTCGAGGTGTTCGGCACCGCGCCCGGCATGTTCGCCACGCAGTAGAACACCGAGTTGTGCACCGTGTACGTCGGGTCGGCGTGCGTGGTCGCGTGGGTGTCCTCGAAGCAGCCGCCCTGGTCGACCGCGATGTCGACGAGCACCGAGCCCGGCTTCATCTGCGCCACCAGGTCGTTGCTGACCAACTTCGGCGCCTTGGCGCCGGGGATCAGCACGGCCCCGATGACCAGGTCGGCCTCGATGACCTGCTGCTGGATGGTCAGCTGCGACGACGCTAGCCCGTGGACCCGGTTGTCGTAGCGCCAGAACGACATCCGGAGCTTGTCCAGGTCGGTGTCCAGCAGGGTCACGTCGGCCCCCATGCCGAGCGCGATGTTGGCGGCGTTCTGCCCGGAGACCCCCGCCCCGATCACCACGACCTTGGCGTTCGCGACACCGCCGACGCCACCGAGCAGGACACCACGACCGCCCTCGGCCTTCATCAGCGAGTGCGCGCCCACCTGCGGCGCCAGGCAGCCGGCCACCTCGGACATCGGGTAGAGCAGCGGCAGCGAGCCCGAGGGCAGCTGCACCGTCTCGTAGGCGATGGAGGTCACCCGGCGCTCGACCAGCTCGTCGGTCAGCGGCTTGTCGGCGGCCAGGTGCAGGTAGGTGAAGAGGGTCTGGCCCTCGCGCAGCCGGGAGTACTCCTCCGCGACCGGCTCCTTCACCTTGAGGATCATGTCGGTGGTGCCCCAGACGTCGTCGGCGCCGGGCAGCATCGTGGCGCCCGCGGCGACGTACTCCTCGTCGGGGATCGACGAGCCGACGCCCGCCCCCGCCTCGATATAGACCTCGTGACCGTGCTGGGTCAGCTCGTGCACCCCGATCGGGGTGAGCGCGACGCGGTACTCGTGGTTCTTGACTTCCTTGGGTACGCCGACCTTCATCGACCAGGGTTCCTCTCAGCTGGGAGACCACCACTCCGTCGTGGGGTCGCGTGAGTCTATGACCATCGGCACGGTGTCCGCTCAGCGGTGCCAGAGGGCGTAGGCCAACAGCGCCTGGGCCGTGGGGCCGTCGGTGATCCGGCCCGCGCGGACCCCCTCGAGCAGGTCGTCGACCGGCTCCCACGCGAGCGTCATGTCGGCCTCCTCGTGCGCCGGCTCGAAGTCGCCGCGGTCCGGTGCCGTGGACAGCCCCCGGGCCAGGAAGTAGGCGATGGACTCGCTCGACAGCCCCGGTGAGGAGTACGTCGTGAACAGGTGCGTCCACTCCTCGGCCAGCACCAGACCCTCCTCGCGGAGCTCCCGCTTCGCCGCCTCGACCGGGTCCTCGCCCTCGACGTCGAGCAGGCCCGCGGGAAGCTCGACGAACCGCATCGAGGCCGGGTGGCGGTACTGGTGGAGCACCAGCACCCGCTCCTGCTCGTCGACGGCCAGGATCACCGCCGCCCCGGGGTGCTCGAGCACCAGCCGTCCGAACCTCTCCTCCGGGTGGTCCGGTGCCGAGATCACGTCGCGGCGGACCGAGAAGGGCGCGCTTCCCTTCCAGATCTGCTCCACCTCGTGCACCGGCCAGGACTCGGGCCGGTCCTCGGCGGTCATCGGAGGATGCTCTGCGCGTCCTGCTCCACGAGGTCCACGGGGTCCATGTGGTCGGCGTCGCTCTCCGCGTTGCGGCGCCGCAGCGAGGACTCGTCCATCGGGAAGCGCAGCTCACGCTGACGCGTGATCGCGGCCCCGACGAGACCCGCGAACAGCGGGTGCGGCCGAGTCGGGCGCGACCGGAGCTCCGGGTGCGCCTGGGTCGCGACGTAGTAGGGGTGCACGTCCGCGGGCAGCTCGACGAACTCCACCAGGTTGTTGTCCGGGGACGTCCCGGAGAACACCAGCCCGGCCGCCTCGAGGCGGTCGCGGTAGCGGTTGTTGACCTCGTAGCGGTGCCGGTGGCGCTCCTCGACCTTGGGCTCGCCGTAGGCGGCCCGGATGACCGAGCCCTCCTTGAGCTCCGCGGGGTAGAGCCCGAGACGCATCGTGCCGCCCAGGTCTCCTGCGCCCTCGACGAACTGCTCCTGCTCGGCCATCGTGGCGATGACCGGCTCCTCGCAGGCGGCGTGGAACTCGGTGGAGTCGGCGCCCTCGATGCCCGCCTCGTGCCGGGCGTACTCGATCACCATGCACTGCAGCCCCAGGCACAGGCCGAGCGTGGGGATGCCGTGCGTGCGGGCGTACTCCAGCGCGCCGACCTTGCCCTCGATGCCCCGGATGCCGAAACCTCCGGGCACGCAGATCGCGTCGACCTCGGACAGGTGGCGTGCGGCTCCTTCCCGGGTCTGGCACTCGTCGGAGGGAACCCAGACCAGGTTCACCTTGGCCTCGTGGGCGAAGCCGCCGGCCCGCAGCGCCTCCACGACGGACAGGTAGGCGTCCGGCAGGTCGACGTACTTGCCGACGAGCGCGACCGTGACCTGCTCCGCCGGGTGGTGCACGACGCGGAGAAGCTCGTCCCACTCGGTCCAGTCGACGTCGCGGAACGGCAGGTTCAGGCGTCGTACGACGTAGGCGTCCAGCCCTTCGGAGTGCAGCACCTTGGGGATGTCGTAGATCGACGGGGCGTCGCTGGCGTTCACGACGGCCTCGCGGTCGACGTCGCACATCAGCGAGATCTTGTTCTTCATGGAGTCGGGGATCGGCCGGTCAGACCGGCACACGATCGCGTCCGGCTGGAGACCGATCGACCGCAGCGCGACGACCGAGTGCTGGGTCGGCTTGGTCTTCAGCTCGCCCGACGGCCCGATGTAGGGCACCAGCGAGACGTGCAGGAAGAAGACGTTGTCGCGACCGACGTCGTGGCGCACCTGACGCGCGGCCTCCAGGAACGGCAGCGACTCGATGTCTCCGACGGTGCCGCCGATCTCGGTGATCACCACGTCGACGTCGGGACCGGCCATCGCGCGGACGCGGTCCTTGATCTCGTTGGTGATGTGCGGGATCACCTGGACGGTGTCACCGAGGTAGTCGCCGCGCCGTTCCTTGGCGATCACCTGGGAGTACACCTGCCCGGTGGTGACGTTCGCGATGCCCGCGAGGTCGGTGTCCAGGAAGCGCTCGTAGTGCCCGATGTCCAGGTCGGTCTCGGCGCCGTCGTTGGTGACGAACACCTCCCCGTGCTGGAACGGGTTCATCGTTCCCGGGTCCACGTTGAGATAGGGGTCTAGCTTCTGCATCGTCACCCGCAGCCCGCGGGACTTCAGCAGGCTGCCGAGGGAGGAGGCGGTGAGCCCCTTCCCGAGGGAGGACGCGACGCCTCCGGTGACGAAGACGTGCTTGGTCGGTCCCGAAGGTGAGTAGGGCGAAGCGGCCAAGTGAACTCCCGTGGTCGGTCCCGGATGTGGGTTGATCGAGGCGGTCGGACCAGCAGAAAAGTGATCGACCATCCACGGGGTTCGAGCCTACCAACGACCGGCCCCGCACGGAAAAGCCGCGCCCAAGAATCGGCACCCGTCGCCTCAGTCGGTGGCGCCCTGGGCCCCCGGCATCGCACCGTCGGCAGCGTCGACGGCCCCGTAGTGCCCGGTCCGGCCGGTCGCCTGCCCGGCGAGCGCCATGATCGTCACGACCTGCCCGGCGGACCGGCCGAGCGCGTCGACGGTGGACACGTCGCGTGCCGCGGAGACGTCGTCCCGGACGGCCTTGACCTGTCCGCCCTCGCGGGCCGAGGCGGTGGGACCGGCGAGCACCACGCCGTCCGTGGCGGCATCGACGGCCTGGACCAGGGTGTCGACGATCGTCGCCGCACCCTTCTTCTCCTCGGAGCTGCCTTGGCCCGCGCCCGTCACGAACAGCACCAGGCTGCCGCGCCGGTTGAGCTTGCCCTCGGCGGACAGCAGGCTGGTGGTGCTGAGGCCGGCCAGGATGCTGGTGGCCGGCCCGTCGACCGGGAGTCCGCCGTTGTAGTCGGTGCCGATGGCCCGCGCGATCAGGGTCCCGATCCGCTCGTATGGGCTGGCGTCCGCCGGGATGCTGACCCCGCTGGCCCGGTCCTCGAGCTGGTTGCCGAGCTCGTCGACGAGCTGCTTGTCCCCCGCGTCGACAAGCTGGTCGCCGACGCGGACGGTGCCGCCGACCGTGCCGCCGGCGACCCCGACCAGGTCGGCCAGCGAGGCGACGTCGGACTGCCGGGCGGTCGGCAGCACGACGAAGGTGACCGACCGGCCCTTCAGGGTGTTGCCGATCAGGCTGGGCGCCACGGTGGTGGCGAACTGGTCGGTGAAGGTGTTGCTGCCACGGAGGTTGGTGATCTGGGCCGTCAGCGCAGCCTTGGTCGCGCGGTCGGTCCTCACCTGGTCGACGAGGGTGTTGTCGACCTCACCCTTCAAGGGGCCGCCGCCGAGGGCGACACCGATGGCCAGCGCCAGGAAGACCGAGACGATCGAGACGATGTGGTATCGGAAGGAGATCACGTGACAAGTCCTTGGATCCAGTCGAGTACGTCGGACAGGGCGCCGCCGGTCGACGACCACCACACGTCACCCACCGGGGTGGCCGCGATCGCCACGCCGAGGGCCAGGAAGCCGGCGAGCAGCACCAGGAGCAGGTGCCAGATGCGGACCCGGCCGGAGTAGAGCTGCGGGACCCCCTTCGCGTCGACCAGCTTCGGTCCGACGCGCAGCCGGGTCAGGAAGGTGCTGGCGAGGCCGGCGCGCTGACGGTCCAGGAACTCGTCGAGCGTCGCGTGCGTGCCGACCGCGATGATCAGGCTGGCGCCACGGACGTCGGCCAGCAGCAGCGCGACGTCCTCGCTGGTGCCGGACGCCGACAGGGTGTGGTGCCGGACGCCGAGGCGGTCGAGCCGGTCGCCGCCGATCGCCCGCCCGGAGCGGTCGGCGTGCAGGACGACCTCGCGGGAGCTCCGCAGTGCCTTGTCCGACACGGTGCTGCCGCGCTCCCCTGCGGTGCTCCCCTGGGCCAGACCGTCCTCCCCGACGACCACGATGTCGGGTCGGTGACCGGCCGCGATCAGGGCGTCGGCCCCGGCGTCAACACCGACCAGCACGGGTCGCTGCTCGCGGATGAAGCGGCGCAGCCGACGCAGGTCCTCGCGGTAGTCGTAGCCCCGCACCACGACCACCACGGGCCGGCCGTCGATGACCGTGCGGGTGTTCGGGACGCCCCGGCCGTGCAGGAGCAGCTCCTGCTCGCGCCGGAGGAACTCGGTGGTGTTGTGCGTGAAGCTCTGCAGCTGCGTGGACAGGCCGCTGCGGGCGTCCTCCATCAGCGTGCCGACCTCCTCGGCGCCCAGCTCGTGGCCGGTCGCCACCGTGGTGCCGCCCACGATGACCGCGCCCTCGTGGACGCGCACCGTGCTGCCGTCCCGGAGCTTGGTGAACACGTCGGCGCCGATGTCGTCGACCATCATCACGCCCGAGCGCGCCAGCAGCTCGGGGCCGAGGTTCGGGTAGCGGCCGGAGATGAACGCGGAGGCGTTGACGACCGCCACCACGCCGCACTCGACCAGCGCCTCCGCGGTCGCCCGGTCCAGGTCGAGGTGGTCGACGACCGCGACGTCCCCGGCCTTGAGCCGACGGAGCAGGGAGGCGGTCCGACGGTCGAGCCGGACGGTGCCACTGACTCCGGGTTGGCCTTGGACAGAAGGTTGGCGGGAGGGGAATTTCATGGCCCGAACATCCTGACACGCAGGCCTGGCAGAACCAGGGAGGCGCCCACGAGTGTGACGGAGTCGTCCCCGTGCCCGGGGTCAGCCGGCGGCGCGCGACTCCTGGGCCGCCGCCAACAGCTCCTCGGCGTGCGCCAAGGCGGTCTCGGAGTCCTCCAGCCCGGCCAGCATCCGGGAGAGCTCGCGGACCCGCCCCGCGTCGTCGAGCACGGTCAGCCCTGACGACGTGACGGTGCCGTCGTTGCTCTTCACGACCACCACGTGCCGGTCCGCGAAGGCAGCCACCTGGGGCAGGTGCGTGACCACCAGCACCTGGGCGTGCCGGGCCAGCATCGCCAGTCTGCGGCCGACCTCGACCGCGGCCTTGCCTCCCACCCCGGCGTCCACCTCGTCGAACACGAACGTGGGGACCGGATCGGTGGCGGCCAGCGCGACCTCGACGCCCAGCATCACCCGGGACAGCTCACCGCCGGAGGCGCCCTTGCCGAGCGGCCGAGGCTCCGCGCCCCGGTTGGCAGCCAGCAGCAGCTCCACGTCGTCGGTGCCGGTCGGCCCGAAGCGCAGCGTGCGGTCTCCGACCGGCAGCCCGCGCTCGTCAGCGGCCTGCGTGACGGCGATGGCGAGCGTGGCGTGCGGCATCGCGAGCGAGGCCAGCTCGCCGGTGACCACCGTCCCCAGCCGCGTGGCCGCCTTGGCCCGGGCGGCGGTGAGCTCCGCCGCGACCGTGGCCAGCTCGTCGCGAAGCCGGTCCCGTCGGACGGTGAGCTCCGCGATCCGCTCGTCTGTGCCGTCCAGGTCCAGGAGTCGGGTCGCCGCCTGCTCCGACCAGGCGAGCACGTCGTCGATGGTGTCGCCGTACTTGCGGGTCAGGGCGACCAGCGCGGATCGTCGCTGCGAGACCCCGGCCAGCCGGGCCGGGTCGGTGTCCAGCGTCGAGGCGTACGACGCGACGTCGGCCGCCGCGTCCGAGAGCAGGTAGCTGACCTCCGCCAACCGGTCGGCGAGCCCGGCGACCTCGGCGTCGTGCTCGCGGACCCCGTCGAGCAGCTTGCGGGCGGCCGAGACCGCGCCCAGCGCATCGGGACCGCCGTCCTCGGCCGAGAGGCACTCGCGGGCCTGCTCAGCCGCGGTGCGCAACGTGTCGGCGAACCCCAGCCGACTCTCCTCGCTGGACAGGGCGGCGTCCTCGCCGGGCTGCGGGTCGACCGCCTCGACCTCACCGAGACCGAAGCGGAGCAGGTCGGCCTCGCGAGCCCGCTCGCGGGCCGACTCCACGACGTCGGCCAGCTCGGTCTCCGTGGCGCGAAGCGTGGCGAACCCCGCCCCGAACCGCTCCCGCAGGCGGAGGGTCTTGGCGCCCGCGAAGCTGTCGAGGGCGTCGCGCTGGGCGGCGGGGCGCAGCAGGCGGTGCTGATCGGACTGGCCGTGCACCGCCACCAGCGGGTCGGCCAGGGTGGCCAGCGTCGAGACGGGCACCGACGCGCCGCCGGCGAACGCTCGCGAGCGGCCCTCGGCGGAGATCTGGCGGACCAGCAGGACCCGGCCGTCCTCGACCTCGCCCCCGACCGCGTCGAGGGCCTCGGCCAGTCCGTCGACGTCCACACTGACCAGGCCCTCCACCCGGGCCGAGCGGGCCCCGGTGCGCACGGCACCCGAGTCGGCGCGGCCGCCCAGCAGCAGCCCGAGGGCGGTCACGACCATGGTCTTGCCCGCCCCGGTCTCGCCGGTTATCGCGGTGAAACCGGGCCCGAGCTCGAGCACGGACTCGTCGATGACGCCCAGCGAGCTGATCCGCAGCTCCTCAAGCACGGTGCGTTCCTCCGCCACCGTTCTCGTCGCGGCGTCGACGCTCGGCCGCACCGCGCCACCCGGCGACGGGCAGGTCGAACTTGGCCACCAGCCGGTCGGTGAACGGCGCCTCGTGCAGCCGGACGAGACGCACGGGGTTGCGGCCGCGCCGCACCTCGATGCGAGCACCGGGCGGCAGCTCGACGGTGCGGCGCCCGTCGCACCAGAGGACCCCCGAGCCGTCGGTCCTGGCGATGACCTCGACGGCCAGGACGGACGACGGCCCGACGACCATCGGCCGGGCGAACAGGGCGTGCGCGCTGATCGGCACCATCAGCAGGGCCTCGACCTCGGGCCAGACGATCGGTCCCCCGGCGCTGAAGTTGTAGGCGGTGGAGCCCGTCGGGGTCGCGCACACGACGCCGTCGCAGCCCCAGCGGGACAGCGGTCGCCCGTCCACCTCGACGACCACCTCGATCATCCGCTCGCGGGCCGCCTTCTCGACGCTGGCCTCGTTGAGGGCCCAGGTGGAGCTGACCAGCTCCTTGCCGGCCGGGGTGTCCCGGAAGACGGACACGTCCAGGGTGAGGCGCTCCT
>JBDSMW010000116.1:0-14395 GCA_039915665.1 Nocardioidaceae bacterium
GGTCGGCAGCATCGTGGTGATCCCGCCGGTCCCGGTGAGCCGCTCGGTCACCGCGTCGACGGTCGCGCGTGGCGTGTGACCCGCCATCGCCCCGGTGTCGCCCATCGCGAAGTCGACGTACTCGTGCCCGTCCACGTCGACGACCCGGTTGCCCCACGCGCGGTCGAGGTAGAGCGGGAACCCGCCGCTCCACATGTTCATCCAGGTCATCGGCACCCGCCCGAAGAGGTGCTCGGCGGTGGCGTACAGCTCGGCCGACCGCGCGTTCCTCTCCGTGTACGTCGTCCGCTCGGCCTCGAGCAAGGAGGCGAGCCGGGACCGGTCGAGGGGGGAAGAGGGGGAGGGCATGACCGGACGGTGTCGGTTGGACGGCCCCTCCGTCAAGGCTGCGGGTTGCACCGGTCTTGTTAGGCTGCCCTAAGTTGCCGTTCCCGTCCGAGGAGTCCCATGCCCGAGCCCCGTCGCCGCCGCACCGCCTTCGTCGCCCAGGTGGTGCGCACCGAGCGGCTGTCCGCCACGATGGTGCGGATCGTCGCCGGGGGACCGGGGCTCGCGACGTTCGTCGAGTCGGACGCGACCGACTCCTACGTCAAGGTCGTGTTCGTGCACCCGGACACCCCACGCCCGCTGCCGCTCGACGAGGACGGCCGGGTGGACCTGGACGCGGTCCGCGACGCGGTCGCTGCGGAGCACGCGCCGCGGCAGCGCTCCTACACGGTGCGCGCGTTCGACGGGGCGGCCCAGGAGTTGACCGTCGACTTCGTGGTGCACGGCGCCGAGGGCGTCGCGGGTCCGTGGGCGGCGACCGCGCGTGCCGGCGACGAGATCGTGTTCATGGGACCGGGTGGCGGCTACGCACCGGACCCGTCCGCCGCGCGTCACCTCCTCGTCGGGGACGCGAGCGCCCTGCCGGCCATCGCGGTCGCGCTGCAGGAGCTGCCGCAGGACGCGACCGGTCACGTGGTCGTCGAGGTCCACGACGCGGCCGACGAGATCGACCTCGCGGCCCCGGCCGGGGTGCAGGTTTCCTGGGTGCACGCGCGCGAGAGCCGGCCGGGCACGCGCCTGGTGGAGGCGGTGACGTCGCTGCCCTGGACCGGTGACGATGTGCACGCCTTCGTGCACGGCGAGGCCGCCGCCGTCAAGGAGCTGCGCCGCTACCTCCGCGTCGAGCGCGGTATCGGCCTGGACCGGTTGTCGATCTCGGGCTACTGGCGCCTCGGTGTCGACGACGAGGGCTGGCGTGCGTCGAAGCGCGAGTGGAACGCCGCCATCGAGCGGTCCGAGACCGCTGTTGCGTAGGCGCTAGATCCCGGCAGCCTTCTCCAGCGCGGACACCTCGTCGTCGAGGTGCACCAGCAGCCGCTGCAGCCGCGGGACCGTGCGTCGACAGCCGGTGAGCCCGAAGCCCAGGTTGCCGGTGTACGACGTGCAGGTGATGTTGAGGCCCATGCCGTGGATCGGGATGGAGAGGGGGTACATCCCCCGCATCCGGGCGCCGTTGAAGTAGAGCGGCTTCTGGGGACCCGGCACGTTGGAGATGATGAGGTTGAAGGGCGGCCGGGTCAGGCCGTCCATCTTGAGCATCGGGGCCAGCACGGCCGGCGCCAGCCCCAGCGCGCTCATGGCCAGGATCTGCGTCGGCGTCATCGTGCCCAGCGCCTCCTTGCCGGTGACCATCGAGTGGTGGATGCCCCGGAGCCGGTCGGCCGGGTCGTCGAGGTCGGTGCCCAGCTTGACCATCACCGAGCCCACGGCGTTGCCGCCGGACGCCGAGGCGCTCTGCGAGCTCTTGGCTTTGAGGCCCACCGGGACCATGGCGACCAGCGACGAGTCCGGGAGCGCGTCGAGCTCGTCGAGGTAGCTGCGCATCGCGCCGCTGCACATCGCCAGCACCACGTCGTTGAGCGTCGTGCCCGTCGCCTTGCCGATCGCCTGCAGCCGCTCCAGCGGCCAGTCCTCGGCGGCGAAGCGACGCGACCCGGTGATCCGCTTGTTGATGATCGTGCGCGGGGCGTAGAGCGACAGGGCGGAGGTCTCGTTGCGGACGCCGCGCGACAGGGTCTTGACCAGGGCGGCGGGCAGACCGGCGGCCTCGGAGCTGATCGCGAGCGCCGAGCGCAGCGCGCCGAGGGGCAGCCCGAACGTGCTGTTCGACTCGTCGTCGTCGATGCGACTGGACCGTCCGCGGTCGTGCTCGGCGGACCAGGTCGGTGCCATCTCGCGCCGGTCCGGGTCGGTGGACAGCACGCTCTGCATCAGCCGCATCGAGGAGACGCCGTCGATCAGGGCGTGGTGCATCTTGGAGTACATCGCGACGCGGCCGTCGCGCAGCCCCTCGATGACGTGGATCTCCCACAGCGGTCGCTCGAGCGCCAGCCGGGTGCTGTGCAGGCGTCCGCACAGGTCGAGCAGCTCACGGATCCGGCCGGGCTTGGGCAGCGCGCTGTGCCGGACGTGGTACTCGATGTCGAACTGCTCGTCCTCGGTCCAGAACCACTGGCCGGCCGTGGACACCGAGCGCGTCGGCCGCTTGGCGAACAGCCGCGACGGCTGGTCGTGCGTGAGCATCTCCTCGTACAGGTCCTTGAGGAAGTTGCGCCCCGCACCCTCGGGCTTCTCGAACAGCTGGAGCCCGCCCACGTGCATCGGCTGGTTGCGGTTCTCGGCGAACAGGAAACCCGTCGACGTCGGGTCCATCGGTGTGGGCATCCAGCACTCTTTCGCTCAGTTCACACAAGTTCACGCAGCTCGCTCGGGGCCGCGGCGCGTGTGATCGTGCCCACGCACCCGCTCCGTCAATCTACGGGCTGGTCCTTGGTGCGGTGCATCAGCCAGTCGCGGCCGGTGTCGATCAGCGCGTAGCGGACCGAGACGTCCCGGCCGTGCAGGACGATCAGCATCCGGCGCTCGGTGCGGTCCTCGTCCTCCCACCAGCCGATGTCCGCGATCGACTTGTGCTCGTCCTCGTAGCGCAAGTGGTCGAGGTCGTGGTCGCCGACCGCGACGGCGAGCCGGTCGTGCTTCGCGTCGGTCGGGACGCCCTTGGGCAGGGCCCACGAGCGCAGCACGCCGCCCTCCTCGAGCCGCAGGTCGAAGTGGTGCTGCGGCTTGTGGTGCTCGTGCAGGACGAACGACGGTTTCTCCACGGGGCCCATCCTGCCTGTCGGTCCGGCCTCGTAGTCTCATTGCCATGGTCGACCTGTCCTCGCTGCTCGGTGACGAGGACCTGCGCCGCCGCTACGGCACGCCGACACTCGACCGGGCGTGGGACTACGTCCGCCGTGGCCACGTGCTCGCCGTCGAGCACGACCTCGACTCCGACGGCGACCTCGACATCCGTGGCACCGTGGCCGGCTCCACCAGCGCGCCGTACGTCGTGACGCTGTCGGTGGGCGTCGACGGGGAGGGCGTCTGGGTCTTCGGGCGGTGCAGCTGCCCGGTGGGCGAGGGCTGCAAGCACGCGGTCGCGGTGCTGATCACGGTCCGCGACGAGCAGGCGCAGGCCTCGCCCGGCCCCGCCCGCCGGTGGGAGCGGCAGCTCTCCTCCCTCCTCGACGAGCTCGACGACCGGGCCACCAAGGCGCAAAGCCGGGCCGAGACCCCGCTGGCGCTGCAGGTCGACCTGAAGCCGCCGGCCCGGCAGACCAGCTTCCGGGGCTGGACCAAGGAGCTGCCCAGCGCTCGTGGCGCCCTCCGGATGCGGCCGATGCGTCGGGGAGCGCGGGACAACTGGGTGCGGACCGGGATCGACTGGACGGGGGTGCCCTACCTCGACCGGAACGGCGTGCATCCGCAGGCCCAGGTGCTCGCGCTCAACGACCTGCTCTCCGGTCACCGCACGGCGATGCGACAGATCTACTTCGGGGCCGACGGCAGCATCGCGCTGGGCTCGTTCGGTCCCGACGAGGTCTCGCTGGTCCGTCGGGCCGTCGGGTCGGGCATCCCGCTGGTCGCCGGGAAGGGCCTGTCCCACGTCGGGCTGGCCGACCCGGTCACACTCCAGCTCGACGTCAACGCCGCGCCGGACCGTGACGCGCAGCTGCGGCTCGGCGTCCCGTTCGGGGGTGAGTGGTACTCCGCCGCCGACCTCGACGTGCTCGGCGAGGGTGGGCATGCCGTCGCCCTGTGGCTGGCCGAGGGCGACCTGTGGTCCGTGACGCTGGCGGGTCTGACGGCCGCACCCGGGCCCGAGGTGCGCCGGCTGCTCAAGCGCGGCGACTCCGTCGTGGTGCCGGCCGCCGACCGCGACGACCTCGTCAGCGAGTACCTTCCCCGCCTCCAGCGGCACGTCCCCGTCGTCTCCTCGGACGGTTCGGTCGCGGTGCCGGAGCCCGCTCGGGCCCGGCTCGCGCTCACCGTGACCTGGGTGGCGGCCGACGAGGTGCACGCCGCGTGGACGTGGCGCTACCGCGTCGGCCGGGACGACCGGGTCTACACCCTGTCCGAGACCCGGGGCCTGCGCGGCGTACGCCGTCCGGACCAGGAGCAGGCCCTGCTCGAGGCGCTCACGCTCGACGAGGAGCAGGAGCACCACCTCTGCCGCGGACACCAGCGGGGGATGGGCCTGGAGGACACCAAGGTGTTCCTCGACGCCCACACGATCCTGTTCGCGCAAGCGATCCTGCCGGGGCTCCGCGACCAGGTCGAGGTCGACGAGATCGGCGACCAGCCCGACTACCGCGAGCTGCACGGCGCACCCGTCATCCACTTCACCACCCGCGAGGCCGACGACCCCGCGCGCACCGACTGGCTGGACCTCGAGGTCGAGGTCACCGTCGACGGTGTGCACATCGCGCTGGCGCACGTCCTCGAGGCGTTGACCAAGGGGACGGACCGCGTCATCCTGCGCAACGGCACGCACGTCCGCATCGACCGGCCCGAGTTCGCGCACCTGGCCCGGCTCGTGGAGGCGGCGGCCGAGCTCTCCGCCCAGCCCGACGGCGGCGTCCGGGTCGGCCACCACGACCTGGGTCTCTGGGACGAGCTGGCCGAGGTCGGCATCGTCGACGCGCAGGCAGCCCAATGGGTCCGGTCGGCCCAGGCCCTCCGCACGCTCGACACGCTGCCGGAGGTCGATCCGGTCGGGCTCAAGGCCGACCTGCGGGCCTACCAGCTCGCCGGCTTCCGGTGGCTGGCCTACCTCTGGCAGTCGGGGCTCGGCGGCATCCTCGCCGACGACATGGGCCTCGGCAAGACGATCCAGACCCTGGCGCTGGTCGCGCACGCCCGCGACCGCGGCGCCGGGCCGTTCCTGGTCGTGGCCCCGACCAGCGTCGTGGGGCTGTGGGCCGGCGAGGCGTCGCAGTTCACCCCGGGCCTGGACGTCCGGGTGGTCACCGAGTCACAAGCCCGCCGGGGGGAATCCGTCGCGCAGCTGGCGGCCGGCGCCGACGTCGTGGTGACGTCCTACACGTTGTTCCGCCTCGAGGCCGACGCCTACGTCGCGCTCGAGTGGGGTGGCCTGGTGCTCGACGAGGCGCAGATGGTCAAGAACCACAACGGCAAGACCTACCAGGCCGTCCGGCGTCTCGACGTACCCTTCCGGCTCGCGCTGACCGGCACGCCGATGGAGAACCGGTTGATGGAGCTGTGGTCGCTGCTGTCGATCGTGGCGCCCGGGCTCTACCCCTGGCCGCAGCGGTTCACCGACGCCGTCGCCAACCCGGTCGAGCGGCTCGGCGACCGGGACGTGCTGGCTCGCTTCCGACGCCGCATCAGGCCATTCCTGCTGCGCCGGACCAAGGAGCTGGTCGCCGCCGACCTGCCCGCCAAGCAGGAGCAGGTCCTCGAGGTCGAGCTGACCCCGCGACACCGCACGATCTACGAGACCCACCTCCAGCGCGAGCGGCAGACCGTGCTCGGCCTGGTCGAGGACTTCGACAAGCACCGGATGGCGATCTTCCGCTCGCTGACCCGGCTGCGGCAGCTGAGCCTTGATGCGGCCCTCGTCGACCAGGCGTACGACGGGGTGGGCTCGGCCAAGGTCGACGTGCTCGTCGACCATCTCCTCGAGCTCGCCGCCGAAGGTCACCGTGCCCTGGTGTTCAGCCAGTTCACGTCGTTCCTGACCCGAGTGCGTGACCGCCTCGACCGGGAAGGGATCAAGTCGTCCTACCTCGACGGCTCCACCCGCCGCCGGCCCGCCGTCGTGCAGGCCTTCCGCGAGGGTGACGACCCGGTGTTCCTGATCAGCCTCAAGGCGGGCGGGGTCGGGCTGACCTTGACCGAGGCCGACTACGTCTTCGTGATGGACCCGTGGTGGAACCCCGCGGTCGAGGCGCAGGCCGTGGACCGCACACACCGGATCGGCCAGACCAGGCCCGTCAACGTCTACCGCCTCGTCGCGACCCGGACCATCGAGGAGAAGGTGATGGAGCTCAAGGCCCGCAAGGCGGCGCTGTTCGCCCAGGTGGTCGACGACGACGCCCTGCTGTCGGCGCCGCTCGGTGCCGACGACGTCCGCGCGCTGTTCGCCGACTAGCCTCACGTCATGGACGCCTACGACATCGCTGACTGGCGGCAGCGCGTCTTCGCGCTCTACGCCGAGGTGCGCGCCGAGCAGGACGTGGCGGCCGCCCACGAGCACTGGCGCCGGGTGCGCGACGAGCTGATGACGATGCACGCCGCCTCGCCCCTGCTGGCGGAGGTGCGGGAGTCCTTCGAGGGGCTGCCCGTCCCGGCCTACGACCCGGCCTGGCGGTTCGAGATCGAGGTGCAGCCGGCCGAGGAGGTGAGCATCGAGGTCACCAGCGGCACAGACGGTTCCGTGCCGTTCGAGCGGATCGGTGTCGTCGAGGTCCGCGACGTGGGGTCGCTCGACGTGTGGCGCCTCGCGTCGTACGCCGGCGGCCTGTTCGTGCCGGTCAAGGACGCGTCGGCGGGCAAGCCCGGCGGCACCTACGGCGGTGGCCGGTACCTCGTCGACACCGTCAAGGGCGCGGACCTGGGCTCAGCCGGCGGCTCGCTGGTGCTCGACTTCAACTTCGCCTACAACCCGTCCTGCGCCTACGACCCGGACTGGGCCTGCCCGCTGGCGCAGCCCGGCAACATCGTCGCGGCCGAGATCCCGGTCGGCGAGCGCGGCTAGAGGCGTACGACGGTCATCCCCACCGAACCGGCCGGCTCGCTCATCGCCGCGAGGGCGGCCCCGGCCTCGTCGAGCCCGATGACCCGTCCGACCAGCAGGGCCGGGTCGATCCGGCCGGACGTGACGAGCTCCAGCAGGTCGCCGTACTGGTGCGCCGGCATGCCGTGCGACCCGTGCACGGACAGCTCCTGGGCGACGACGAGGTCCATCGGCAGCGGGGGAGTGCTCTGCCCGCCCAGCAGCAGCCCGACCTGGACGTGCCGGCCGCGGCGGCGCAGGGAGCGGACCGACGACACGGCGGTGGCCGGCGAACCGACCCCGTCGATCGACACGTGTGCACCACCGCCGGTGAGGTCGCGCACGGTGGCGGCGGGGTCGTCGACGTCGTCGGCGGAGACGGTCTCGACCGCCCCGAGCTCGCGGGCGCGCGCGAGTGCCGCCCTGGACACGTCGACCGCCACGACGCGCGCCCCCAGCGCGACGGCCACCAGAACCGCGGAGAGGCCGACTCCGCCGCAGCCGTGCACCGCGACCCAGTCGCCGGGGCCGACCTGCCCGTGGGTGACCAGCGCGCGGTACGACGTCGCGAGCCGGCAGCCCAGCGACGCCGCGGTCACGAAGTCCAAGGAGTCGGGCAGCCGGACCAGGTTGGTGTCCGCCGCGTGCACCGCCACCAGGTCCGCGAACGATCCGGGGCCGGTGAAGCCGGGCTGGGTCTGGTCGGGGCAGACGTGGGTGTCCCCGGCGAGGCAGTGGTCGCAGCGCCCGCAGCCGCACACGAACGGCACGGTGACCCGGTCGCCGACCGCCCAGTCCCGCACGGCCGGACCGGTGACCGCCACGGTCCCGGCGAGCTCGTGGCCCGGCACGTGCGGCAGGGCGACGGGGTCGTGCCCGGCCCAGGCGTGCCAGTCCGAGCGGCAGACGCCCGTGGCTCCGACGTGCACCACGACGCCTTCGCCGGGGCACGTCGGCTCGGGGAGGTCGACGAGCCTCGGGAGCTCGCCGGGACGGGTGAACTGGACGGCTCGCATCCGCACAGTCTCGCCCGCAGCCTCGTGCGCAGCCTCCTGCGCCGCGGTAATGGGCGGGATTGCGGCGTTTTACTTACAGCACCCCTGGCCGCCGTCTAGCCTTCGAGGACTCACTCGAACGAGGACGGGGCCGTCACCCGCGGCCTCTGGGAGACTCGGAGGAACCCCGTGAGCCGGATCGCACGCCTGTTCGTCGTACTGCTGACGTCGCTCGCCACCATGGGCGCGACCTCGCTGGCCTTCGCCGACGGCATCGACGTGTCGCACTGGCAGGGGTCGATCAACTGGTCCAAGGTCAAGGCGTCGGGCAAGCAGTTCGCCTTCATGAAGGCGACCGAGTCCACGACGTACACCGACACCGCCTTCGCGACGAACTGGGCCGGTGCGGCCTCCGTCGGGATCTACCGGGGCGCCTACCACTTCGCCCGGCCGAGCACCGCCTCCGGATCCGCGGTCAAGCAGGCCGAGTACTTCGTCTCCAAGGTCGGCTCGTTCCAGGGGGCGGGCACCATGCCGCCCGTCCTGGACCTCGAGGCCACCGGCGGGCTCGGCGTCACCGCACTGCGCACCTGGACCCAGACATGGCTGACCCGCGTCGAGCAGCTCACCGGCCGGGTCCCGATCCTCTACTTCTCGCCGTCGTTCTGGGAGACCAACCTCGGCAACAGCACCGCCTTCACCCGCTACCCGCTCTGGATCGCGCACTACACGACGAGCGGCCCGCGGGTGCCCGGCGGATGGCCGACCTGGACGTTCTGGCAGCGCACCAGCAGCGGCTCGGTGAGCGGCATCTCCGGCAACGTCGACATGAACAACTTCAACGGCAGCACCGCCCAGCTCGCCGCGCTCGCGCACACCAGCGGCGGGTCGTCCGCGCCGGTGCCTCCGGGTCCCACCGTCCCGGGCGGCGAGAGCACCAGCCTGACCGCGACCGCGTCCACGACCAACCTCGACGGCACGCCGCTGACCTTCACCGGCGACCTGCGACGCGCGCTGGACAACACCACCCTGCCCGGCCGGACCGTGCAGGTCTGGTCGCGTCCCGCGGGTGCCTACACCTGGACCCAGGGGGACAGCTTCACCACCGACGCGGCCGGGCACTACGTCGCGACGGTGAGCACCACGAGCCCGCACGACTTCCAGGTGCTGTACCCCGGTGACGGGACCATGGCGGCCTCGGCCTCACCGGTCACCCGGGTGGGCACGGTCGCCGTCGCGCCGGCCCGGCCCGTCGCGGCGGCTGTGACGATCTACCTGCACAAGAACCGGGCCTCGCGGGTGCGCAAGGGCACCCGGGTGATGATCTACGGGCACATCAAGACCGCAAGTGCCCCCGTGACCGGTCGCTACGTGAAGATCTACCAGCGGCCCGCCCGCGGTGGCCGCTGGGTCTACGTACGACGGACGACCAGCCTCTCGCCGACGGGGTGGTACTCCACCACGTTCCGCCCGCGCCGGTCCACGAAGTACAAGGCCGTGAACTACGCGTCATCGGCCTACCGGGCGGACACGTCGAACGTGGTCACCGTCTGGACCCGCTAGCTCCTCACGGCCGGTGACGGGACGGCTGCCGGGGCGTCGGGCGTGAGCGGCCCTGCTCCTTCTCGATGACTGGAGGATCTGCTGCTCGTAGGCGGTCAGCCGGTCCCGGATCTCGCTCAGCGGCACCTCGGTGATGTGCGTGCCGAAGTCGGCGATCTGCTGCCACAGCGCCGCGATCTGCTGGGTGCCGGCGTCGCTCAACGGCCCGTCGAGGGTGACGAACAGCTGGGTGGCGAACGCGTAGGACAGGCAGTTGACGCAGTCGTAGTTGACCGCGGCCGAGTTGTTCTGCTTCACGGCGACGTGGTTGTCGCCCGTGACCAGCACGAACGCCACGTCGTACTGGACGGTGTTGTCGGTCGTGTTGACCGCCACAGCCTGGTTGTCGCCGGCCTGCGGGGCCAGCGGCTTGTGGACGGGAAGACCCACGGTTGGGCCACGTCGACGGTGCCGGTGTCAGTGGTGGCCGGGGCCGGGGCCGCCGTGACCGGCTCGTCACCGGTGCTGCTGTCGGTGCTGGCGTCAGTCCCGCGAGGCACCAGGACCAGGGCGAGCTGCGGCTTCTCATGGGTCGGCCGCGCGTCGCCGTCGGCCCAACCGGTCACCAGGCTGCCCCGCTGGCCCTCGACCAGACGGCCGGAGCCGGGCGGACCGCTGCGGGCAGCGGGATCGACTGCGCGACCTGGGTGGGGGGTGAGCTGGAACGTCTGGCCGTCTCCGCGCCGAGCGAGTGCCGGGGGCTCGCGGTAGCCGGAGCCGACCATCTCGCCGATCAGCTCGACGCCGTCGGCGCGCACGGGAGCACCCGCAACGGTAATCGACGACGACCGTGCGTCGTCGGGTCCGGTCGACTGGCCCGGAAGGACCGTCATGCGGTGCTACTGCGAGATGTCGGAGGTCTGGTCCGATGTCGCGTCCGCGGAACCAATGATGTCCTGGTTGATGATGACGCCGTGGCGAGGTCGATCGGGGCGGCGGCGTCGATGGCCAGGTTGATGTCGGCGTTCAGGTCGAGGATCGAGACGACCTCCTTGTCGGGGAGCACGGTGGCTCCCTGCGACGCGAGCTCGTCGGCCGACAGACCGAGGTCAGGTGTTTCGTCGTTCATCGCAGCACTCCGCTTCTGGTGGGGAACCCCCACGCACTCCTCCAGGTGTTCGTCGGTGCACCCGTGGAGAAAGCGGTCAAAGCCGGCATTCCTCAAGTCGGGCCCTGGACAGTCCGATGATCCAGTCGTCACATCCGGAGTGCTTGGGAGGGCCCTTCAGTGCGATCTCGCGCTCGAGCGCGCCTGGGTCTGGCCTGTGGGCTGGCCATCGGGGCGCTCCTCGTCACCGTCGTCCCCGCCTCGCGCCCGGACACCGCCCCGGGCGCGATGGGCCCGGTCGCTGTGGCGGACGTCCAGGGCTCCCTGGAACAGGGGATGCGCGGACCGCTGCACGTGGACCCGCTCCCGGTGGGTGTCCGGCTCTCCGACCCAGTGGACACCGACTCCCTGCTGGAGCGCGCCGGTGACGTGGAGGCCGTCACCGCGTCCGCGGACGCGCCGGTGGGGACGCCCGGCATCCGGGGACTCGACAGCCACGTGGTGCCCTCCTGCTCCGGCACGGGGACGGACGGCAAACGGGTCCAGGTGATCTACGTGCACGACCAGTCCACGACGTCGCGCTTCGACCAGGTGCTCGCGCTGCTGCGCAACGAGGTCGCCAACGTCGACGACGTGTTCGCGCTCTCCGCCGAGCAGACCGGCGGGGACCGACGGGTCCGCTGGGTGCACGACGCGACGTGCCTGCCGGTCGTCAGGGACGTCACCGTGCCGGACGGCGCCCTCGGTGCGAGCTTCGGCACCACGGTCGCTGCGCTGAAGAAGCTCGGCTTCACCGACCGGAACCGGAAGTACCTCGCGTTCGCGGACGCGGACCAGCTCTGCGGCATCGGCACGCTCTACAACGACACGCGGCTCACGGGCAACCAGAACGACGGGTACGCCGCGTCGTACGCCCGGGTCGACGCCACCTGCTGGTCGACCTCGCACTCGGTGGCCGCCCACGAGCTGACGCACAACCTCGGTGGCGTGCAGCAAGGCGCTCCGCACGCGACGGTCAACGGTCACTGCTGGGACGACTCGGACCTGATGTGCTACGACGACGGCTCCGGCGTGCGCCCCCAGCAGGTCTGCCCCCCGGAGCAGGAGTCGCTGCTCGACTGCAACCACGACGACTACTTCAGCACCGCTCCGGCCGCGGGAACGTTCCTCGCGAAGAGCTGGAACGTGGCTTCCTCCGGCTTCCTGGACCCGGGACCGGCGGCCCCCGGACCGGCCCCGTCTCCCGTCGTGACCGGCACGCCGGTCACGCCGCAGCCCACCGTCGCGCCGGTCCCCCTCCCCACCACCCGCACGGCGACCCGGGTCGACGGACGTCCCGGACGACACCGGGCCGACGGCACGCTGCGGACCGTCGCGGGGGAGCGCGTCCCGGGTGTCCGGGTCGTGCTGCAGCGCAGGGTCGGTGGCAGCGCCCGGTGGGGGGTCGTCGCCCGTCCGCGCAGTGACCGCACCGGTCACGTCTCGGTGCGGGTGACCCCTCGCCGCGCGACGACCTGGCGCTGGGTGTTCGCCGGCGACGTCCGGCGCGGTGGCGCCGTCTCCCCGGTCTTCACCGTCCGCCGGTAGTTCCCGGGCGGCCCGCCGGGAGGCCGAGGCGCAGCATCAGCCGCGGTAGGTCACCTCGAGCTGCCAGTGGTCCTCGGGTTGGGTGACGGCGCCGTGCACCGCCTCGGCCACGCGGTCCGGGTCGAAGGCGGTGCCTCGCTCGAGGGTCCCGGCGACGGTCAGGGTGACCGCGCGCACGCCCTCGTCGCGCAGCGTCGCGTCGACGCTGCGGACCAGGTTCCGCAGGCCGGCCTTCTGCACCCCCAGGCTCGCGGCCTCGTGCCAGGGCCGGTCGGCGGCCAGGCTGCCGGTGGCGACGATCCGGCTTCCGCTGCGGAGGAACGGCCGGGCCGCCTGGACGAGGGTGAGCAGCGGCGCCACTCCGAGGCGTACGTCGTCCAGCAGCTCCTCGACCGACAGGGCGAGCGGGTCCTTGTGCGTGAACGCGCTGGGGTTGAAGTGCAGCACGTCGAGGTGCCCGGTGAGCTCGCCGAACCGTTCCACCGCTGCCGTGAGGGCCTCGGGGTCGGTGATGTCGGCCGCCCGCCAGCCGGTCGTGACCCCGTCGGCCTGCAGCGACTCGCCCAGTGCCGTCAGTCGATCCGGCGAGCGGGCGATGAGCGCGACGTCGTACCCGTCGCGGCCGAACCTCCTCGCGACCGAGGCCCCCACCCCGGGACCGGCACCGACGACCAGCAGCACGGGATCGCTCATGGGTGCCACCCTATGCGCGACGATGGCGGCATGAGCCTGCGCGCGTGGGTGCTGCACGTGGACCTCGACCAGTTCATCGCGGCGGTCGAGGTGCTGCGGCGTCCGGAGCTGGCCGGCCTGCCGGTGGTGGTCGGCGGCCGTGGCGACCCGACCGAGCGCGGGGTCGTCTCCACGGCGTCGTACGAAGCGCGGGCGTTCGGTGTGGGGTCGGGCATGCCGCTGCGGACGGCCGCCCGCAAGTGCCCGGACGCGGTGTTCCTGGCGGTGGACCACACGGCCTACGACGCGGCGTCGGCCGGGGTGATGGACACGTTGCGGACTCTCGGCGTGCCGGTCCAGGTGCTCGGCTGGGACGAGGCGTTCCTCGCCGTCGAGACCGATGACCCACAGGCGTTCGCACACTCCGTCCGGGTCGCGGTGCTCGAGAGCACCTCGCTGCACTGCTCGGTGGGCATCGGCGACAACAAGCTGCAGGCCAAGATCGCCACGGACTTCGGCAAGCCCCGAGGCGTGTTCACGATCACCACCGAGACGTGGTTCGAGCAGATGGGCGACCGCCCGACGGACGCGCTGTGGGGCGTGGGCCGCAAGACCGCGAAGAAGCTGGCCGAGCTCGGCATCACCACCGTCTCCGAGCTCGCCGCCACCGAGACGCAGGAACTGGCCGACCGGCTCGGCCCGACGATGGGTCCGTGGTACCGACGGCTCGGTCGCGGGGTCGACTCCTCGGCCGTCGACCCGACGCCGTACGTCGCCCGGGGGCACGGTCGCGAGACGACCTTCCAGGAGAACCAGACCGACCGGGGCGCCGTCGTAGACGCCGTGCGCGAGCTTGCCGCCCAGGTCGTCGCGGACATCGTCGAGGAAGGTCGGCCGGCGGTCCGGGTCGGCCTGAAGCTGAGGTACGCCCCCTTCGAGACGCGAACGCGCTCGCTGACGTTGCCCGCACCGACCTCCGACGTCGGTGGGATCACCGTGGCGGCCCTCGACCTGCTGGGCCGGTTCGACGAGACGCGAGCGGTCCGGCTGGTCGGCGTGCATCTCGAGATGGCGCCGCCTACTGCCGAGGCCGAAGCGGACGGATAGAGGTGCGCAGGTGACCTGATTGCCCCTGTGTACAGGGGGAAACGCTCTCGACAGTGTCGGCGGTGGCAGGTAGAGTCGAACACATGTTCGACACGTCGTGGATCGTTGACCTGGACGCCGCTGGCGCGTGCGAGGCGATCTCCGGGACGCAGGTCGATCTGCGGGAGGCGCAGTGGCGCGAGCTGGTGCTGGCCGCGCACTGGGCGGACCTGCACGACGAGCACACCCTGCCTGATGCTGGTTCGGTGCTGGTGGGGATGGAGCGGGCGGTCCGGC
>JBDSMW010000124.1:0-33891 GCA_039915665.1 Nocardioidaceae bacterium
ACCGGGGCCTCCCACAATTGTCGGATAGGCCGAGCAGGCAGCCCCTGCTCGGTAACCCACGAATCTTGTGAGTGAGGCCCCGGCCCGCAACCCCGTCACGACGACCGGGTCACTCATACCGTCTAGCATCTGCGCGTGACATCGATGGTGCGACCCGGGCTGGCCGGACTGCTGGGGCTCGCCCTCCTCGCCGGGTGCACGACGGGCACGCCATCGGCCGGAACGCCGTCGCCCGGCCCGTCCGTCAGCGCCTCTGCCTCGGCGTCCGTGAGCCCGCCGGTCACCGGGCCGGTCACCGGCTCGGTCAACGGGCAGGTCGCCGAGGCGCAGCAGCACGAGATGGCGCAGGGGATCCTGCGCCGGCGCGAGCGCGCCGTGCGCGACGAGGACGAGGAGGCCTACCTGGCTGACGTCGACCCCTCGAACCGGGCGCTGGTGGCGAGCCAGCGACGGCGCTTTGAGAACCTGGTCCGGCTGCCGCTCGCGACCTACCGGCTCGACGCCCTGCCGGCGACCTGGCCGAGCGGCTTCGCCGCAGAGCGGTTCCGCAAGACGGCCTACATCCCCTACGTCGAGGAGGCTCTCGAGCTGCGCGGCTTCGACGACGGCCCGGTCGTCCAGACGACCGGCGTGACGTTCGCGCGGGTCGACGGTCGCTGGCAGATCGTCTCTGACCACGACGTCGCGGACCGGGAGGCCGACGGCTCTCGCAACCTGCCGTGGGACCTGACCAGCATCGTCGTACGCCGCTCGCCGCACGCGCTCGGGATCTTCGACCAGCGCTCGGCGGCCTCGGCCGACCGGCTGATGGCCTGGACCGAGGAGAGCGTCGCCGCGGTGCGCCGGCGGGTGCCCGAGAAGTGGCCGGGCACCGTGGTGTTCTACGCCCTGTCCAGCCCGCGGTTGCTGCGCACCATGGGCACCCGGTTCCTGGACCGGGCCGCGATCGCGTTCCCGGTGCTCGACGACGTGGAGCGGCCGACCCGTCGCGTCGCCACCCGGGTGGTGATCAACCCGACGTACCTGCCGCAGGACGAGTCCCAGGGCACCTACCTGCTGACCCACGAGATCACGCACGTCTCGCTGGCCGCGACGAACGGGTCGACGCCCGCGTGGGTGCAGGAGGGCCTCGCCGACTACGTCGCCACCGACGGGGGAGACCCGAGCCGCTGGCAGCCGAGCGAGGCGACCGTGCTCCGGGCCCGCGGCGGCGCGGACTCGATGCCCGGCAGCACCTTCTTCGGCGACGACGACCCCGGCTACGAGTACGACCTGTCCCTCGGGGCCTGCGTCTACCTCGCCCAGCGGTTCGGCGAGCGCCGGCTGTGGGCGTTCCTGGAGCGGCTGGTGACGCGCAGCCGGACGAACGGCGACACCGAGGGCAACGTGGACACGGTGCTGCGGGCGATGTTCGGGCTCGACGCCGCCCGGCTCGCGGACCGGTCGGCGAGCCTGGTGGCCGCCCGGGGTTGAGCCTCGCGTTGACCGAGGTTGGCGGGATCGTTATCCGATGAGAGGTGCCAACCCAAGATCTGATGCGCGAGGATGACGGGGTTTTCGTGCGCCGATCATTCTCGGTGACCCCAAAGCCCACGAGGAGCCGTCCAGCCATGTCCCAGTCCCCACCCCGTCAGCGGGTGCTAGCCGCCCTCGGCGTCGCCGCCGTCACGTCCATCGCGCTCGTCGCCTCGACCGGCGTCGCGCCGGCCACCGCGCAGGCCTCCGCGAAGGGGCAGGCCGTTGCCGCGAAGCCGCACAAGTTGCCCGCCAAGCACAACGTCAAGCTCCAGATCCTGGCGCTCAACGACTTCCACGGACAGCTTGAGCCGAGCACCTCCTCTTCATCCGGCACCATCAACGGCACGCCCGCCGGTGGTGCGGAGTACCTCGCCACCCACCTCAGCAAGCTCCGCACGCTGGCCCGCTCCAACGGCCGGCACACCGTCACGGTCGCGGCGGGTGACCTGATCGGCGCGACCCCGCTGCTCTCGGCCGCCTTCCACGACGAGCCCAGCATCATGGCCATGAACCGGATGGGCCTGCAGATCTCCAGCGTCGGCAACCACGAGTTCGACGAAGGCTGGCGCGAGCTGCGCCGCATGCAGACCGGCGGCTGCCTGGCCGACGGCGACGGCAAGGACAACCAGAACTCCTGCCCGGCCGGCACCTTCCCGGGTGCGAACTTCCAGTACCTCTCCGCCAACGTCACCCGCACCGACACGGGCAAGACGATCTTTCCGGCGGTCAAGGTCGAGAAGTACGACGGCGTCAAGGTCGGCTTCATCGGCATGACGCTCGAGAACACGCCCAACATCGTCACCAAGTCCGGTGTCGAGGGCCTGAAGTTCTCCGACGAGGTCGAGACCGCCAACCGGCTGGCCAAACGGATGAACCGCAACGGCGTGAAGTCGATCGTGGTGCTCGTGCACGAGGGTGGCTTCCCGAGCGACCCGACGGCGTACAACTCCTGCCCGGGCATCTCCGGCCCGATCCTCGACATCAACAAGGGCCTGAGCCCGCGCATCGACGCGGTGATCACCGGCCACACGCACCAGGCCTACAACTGCAAGCTCAAGGACCCCGACGACGACCGCCGCCTGGTCACCAGCGGCTCGAGCCTCGGTCGCCTGGTCACCAACATCAAGATGACGATCGACCGCAAGACCGGTGACGTCATCCGTCCGTCGGAGACCGCGGACAACCGCATCGTGACCCGGGACGTCACGCCCAAGGCGTCGATCACCAGCCTGATCGCGAAGTTCAAGACGCTGGTGGCCCCGATCGCCAACAAGGTCATCGGGCACCTGGCCGCCGGCACCACCAGCGTCTCCCGGACCAACGACGACAGCGGCGAGTCCCCGCTCGGCAACCTGATCGCCGACGCCCAGAAGGCGGACGCAAGCACGGTCACCGGCGGCAAGGTCCCCGAGATCGCGTTCATGAACCCGGGCGGCATCCGGGCCGACCTGGCGTCCACCGGCGGCGCCGTGAACTACGGCCAGGCCTTCTCGGTGCAGCCGTTCAACAACTACGACGTGTCGATGGGCATGACCGGCACGCAGATCCTCACCCTGCTCGACCAGCAGTGGAGCGGCACGAACGCGGGCGCTCCCAAGATCCTCCAGGTCTCGGGGATCACCTACTCCTACGCCAAGGCGGGCACGACTTACACGCTCGACCCGGCGTCGGTGAAGGTGAGCGGCGCGCCGATTGAGTCCGCCCGCAGCTACCGCGTGGTGGCGAACTCGTTCCTGTCCGACGGCGGTGACGGCTTCGGTGCCTTCACCGGGGCTACCGAGAAGTACTTCGGCGGCCTGGACATCGACGCGTTCTCCGCCTACCTGGCGGCGCACGACCCCTACACCCCGGTCGCCACCGACCGGATCACCGTCGCCCCCTGATCCCGGGGAGGACACGACCAGGGGCACCCCCGCGCCGGGCGGGGTGCCCCTCGTTTGTGTCGACAGGCTCAACCCCAACGGCGGTGACGTCAGGCGTCGATCGACGACATGTCGCCGTAGCGGTCGCCCGTCACCGCGTCACGCGGCACGGCCTGCTCCAGCGCCTCGAGGTCGTCCTCGGTCAGGCTCACGCCGGCGGCGCCGACGTTCTCCTCGAGGTAGGTCACCCGCTTGGTGCCGGGGATCGGGACCACGTCGTCGCCCTGCGCGAGCACCCAGGCCAGCGCCAGCTGGCCGGGCGTCGCGCCCTTGCTCTCCGCGATCTCGCGCAGCTTGGCGACCAGCGCCAGGTTGGCGTCCAGGGCGTCGCCGGAGAAGCGCGGGAAGTACGCCGAGCGGCGTGAGTCGTTCTCGGCGAGGTCGTCGGTCCGCGTGATCGCACCGGTGAGGATGCCGCGGCCGAGCGGCGAGTAGGGCACCAAGCCGATGCCGAGCTCGCGGAGCACCGGGAGGATGTCGTCCTCCAGGTCGCGGGTGAACAGGGAGTACTCCGTCTGCAGCGCGGTGATCGGGTGCACCGCGTGGGCCCGGCGGATGGTGTCCACGGAGGCCTCGGACAGCCCGAGGTGCCGCACCTTGCCGGCCTCGACGAGCTCCTTCATCGCGCCGACGGTCTCCTCGATCGGGACCGTCTTGTCGACGCGGTGCTGGTAGTAGAGGTCGATGTGGTCGACGCCCAGCCGCTGGAGCGACGCGTCGCAGGCGGACCGCACGTAGTCCGGGCTGCCGTTGATGCCGACGCGGGTGCCGTCCTCCTTGCGCTCGTTGCCGAACTTGGTCGCCAGCTGGACGTCGTCCCGGTGACCGGCGATCGCCCGGCCGACGAGCCGCTCGTTGGTGAAGGGGCCGTACATGTCCGCGGTGTCCAGGAACGAGACGCCGAGGTCGAGCGCGCGGTGGATGGTGTTGATGCCCTGCTGCTCGTCTCCGGTGCCGTAGAACTCCGACATGCCCATGCAGCCCAGGCCGATCGTGCTGACGGTCAGGGGAGAGGCGGTGCCCAGGGTGCGGGTGCCCAGGGCGTGGTCCGGTTCGTTGGTCATGAATCGAGTCTTGCGCTGCCGTCCAAGCCCGGACGGGTCAGTGGAAGCGACGGCCGTTGACCCGCTCCGAGATCCCCTCGCGGTCCAGCAGCTGGGTCAGCCCGCCGTTCCAGAACGAGAAGCCGGCTCCGGTGATCATGGCCAGGTCCAGGTCCTCCGGCGCGGCCACGACGCCCTCATCGAGCATCCGGCGGGCCTCGTCGGCCAGCGCCTCCAGCGTCCGCGTGCGTACGTCGGACGGGGACAGTGCCGTGCCGCCCTCGACCGGCTCGAAGATCTCCGCCACCTCCGGGTCGATCGTGAAGTCAGGGGCGTAGACGCTGGTCTTCCCGGCCGCCACCAGTCGCACGAGGTTCGGGGAGACGTGGAACCGCTCCGGGAACGCGCCGTGCAGCGTCTCGCTGTTGTGCAGCGCGATCGCCGGTCCGACCAGGGAGAGCAGGAAGAAGGGCGGCATCGGGGCGACCCCGGCGAACGCCGCGTCGGCGACGGTCAACGGGGTGCCCTCGTCGACGATCCGGCCGACCTCCCCCATGAACCGGCCGAGCAGCCGGTTGACGATGAAGGACGGGCTGTCCGTCACGAGGATGCTGGTCTTCTTCAGCGCCTTGCCGGTCGCGAAGGCCGTGGCCAGGGTGGCGTCGTCGGTGGCGTCGCCGCGCACGATCTCGAGCAGCGGCATCACCGCGACCGGGTTGAAGAAGTGGAAGCCGACCACCCGCTCGGGGTGGTCGAGGTCGGCGGCCATGTCGGTGATCGACAGCGACGAGGTGTTCGTGGCCAGCACGCAGTCGGGGGAGACGACCGCCTCGACGTCGGCAAAGACCTGCTTCTTGACCTTCAGCTCCTCGAACACCGCCTCGATCACGAAGTCCGCGTCCGCGAACGTCGTGGTCTTGTCGACGGTGCCGGTGACCAGGGCCCTGAGCCGGTTGGCCTTGTCCGAGGAGACCCGGCCCTTGGCGAGCAGCTTGTCGACCTCGGCGTGCACGTAGCCCACGCCCTTGTCGACGCGCACCTGGTCGAGGTCGGTGAGCACGACGGGCACACCCAGCCGACGTACGAACAGCAGCGCCAGCTGGGAGGCCATCAGCCCGGCGCCGACAATGCCGACCTTGGTGACCGGGCGGGCCAGCGCCTTGTCCGGGGCGCCGGCCGGACGCTTCGCCCGCTTCTGGACCAGGTCGAAGGAGTACAGGCTCGCGGCCAGCTCCGGGGTCATCATCAGGTCGGCGAGCGCCTCGTCCTCGGCGGCGAAGCCTTCGTCGCGGGTGGCCGTGCGGGCCCCCGCGATCAGCTCGACGGCACGGAGGGCGGCGGGGGAGGCCCCGCCGGTCCGGGAGTCCACGACGGCGCGAGCCTTGGCCACGGCGGCGTCCCAGGCCTCGCCGCGGTCGACCTCGGGACGGTCGACGACGACGTCCTGGGTCAGGACGCGGGCCGCCCACAGCAGGGACTGCTCCAGGAAGTCGGCGCCCTGGAACTCGGCGTCGGCCAGGCCGGCCTCGAAGGCGGCGTGGCCGCTCAGGGTCTTGCCCTGGTTGAGCGGGTTCTCCAGGATCAGCCTCACGGCGGTGGCCGCACCGACGAGGTTCGGCACGAGGTAGGCGCCGCCCCAGCCGGGCACCAGGCCGAGCATCACCTCGGGCAGGCCGAGGGCCGGAGCGGAGTCCTGGACGGTGCGGTAGGTGCAGTGCAGCGCGACCTCCAGGCCGCCGCCCAGGGCCAGGCCGTTGACGAAGCCGAACGTCGGCTTACCGCCCTCGCCGAGCCTGCGGAACACCGCGTGCCCGAGCCGGGCGATCAGCAGGGCGTCGTCGCGACCGCGCATCCCGGTGAGGCCCGTCAGGTCGGCGCCGGCCGCGAGGATGAACGGCTTGCCGGTGACGCCGATCGCCGCGACGTCGTCCCGGCCGAGCGCGGCGTCGATCGCGGTGTTCAACGACGCGAGCGACCTGGGGCCGAAGGTGTTGGGCCGGGTGTGGTCGAAGCCGTTGTCGAGGGTGATCAGCGCCATCGTGCCGGCGCCGTGCGGCAGCACCACGTCGCGCGACTTGGCCTCGGTCACGACCTCGTCGGGAGACAGGGCCGCGCCCTGCTCGAGCAGGCGCTGGAGCTCGCTCATGCGTTCTCTCCTTCGAAGTGCGGGTTCTCCCAGATGACCGTGCCGCCCATGCCGATGCCGATGCACATGGTCGTGATGCCGTAGCGCACGTGCGGCTGCTCCTCGAAGGCGCGGGCCAGCTGGTTCATCAGGCGCACGCCGGACGAGGCCAGCGGGTGGCCCATCGCGATCGCGCCGCCGTACGGGTTCACGCGCGGGTCGTCGTCGGCGATGCCGAAGTGCTCCAGGAACGCCAGCACCTGCACGGCGAACGCCTCGTTGACCTCGAAGGCTCCGATGTCGTCGATGCTGAGCCCGGCCTGCCGCAGCGCCTTCTCGGTCGCCGGGATCGGGCCGGCGCCCATCACCTCGGGCTCGACGCCCATGAAGCTGTAGGCCACCAGGCGCATCTTGACCGGCAGGCCGAGCTCGCGGGCGGTCTCCTCGTCGGCGAGCAGGGCCGCGGTGGCGCCGTCGTTGATGCCGGCGGCGTTGCCGGCCGTGACCCGGCCGTGCGGCCGGAACGGCGTCTTGAGACCCGCCAGGTCCTCCCGGGTGGTCTGCGGGCGCGGCGGCTCGTCGACGGTCGCCAGCCCCCAACCCGCCTCGGCGGTGCGGATGGCGACCGGCACGAGGTCCGGCTGGATCTTCTTCTCGGCGTAGGCCTGGGCGGTCTTCTGCTGCGAGCGGATCGCGTAGGCGTCCGCCCGGTCCTTGGTGATCGAGGGGTAGCGGTCGTGCAGGTTCTCGGCCGTGTTGCCCATCGAGAGCGCCTCGGGGTCGACGATCTTCTCCGACAGGATCCGCGGGTTGGGGTCGACGCCCTCGCCCATCGGGTGGCGGCCCATGTGCTCGACGCCGCCCGCGATCACCACGTCGTAGGAGCCGAACGCGATACCGCTGGCGGTGGTCGTCACCGCCGTCATCGCCCCCGCGCACATGCGGTCGATCGCGTAGCCGGGCACGCTCTGCGGCAGCCCGGCCAGCAGGGCCGCCGTACGCCCGATGGTCAGGCCCTGGTCGCCGATCTGCGTGGTCGCGGCGATCGCCACCTCGTCGACCCGCTCGGGCGGCAGGCTCGGGTTGCGGCGCAGCAGCTCGCGGATGCACTTGACGACCAGGTCGTCGGCGCGGGTCTCGGCGTACTGGCCCTTGGCCTTGCCGAACGGGGTTCGCACGCCGTCGACGAAGACGACCTCTCGCAGCTGTCGGGGCACGCGGGCACTCCTGGGTGACGACGGGTAGGAGGCCCCAGGCTACTGGCAGGTAACAACGCGCGGAAGCAGGTCACGCTGTGGCCGTGGTCACGCCGTGCTGCCTCAGCCGACGGCGTCGCGCATCGCTGCGACGTGCTCCGGCGTGGAGCCGCAGCAGCCGCCGATCAGGTCGATGCCGGCCTTGTGCAACGCCCGGGCGTGCTCGGCCATGTCGGCCGGCGTCGCGTCGTACTCGAAGTGGTCGCCGACGACCTGGGGCAGCCCGGCGTTGGACTGGGCCACCAGCAGCAGGCCCTCGGGGCGCGCCTCCGCGAGCTGGGCGGCGATGACCGCCATCTCCTCGGGCCCGCGACCGCAGTTGGCGCCGACCGCGTCGACCCCCGCCTCCGCGAGCGTGGCGACGGCGTCGCCGGGACGCACCCCCATCATGGTGCGGAGGTTGGTGTCGAAGGACATCGTCGCGATCACCGGCAGGTCGGGTACGACGGACCGGGCGGCCGCCACCGCTGCCTGCACCTCGCCGAGGTCGCTCATCGTCTCGATCAGCACCACGTCGATGCCGCCGTCGGCCAGCCCGCGCAGCTGCTCCTCGAAGAGGGCCTGCGCGTCCTGGGAGGTCATCGTGCCGAGCGGCTCGAGCAGCTCGCCGGTCGGTCCGAGGTCACCTGCCACCAGGATGCCGTGCTCGTCGGCGACCTCCCGCGCGATCGCCGCGGCGGCCCGGTTGAGCTCGTGCACGCGGTCCTCGAGGTCGTGCATCTTCAGGCGGGGACGTGTGCCGCCGAAGGTGTTGGTGGTGAGGATCCGGGCGCCCGCCGCGGCGTACGCCTGGTGGCAGTCACGGATGACGTCGGGACGGTCGACGTTCCAGAGCTCGCCGGCGCCGCCGTCGTCGAGGCCGTTGTCCTGCAGCAGCGTGCCCATGCCGCCGTCCACGAGGACGGGTGAGGTGTCGCCGAGCAGTGTGCTGAGCCGGTTCATGCGGGGCCTCCGAGGGAGTCGAGGTAGGTCTGGAGCTTGTCGTCCGGCCACTCGGCCTCGAGGGCGGCCACGACGTGGTCGGCGACCTCGGTCGTGCTGCCGTCGTGCCCGGTCCAGTCGCCACGGGCCCAGCCGGCCAGGTAGTCGTCGCTGCCCGTGTCGCCGAGCCGCATCGCCGCCTCGTCTATGGCCTCCTGGAAACGGGGCGCCAGCGGCGACTTCGTCACGTGCTCGCCCTGACGGGCGACGACGAGGGAGGGCAGGTCGCGCCAGTAGGTGACTTGGTACTCGCTTTGTTGGGCCACGCGACGAGCCTAGGCCGTGCGACTACCGACGCCCAGCGTCGTCCACGCACAGGACGGCCCAGGGGAGTGCCTCGAGACGCCCGTCGCCGATCGGCTTGCCGCAGACGTCGCAGATTCCGTAGCTGCCCTCGTCGAGCTTGGCCGACGCCCGCTCGACGTCGGCCCGGGTGACCTGGAGCTTGTCGTGCACGGCCACCTGGGAGAGCCGGTCGACCGCCATCGACGTGCCCTCGCCGACCCGCTTGCCGAAGGAGATCGAGCCCTGGTCGTCGGGCCGGGCTTCCAGCTGACCCATCTGGTCGTCGATCTCGGCGAGCTTGTCGCGCAGTGCGGTGGCGGTGTCCATCCCCCCAGCCTGCCCTACAGGTGCTCGAGCGCCTCCCGCGCACCACGCGCACGAGGTGGGACACCGCATCGGGCATAGTGAGGACCGTAGTGGGGTTGATGGTTTCGACAGGCTCACGCAGCGTGGGCAGCTCAACCGACGAAGACGAAGACAGAGGGAACCGATGACAGAGCCGGCGAGGTACGTACACATCGTCGACGACGTGCCCGAGCTCGACGAGCTGACGCAGGGCCCGGTGCTGATCCACTCTCTGGAGGGTTTCCTCGACGCCGGCAACGCCGCGGCCCTCGCGACGCAGGAGCTGCTGTCCCAGTCGTCGGGCCGGGTGATCGCCAGCTTCGACATCGACGCGTTCTACGACTACCGCGCGCGGCGTCCGCCGATGACGTTCTCGGAGAGCCGCTACCAGGACTACGAGCCGCCCCGTCTGGTCGTCCGCCTGAACCACGACAGCCTCGGGACGCCGTACCTCCTGCTGAACGGCCCGGAGCCAGACACGCACTGGGAGGCGTTCGCCCTCGCGGTGCGCACCGTCATCGAGAAGTTCCGGGTGCGGCTGACCGTCGCGATGGGCGCCGTGCCGATGGCCGTGCCGCACACGCGGCCGGTGATGCTGACCAACCACGCGACGGTCCCCGACCTGCTGCTGCACGAGAACATCTGGCGCGGTCAGATCAGGGTGCCGGCCAGCGCTCAGGCGCTGCTGGAGCTGCGGCTCGGTGGTTGGGGCCACCCGGCGATGGGCTTCGTCGCGCACATCCCGCACTACGTCGCGCAGTTCGACTACCCGGCCGCGGCCGCGACGATGCTGGAGTCCGTCGAGGTCGTCACCGGCCTGCAGTGGGACCTGGCCGGCCTCGAGGCCGCCGGCGAGGCCAAGATGGTCGAGATCGCCGCGCAGATCGAGGACTCGCCCGAGGTGCGAGACGTCGTCACGGGGCTCGAGCAGCAGTACGACGCGTTCCACCGCTCCGAGGAGGACAGCGACGCCCTGCCACTCGCCGAGGAGCGCGACCTGCCGACGGGGGAGGAGCTCGGAGCCGAGTTCGAGCGCTTCCTGGCCGGTCTCGACCGACCCAACGACACGGGCGAGTAGCGCGGTGCCCAGTTCCGCCGCCGAGCTCGCCACGCTGCTCGACCTGGAGAGCATCGACGTCAACCTGTTCCGGGGCACGCAGCCGGACACCAAGCTCCAGCGGGTGTTCGGCGGGCAGGTCGCGGCGCAGTCGCTGGTGGCCGGCGCGCGCACCGTCGATCCGCCGCTGACGGTGCACTCGCTGCACTCCTACTTCCTGCGCCCCGGCGACACCTCCGTCCCGATCGTGTACGACGTCGAGCGGATGCGTGACGGTCGCTCGTTCTCGACGCGACGGATCGTGGCCCGGCAGCACGGCCGGCCGATCTACTTCATGACCGCGAGCTTCCAGGTCCCCGAGGACGGGTTCGACCACCAGGACGTGATGCCGGACGTGCCGTCGCCGGACGAGTCGATCGACATGCGCGAGGTCGTCCGGCGCCGTTCGCCCGAGGGCGCCGACGAGTGGCTCAAGGAGTGGGCGGCGCTCGAGATGCGCGCCATCGGCGACTCGCGCCCCGGAGGGCGGCTGCCCAACGACGAGCACCCCGCCCAGGCCCGGTTGTGGATCCGGGTCGGCGGCGGGCTCGACGACGACGTGCTGACCCACAAGGCGGCCTTCACCTACGCCAGCGACTTGACCCTGCTGGGCTCCTCGCTCGTGCCGCACGGGGTGCCGATCGGCAGCCCTCACGTGCAGGCCGCCTCGCTCGACCACACGATCTGGTTCCACCGGCCGTTCCGTGCGGACGAGTGGCTGCTCTACGACCAGGTGTCCCCGTCGGCCAGCGGCGCCCGCGGACTGGCACTGGGCCGGGTGTTCACCGAGGACGGCCGACTGGTCGCCACGGTGGCCCAGGAGGGTCTCATCCGCCCCCGCTGAATGACACGAGTGTCGTTAGCACACTCTCCCCCAAATGGGTGACAGGCACGCCGAGCCGGGTTACGGTTGGGCGTTTCTGGGGTCCGAGTGGTTGCTGGGACCCCTGTTGCTCAGGGGCTTGGGAGGAGACCGGATGCGCCTGTCCCGACGGCTGCTTGCCATCTCGACAGTGGTGACGGGGGTGCTGCTCAGCGGCCTGCCCGGCACGGCGTACGCCCGCTCCACCGCGGACGGCCCGGACTTCGAGATGCCCTTCGGCTGCGGCCAGACCTGGACCGGCTCCAGCCGCTCTAGCCACAGCCCGAGCTACTACTCGATCGACTGGAACCGCACCGACGACCTCGGCTCGCCGATGACGGCCGCGGCTCCGGGCGTGGTGACCAGCGTGATCAACCTCGGCAGCCGCAGCTACGGACGCTACGTCGTGGTCGACCACGGCAACGGCTGGAGCACGCTCTACGCGCACCTGCTCTCCCAGTGGGTGACCACCGGCCAGAGCGTCGACCAGGGCCAGCTCATCGGGCAGGTCGGCAGCACCGGCGGCAGCACCGGCCCGCACCTGCACTTCGAGGAGCGGATGAGCCGCCGGGACCTCCCGTCGTACTTCCACCGCGTGGCCTTCGCGATGGGCGCCACCCAGGCCTCGAAGAGCTGTAGCGACACCGTGCTGCAGGGCGGCGACTGGAACGGCGACGGCACCGAGGAGCCGGCCCTGTTCCGGCGGGCCGCGGTGTCCAAGTTCATCCTGCGCCGGACCGGGACCACCCCGCTGCGCATCCCGTACGGCGTCGGCACGGATCAACCCGTCAGCGGCGACTGGAACGGCGACGGCACCACCGACATCGGTGTGCGTCGCCCCGGCTCCACGGCGTTCCTGCTCCGCAACGGCGACGGCAGCACCACCCAGATCACGCTCGGCCAGGTCACCGACGTCGGCGTAACGGGCGACTGGGACGGCAACGGCACGAGCGAGGTCGGCGTCTGGAGCCCGAGCACCCGGGTGTTCACGTTGCGCGGCACCAGCGGCGGCACCGCCACCGTGCCCCTCGGCTCGGTCGGCGACCGGCCGGTGACGGGCGACTGGAATGGCGACAAGATCACCGACATGGGCGTCTGGACGCCCTCGACCGGCACCTTCTCGCTGCGCGTGCGCACCAAGGCCGGCGCGGTCACCATCTCGACCGTGGTGCTCGGGACGCCGGTCGACCTGCCGGTCACCGGCGACTGGGACGGCAACGGCACCACCGACCTCGGTGTGTGGACGCCCGCGACCGCGACCTACCAGCTCCGGCCCACGCCGGCCGCGGGCGCCGTCGCGACCATCACGCCGACCCGGATGGGCCTGCGCCGCAACTAGGTGTGCGGCTGACGAACGGGTCCGTCGCGCGCGGCAAGCAGGGACTCGTGTTCCGGCTCGAGACGTCCGACGGCCGCTGGGCCGCGAAGGTGCCGTTCCAGCCGAGCTCGGAGGACGACGTGCGCTCCAGCACGGCCTTCCAGGAGGCGGCCCGACTCGGCCGTGTGGATCGCCGAGACGCTCGACGACCCGCACACGCGAGCGCTTCTGGACGCCCTGCTAGCTCCCTGGGTACTCGCAGCCCCGCAGCTCATGCGTGAAGAGCAGCGTCACGACGATCGCGGAGGACGGGAGCCGCACGCTCTCACGGCTGCGGACGTCGAAGAACACGCTGAGACCGTCCGCTCGCCCGAGGTACATCAGGCACTCGCTGTCCACCGTGACCGGTTTGGAGGGATCCAGCGACGTGACGCGCGCGGGGACCGCCTGGACGGTGAGCACCGGCAGCCGGCTCAGCAGCGGTCTCACGTAGAGGTTGCGCACGGTGAGGCCGTCGGCGGCAGCGGCGCCTTCCTCCCAGGCGAGGAGAGGGAGCCCAAGCACGACGGTCACGCAGGCAGCAGCGGTGGAGCCGAGCACCAGGCTCCATGTCCGGGGCCGGCGCAGCGCGATCGCAACCGCGGCGGCGACGAGCCAGTAGATCAGCACCAGGACGAGCAGCACCTGGACCGTCCCGACGAACTGGCCGACCAGGATCTCGACGTACCCGTAGCCCACCTCCTCCGGCGTCGTGCGTACCTGCAGGTAGAAGAACACGTAGGCGAGACGGAGGACGCCGTACAGCAGTGCGCCGACGAGGCCGGCCAGCGGCACCGCGTAGTGGATCGACCACTCGAGCGCGGACGTGACCGTCGTCCTCCGCGGTCGGGGGCGGAGGGTTCCGGCGAGCTTCATGGCTCGGTCGGGTGCTCGAAGTGCAGTGCGGTGAACGACTTCCACGTCGGGTCCAGCCATAGCTGGTAGACGCCAGGCGCCGACCCCGGCGGCAGGGTCAGGTCCGCGACGAGCTCGCCCGCATGGTCCGCGTGCCGGGCCGGATAGTCGTGCACCCAGGGCACCCTCTCCTGGGGCGCCTGGGTGACGCTCGGGCCGTAGGCCGACAGGTAGACGCGCTCGCCGGGAATGTAGCCGGTGAGGAACACGGTCGGCGGGCTGCCAGTGGTCCGTGTGTCGGCCATCCGGCCGCGGGGACCGTCGGGGGTCACGATCGTGAAGCGTCCGCTGGTGACCGATCCCCCTCCTGACGGGGACGCCGTGTGGGCTGGTGTCGGCGTCGCACTCCCCGACGGGGCGAGCCCGGCGCCGGCGGACGGGTCAGCGTGCGTGCGGGACGCGCTGCTCACGGAGAACGTGTAGGTGCCTGGCCGGTCGAGGACGGCGTCGCCGGGTAGTGCGTGGAACGCCCACGTCGAGCGGTCCCCCTGCGTGGGACCCACGGACATGGTCCGGCCGTCGGGAGTGGTCACGCGCATCAGAGGAGGGGCTGCCCGGGTCACCCCGGTGACGCCCGGGATGCGCACCGAGAAGTCGCTGAGCCGGGTCACCTCGAAGGACGTGTCCTGGCTGCCCAGCGCCACCTCGATGGGGCGATCGCTCGGGGTGCTGCCGAGCAGCCACTCGAGCCAGCCGGGCCGGTCCCGCTCATCCTTCGGGCTCGGGGCTGAGGTGTTCGGCGTCGGTGGCGTGCTCAGCGGCGTCGTGGGAGGTGTTGTGGGAGGTGTCGTGGGAGGTGTTGTGGGAGGTGTTGTGGTCGACGTGGCGGGCGTGGAGGTGGCGGGCAGCGACGTCACGCTCGCGGGCGGCGCGTCCGCCGCCTCCGGCTCCACGGCCGATGAGCAGGCGCACAGCAGGACGAGGAGCGGGGCGCCGATCACCCGGCGGCACACGGTGGCTGACATCGGGACGCCTCCCCGTCGAGCACATGGCGAACAGTGCATCAACCTTTACGTTCAGGGTCGGCGGCGACGAAGGCCGGGTCAATAGACAGAACGGGTGGGCGGGTCAGCCGCCGAACAACTCGGTGTGGCCGTCGGCGCAGACGACCAGGCCGCTTCGACCGGGCCGCGTGCGCAACCAGTCGAGGGCGTCGGCGTCCTGGGCGTAAGCCGCGGTCGCGTCGATGTCCGCCCACGTCAGGTCGGAGGTCACGACGGTCACCGACGTGACGGTCGTGGGCACGGCTCCGGTGCGGCCGTGGGTGATGTGCGCCCCGCGGTGCGTCGCCCCGGAGGTAGCCACCGCGCCGTCGCGCACGGGCACGACGGCGACGACCCGCGACGGGTCGGCGGGGTCCTCGATCCCGATCCGCCAGCCGGGGGACCCGGGCGCCGCCGTGCGGCAGACCAGGTCCCCGCCGGCCGAGAGGCACACGTCGGTCTCGTGCAGCTCCGAGAACAGCTGCGCCGCGCGCTGCACCGCCCAGCCCTTCACGACGCCGCTGGGGTCCAGGGCGACGGCGCCGTCAGCGTCGGTCCGTCGTACGTCGAAGGCGCCGTCGGACTCCCGCTTCGCCTGCTCGCCGAGAGCCAGCACCTCCGAGACCTCGGGAGGACAGTCCTCGACGCCCACCTCGCCCCGACCGAGCCGCGAGATCCAGGAGTCCGCACGGTAGGTGCTGAAGTCGCGGTCCACCTCGTGCAGCAGGCGTACGGCGGACGCCCAAGCCACCTCCGCGAGGTCGTCGTCGACGTGCCGGCCGCGCAGGGCGAGCGTCACCGGCAGGCCCATGACCTGCTCGACGCGGTGCCGCAGCGGCAAGGCCGTCACGCTCACAGGTTGGCCCGGTCGATCGCGCTCTGCAACGACTGGATGTAGCCGGTGCTGGTGACCGTGGCGCCGCTGACCATGTCGATGCTCGCGCTCTGGGCCGAGGTGGTCTCCTGGGTCAGGATCGGCAGCGCGTAGCTGTTGATCTCGGCGTCCTTGCCGTTGCCGGAGGGGTACTGCACGACGCTGACCTTGGTGATCTTGCCGGCCTTGACCGTGAGCTGCACCTGGACCGGGCCCCACTGGGTGGACGCGACGGAACCGGCGACGGTGCTGGTCTTCGCGGTGGGCTGTGGGGGGGACTGCTTGGCACCGCTCGAGGTGGTGCTCCCAGAGGAGCCGGTGCTCCCCGAGGAGCTGGTGCCGCCGCTGGACACGACGGCCGGCGGCGTCGCCGTGGTGGTGGCGACCGTCGAACCGTCGTACCCGAAGAGCAGCACGACGACCGACAGGGTGCTGAGGAACCAGAACGTGATGCGCTTCATGAGGTCACCAGGCAAACGTCTCGAGATGGATGAGGTCGGGGAGCACGCCGGCGTCGAGGAGCGTGGCGCGGACGAGGGCGGTCCACTGCTCCGGGCCGCAGACGTAGACGTCGCGGTCAGCGATGTCGGGCACCCAGTAGCGCAGCGCGGTGAGGTCGTCGACCGTGCCGATGTGGTCGCCGAGCCAGGAGTCGGGCCGGCGCCGCCGACCGGGAAGACCGAGGACCTGCAGGCCACGGTCGTGACCGAGAGACTCCAGCTCCCGGGCGAAGAGCGGCTCGTCGGTGAAGCGCTGCAGGATGATCGCGTCACCGGGGGCGTAGTCCAGGCCCTCGGCCAGCGACCGCAACGGCGTGATGCCGACGCCGGCTCCGATCAGGGCGACCCTGGGCCTGGTGCGGGTCCGGGCGCTCAGCCGGCCGTAGGGACCTTCGACCAGGGCGCGGGTGCCCGGCTTCAGGCCGAAGCTGGCGGCGCTGCCGTCGCCGACCGACTGCACGGTGATGCGCAGGCTCCGGCCGTCAGGTGCGGCGGAGAGCGAGTAGGGGTTGGCGCGGCTCCAGCCGGGGCCGGCCAGGAAGCGCCAGGACAGGAACTGCCCGGCCTCGACGCGCATCCGGTCCAGCCGGCGGCCGGTGACGTAGACCGACGCGACGCCGTTGCCTTCCGGCACCACCGACGTGACGGTCAGCCGGTGCCGCAGGTTGCGCCACATCGGGAGGCCGACGCGCCAGACCAGCACGGCACCGGCGGTCACGATGGAGACGCCCCACCAGAAGACGGTGCGGGCCGGCGAGGCCATGAACTGCGCCCCGGTCCAGAGCTGGTGGGGAAGAGCCAGTCCCACGCCGAGGTAGGCGTAGAGGTGCATCAGGTGCCAGGACTCGTAGCGCAGCCGGCGCCGGGCCGCCTTGACGCTGGTGACGACCACCATGACGAGGGCGACGGTGCCGCCGGTGGCGAGCAGCATCCCGGAGTAGTTGGTCACCAGGTCCCACAGGGTGGCGGGAGTCCGGGCGATCTGCCCCGCCGCGTATCCCCAGGTGATGGTGACGATGTGCGCCAGCATCAGGTTGAACGAGGTGAACCCGACCAGCCGGTGCGTGTGCGCGAGGCGGTCCTGCCCGAAGGCGGCCTCCAGCACCGGCACCCGGGCCATCAGCAGCACCTGCACGAGCAGGAGCAGCGAGGCCACCAGGCCGGAGAGCCGGCCGACCGACGTGAGGCCGGTCGCCCACCCGCCGAGGTCCTGGACCCCTCCGTCGGCCACCCACCAGTAGGTCACCAACAGCAGGCCCAGCCACAGGGCGGCCCCAGCGGCCGTGCGGACCACCGCGTCGAAGCGGGCGCGCCGACGGTTGCCACTTCCGGTCTCCTCGGACACGAGGTCTCCTCTGTCATCTGGCGCAGCGTTGATGACAAGAGCATGCCGTCGGTGTCTTGGACGTTCATGGGGACTTGCTGTGGGCTTCCTGTGGACCTCGGCCCAGCGCCGTCAGAGGACGTCGGGGTCCAGGTCGAGGGTGGTCGTGTCGAGGGACTCCAGCAGTGCGAGCTTGGGGCCGATGGTGGGCAGCTCGAAGGCGTAGAAGTAGCGCGCGGCGGCGCGCTTGCCGTCGTAGAACGTGCCGGCCGAGTCGCCCACCACGTTCAGCTGCTCGAGCCAGAGCCAGGCGACGACGAGGTGGCCGAGCGCCTCGAGGTAGAGGGTGGCGTTGGCCAGCGCCAGGGCGGGGTCGCCCTTCGCCCACAGGGCCGCCGTCACGCGCAGCACGTCGTCCCAGGCCTCGTCGAGCCGGACGGCGTACGACGCGGCCTCACCACCGGCCCCGGCAGCGGCCCGGGTCGTGGCGTGCAGGCGGCTGCCCAGCATGCCGAGCGCGGCACCGTCGCCCTCCACCACCTTGCGGCCGAGCAGGTCGAGCGCCTGGATGCCGTGCGTGCCCTCGTGGATCGGGTTCAGCCGGTTGTCCCGGTAGAGCTGCTCGACGAGGTAGTCGCGCGTGTAGCCGTAACCGCCGTGCACCTGGATGGCGAGGTCGTTGGCGGCCAGGCACCACTGGGAGGGCCAGGACTTGGCGATCGGCGTGAGCAGGCCGAGGAGACGCTCCGCGTCCTGCGCGGTCGACGCGTCACCGGCGGTGCGGGAGTCGTCGACGAGTCGCGCGCAGAAGAGGATCAGCGCCAGTCCGCCCTCGACGTACGCCTTCTGGGCCAGCAGCATCCGACGAACGTCCGGGTGCTCGACGAGTGCGACCGGCGGCGCGGCCGGGTCCTTGGCGCCGACGGGGCGGCCCTGCGTGCGGACGCGGGCGTAGTCCAGGGCGTGCAGGTAGCCGGTGTAGCCCAGCGCCACGGCCCCGGCACCGACGCTGACCCTGGCCTCGTTCATCATGTGGAACATGTACGTCAGCCCGCGACCCTCCTCGCCGACGAGGAACCCGACGGCGCCGGCGACCCCTCCGGGCGTGGTGAGGCCCTCGCCGAAGTTGAGCAGGGTGTTCGTGGTCGCGCGGTAGCCCATCTTGTGGTTGAGGCCGACCAGGGCGACGTCGTTGCGCTCGCCCGGGGACCCGTCCTCGTCGACCAGGTGCTTCGGCACGATGAACAGCGAGATGCCCTTGACGCCGGCAGCGGCGTCGGGTGTGCGGGCGAGCACCAGGTGGACGATGTTCCCCCCCAGCTCGTGGTCGCCGCCGGAGATCCACATCTTGGTGCCGCTCACCCGGTAGCTGCCGTCGTCCTGGCGTACGGCGCGCGTGGTGATGTCGCCCAGCGAGGAGCCGGCCTGCGGCTCCGAGAGCGCCATCGTGCCGTACCACCGGCCGGCGATCACCGGCTCCGCGAAGCGGCGCACCTGGTCGGGCGTGCCGTGCGCGACCAGCAGGCTCGCGTTGCCCTCGGCCAGGAACGGGTAGGCGAACGCGCCGATGCTGGCGGCCTGGAAGAAGCTGGAAGCCGCCTGGTGGACGACGAAGGGCAGCTGCATCCCGCCCAGCTCGGCGTCGAACACGCTGCTGGGCAGACCCGAGTCGGTGTAGGCCGCGAGGGCGCGGGCCACCTCGGGCGGCAGCACCACGGCACCGTCGTCACCGACGTACGGCTCGGATGCGTCGACGAGCTGGTTGAGAGGCGCGAAGTGCCCGGTCGCGATCTGCTCGCTGAGGTCGAGCACTGCGTCGAACGTGTCCCGGTCGTGCTCGGCGTAGCGAGGCCGCGCCGTGAGCGCCTCCGCGTCGAGCCACTCGTAGAGCAGGAACTCCAGGTCCCTGCGGGACATGATGCGTGAGGCGGCCATCCTCAGATCTTGGCAGGCCCCAACCGGCCGAGCAGGTGCGGCTTCCCGTCCTGGGGTCGCGACAGCGCGAACGCATAGCCCTGGTCGCGCCGCGCGGACCCGAACTGCACGGTGCCGGGCAGCAGGACCGGCTTCTTGAAGGCGACCTCCACCGTCACCGCGTCCGGCAGCCGGCCGTCGAGCGCCGCGAGGCAACGGGCCTTGCTCCACATGCCGTGCGCGATCTGGCACGGGAAGCCGAACGCCTTCGCGGTGAGCGCGTAGAGGTGGATCGGGTTGTGGTCGCCGGACACCGCGGCGTACCGACGGCCCAGGTCGCCGGCCAGCTTCCACGACGTACCCGTCGAGTCCGGCTGGTCCAGACGGTCGAGCGTGCTCGCCGGAGCCTCCCGGTCGCCCTTCCCGATCCGCAGGAAGGTGCTGGTCTCCTCCCAGACGAGCTCGCCGCCGGAGTGCACGGTCGTCAGCAGGTCGAAGACGCGGCCCTTGGCGTGCAGGCGCAGGTGGTCCGGCCGGGCAGTCACCTGGAGCTTCTCGGTCGCCGCGATCGGGCGGTGCGCAGTGATCGAGTTCTCGAGGTGCACGGTCCCGATGGCCGGGAACGGGAACGAACCGTCGGTCATGATCTGCAGGTGCAGGCCGAAGGCGAGCAGGTGCGGGTAGGTGACCGGGAGGGTCTCCTTGAGCGTGAAGCCGCAGACCTCGGAGTACGCCGCGACGTGGGCGCGATCCACGGGCACGTCGTGCCGGGTCAGCGTCAGGTCCGGCAGGGTGTCACCGCTCTTGCGCACGCCCGGCACCAGGTGTGCGCCGGGCAGCACCGGCAGGGCCGCCTTGAGCATCATCGACAGCGTCGAGGGGGAGCTCTCGACCACGCGCGGCTCGTTGTTCCCGGTCATCTCCTCATGCCCCCAGCATCATCTGGCCGCACACCCGGACCACGTTGCCGTTGACGGCTGTGGACGCAGGGTTCGCGAGCCAGGCGATCGTCTCGGCGACGTCGATCGGCAGGCCCCCCTGGGACAGTGCGTTGAGCCGCCGGCCGACCTCGCGGGTGGCGAACGGCACGGCCGCGGTCATCTTGGTCTCGATGAACCCGGGGGCCACCGCGTTCACGGTGATGCCGTTGTTGAGGTCGTCGGCCAGGCTGTCCACGAAGCCGATGACGCCGGCCTTGGAGGCGGCGTAGTTGGTCTGGCCGAGGTTGCCCGCGATGCCGGCGATCGACGCGACGCCGACGATGCGGCCGTTCTTGTTGACCAGCTTCTGCTTGATCAGCTCGGCGGTGATCCGCTCGGGCGCGGTGAGGTTCACCGCGATCGCGGAGGCGAAGGTGTCCCGCTTCATGTTCATCAACCGCTTGTCCCGGGTGATGCCGGCGTTGTGGACCACGACGTCGACGCCCTTGAACTTCTCCTTGACGTGCCGCGCGATCCGCTGGGGGGCGTCCTTGTTCGTGATGTCCAGGGTGAGGTGGTCTCCGCCGAGCTCGGTCATCAGGGCCTGCAGCTCGCTGGCCGCCTGGGGTACGTCGATCCCGAGGATCGTCGCGCCGTCCCGGTGCAGCACGCGGGCGATCTGCTCACCGATGCCGCGGCTCGCGCCGGTGACGATCGCGACCTTGCCGGTCAGGGGAGCGGCCCAGTCCTGGACCTGCTCCGCGACGGCGGTGGAACCGTGCGACCCGATCCGGACCACCTGGCCCGAGACGTAGGCCGACTTCGGCGAGAGCAGGAACGCGAGCGTCGACGCGAGGGCTCCGTCGGCCGCCGGGACGACGTACACGAGCTGGACGGTGCCCCCGCGGCCGACCTCCTTGCCCAGGGAGCGGGTGAAGCCTTCGAGGGCGCGCTGCGCGACGCGCTCCGCCGCGGAGTTCGTGGACTCCGGGGGAGTGCCGAGCACGACGATGCGCGAGGACGACTCGAGACTGCGGAGCAGCGGGGTGAAGAACTCCTGCAGGTCGACCAGGTGGTCGGAGGAGGTGATCCCGGTGGCGTCGAAGACCAGGCCCTTGTACAACTGGTCAGCGGGCGCGTCGTCGACGGCGGCGATGCCGAGCTCGTCGAGCGCCGCGACCACGGCCCGGCCCAGCCGACCGTCCCCGCCCACCGCGACCGTGCCGGCCACGAGCGGGGAGCCCTCGGTCCACCGGTCGAGCCGCACCGGGTTGGGCAGGCCGAGGTTCTTGGCCAGCAGCTGGCCGACCGGGGTGTGGATCAGGGACTGGTAGCGGTCGCTCATCGGGTTCGCTCTCCTAGCGTCGGCGTCGAAAACTTGTAACCGGATGTGACACTCGGGGTCCATGTTTCGTGACCTCGGCCTCAGACGAGTTTGCTTCTTGGGTGGTCCGGGCCAAACTGTACCCAGCAGTAACGTGACCAACCCGTGAGGAGCATCCCATGTCATTGGGACAGACCCAGACCCGCCGGGTCGCCGTCATCGGCGGCAACCGCATCCCGTTCGCCCGCTCCAACACCGTCTACGCGACCGCGTCGAACCAGGAGATGTTGACCGCCGCGATCGACGGCCTGGTCACCCGTTACGGCCTGCAGGGCCAGCGGCTCGGCGAGGTCGTCGCCGGGGCGGTGCTCAAGCACTCGCGCGACTTCAACCTGACCCGCGAGGCCGTCCTCGGGTCGAAGCTGGCGCCCGAGACGCCGGCCTACGACCTCCAGCAGGCTTGCGACACGGGCATCCAGGCGACCGTCCAGGTCGCCAACAAGATCGCCCTCGGCCAGATCGAGGTCGGCATCGCCGGCGGCACGGACACCACCTCCGACGCGCCGATCGCGGTCAACGAGAAGCTCCGCAAGATCCTGCTCGAGGCCAACCGGGCCAAGACGCTTCAGGGCCGGCTGGCCGCGCTGGCGAAGGTCCGGCCGCAGCACCTCGCGCCCTCGATCCCGCAGAACAGCGAGCCGCGCACCGGCCTGTCCATGGGCGCGTCCGCCGCGCTGACCGCGCTCGAGTGGCAGATCGGTCGCGAGGAGCAGGACCAGCTGACGCTGTCGTCGCACCAGAACCTCGCGGCGGCGTACGACCGGGGCTTCCTCGACGACCTGGTCACGCCGTTCCAGGGCCTCGAGCGCGACCAGAGCCTGCGCGCCGACACGACGCTGGAGAAGCTCGCCAAGCTCAACCCGGTGTTCGGTCGGGGCGAGGCGGCCACGATGACCGCCGCGAACTCGACGCCGCTGACCGACGGCGCCTCGGCCGTCCTGCTGTGCTCCGAGGAGTACGCCGCGGCGCACGACCTCGAGGTGCTGGCTTGGTTCACCGCCTACGAGACGGCCGCCGTCGACTACGTGCACGGCGGCGAGGGACTGCTGATGGCGCCGGCGTACGCCATGCCGCGGATGCTCGAGCGCGAGGGCAGGACCCTGCAGGACTTCGACTACTACGAGATCCACGAGGCGTTCGCCTCGCAGGTGCTCGCCACGCTCAAGGCGTGGGAGGACCCGATCTTCTGCAAGGAGCGCCTGGGTCTCGACGCGCCGCTGGGCTCGATCGACCGGGCGCGCCTCAACGTCGCCGGGTCGTCCCTGGCGGCCGGGCACCCGTTCGCCGCGACCGGCGGTCGGATCGTCGCGACGCTGGCCAAGCTGCTGGCCGAGAAGGGCTCCGGCACCGGGGTCATCTCGATCTGCGCCGCCGGCGGCCAGGGCGTGACCGCGATCCTGGAGCGCTGACTCCTACTCGGCGCCGGGTCGTCGCCCTTCTCAGGTTCGTCAGTTCCGGGCGCCGACGGCCATCGCCACGCTCGCGGCGATCAGGTGCTCCTTGACCTGCTCCGGGGAGAGCTTGGCCGTGGTGGGGACGCCGGGAGCGGCCTCCTTGACGAGCATGCCGACGCGGGCCAGCTGCAGGCCGCCCAGCCCGCTGGCGTAGAGCGTGTTCGCGAGCAGGTGCACGTCCTCGGTGTGGAACACGCCGCTGTCGACACCGGACTGGATCGCGGCGGCGACCGTGGCGAGGCAGGTGGAGATGCCGCGGCCGAGGCGGTACATCGCGCCCTCGCTGATCTCGTCGAGCAGCTCCGGTCCGGGCCGCCGCATCAGGGTGAGGGCGCAGTCGACGAACGCCGGGTAGGCCAGGCCGTAGTCGACGAAGGCCGCCGTGATCGCGCGCAGCCGGTCCTTGGCGGGGAGGTCGGTGCGGTCGACGTCCTGCAGGCTGGCCGCCAGCTGCTCGAGGTAGCCGACGAGCGTCAGCGCGAACAGCTCCTCCTTGCCGGAGAAGTGCCGGTAGATGATCGCCCGGTTGATACCTACCGCGTTGGCGATGTCCTCGATCTGCGCGTCCCGCACGCCCCGTGCGTCGAACAGGGCCCGGGTCGCGTCGAGGATCTCCTTCTCGCGACGTCGCCGGCGGGCCGCGGCCGCCGTACGACGCCCGTCCTGCTTCGGCTCGAGGGCCGGCTGCGAGGTCATGCGACCATGCTACGGCCGTGCAACTGCGCGTTGCACGGCCAGCCGCTCAGCGGTCGCGTCGCCCGGCGGCGGCCGTTGCGTCGGCGTCCCGGGAGTAGTTGGGGTCGGTGGCGAGACGGCTCTTGCGCGCGCCGTAGGCGAAGTAGACGGCGAGGCCGATGACCATCCACACCAGGAAACGGATCCAGGTGGCTGCGGGCAGGTTGAGCATCAGGTAGACCGAGGCCAGGACCGCCAGGATCGGTACGACGGGCACCCCGGGGCAGCGGAACGCCCGCTCCAGGTCCGGGCGCTTCTTGCGGAGCACGAGGACACCGATCGCGACCAGCACGAACGCGAAGAGCGTGCCGATGTTGACCAGCTCGGCCAGCTCGGTGAGCGGCACGAACGTGGAGATCAGCGCGACCGCGACACCGGTGAGGATCGAGGTGCGGACGGGGGTGCCGAAGCGGGGGCTGACCTTGGCGAACATCGGCGGCAGCAGCCGGTCTCGGCTCATCGCGAAGAACACGCGGCTCTGACCCATCATCAGGATCATCATCACCGTGGTCAGCCCTATCAGTGCTCCCACGGAGATCACCGTCGCGAAGCCCGGATGGCCGACCGACCGGAATGCCTCGGCCAGTGGGGCCTCGACCTTGATGTCGGTGTACTTCACCATCCCGGTGACGACCAGCGAGACCGCGACGTAGAGCACCGTGCAGATCGCCAGCGAGGACAGGATGCCGATCGGCATGTCCCGCTGGGGGTTCTTGGTCTCCTCGGCCGCGGTCGCGACGATGTCGAAGCCGATGTAGGCGAAGAACACCAGGGCCGCACCGGTGAAGATGCCGCTGATGCCGAACGCGCCCGGAGCGAGACCGAGGTCCTGCAGCAGCGAGGGCGTGGGCGCTGCGCCGGCGGCCGCGTCGGAGCCGGCCGGCGGGATGAAGGGGGAGTAGTTCGCCCACTTGATGAAGAAGACGCCGGCGACGATGACCAGCAGCACGATGGCCAGCTTGACGACGACCATCACGAAGTTCACCTGGGCGGAGACCTTAACGCCGGCACAGATCACGCCGGTCAGGATCAGCACGATCACCGCGGCCACCAGGTTGTGGCCGTCGCCGTAGGCCCAGCTCGGGATGGTGATGCCGGCTTGCTTCATCACGTCCGCGAAGTACGTCGACCAGCCGACCGCCACGGTGCTCGCGCCCAGCGCCAGCTCGAGGATCAGGTCCCAGCCGATGATCCAGGCGACGAGCTCGCCGAGGCTGGCGTAGGAGAACGTGTACGCCGACCCGGCCACCGGGACCGTGCTGGCGAACTCGGCGTAGCAGAGCGCCGCGAGGGCGCAGGCGATGCCGGCGAAAACGAAGGACAGCGCCACCGCGGGGCCGGCCTTCTCGCCGGCCGCCTCGCCGGTGAGCACGAAGATGCCGGTGCCGATCACGACGCCGACGCCGAACACGGTCAGCTGGAGCGGTCCGAGCTGCTTGCGAAGCTGGTGCTCGCCTTCCTCCGTGTCCGCGATGGACTGCTCGATGGTCTTCGTGCGGAACAGGTTGCTCATGGCACTCCCGGAGTTTGCGCAGCGATCCGAACCAGCACCTATCTACTAACCAGGTTGGTGCATCCCAAACACTGTCCCGATCGTGTCGGCCTCGTCGGCCGTCTTGTCGTCGCGGTAGCGCAGCACCCGTGCGAACCGCAGCGCCATGCCCGCGGGGTAGCGCGTCGACGTCTGGATGCCGTCGAACGCGATCTCCACGACCTGCTCCGGTCGCAGGGTCACGACGTACGACGTCCGGTCGGTGGGCGACGTGGCCAGGTCGGTGAAGCGCTCGGTCTGCCAGGTCAACATCTCGTCGGTCATGCCCTTGAAGGTCTTGCCGAGCATCACGAACTCTCCGGTCTCGGGGTCCCGCGCGCCCAGGTGGATGTTCGACAGCCATCCCTGCCGGCGCCCGCTGCCCCACTCGACGGCGAGCACCACGAGGTCCAGGGTGTGCCGCGGCTTGACCTTGACCCACGCGGCGCCGCGTCGCCCGGCGTCGTAGGGCGCGTCCAGCGACTTCACCACGACGCCCTCGTGGCCGGCAGCGACCACCTCGGCGAAGAGTCGGCGGGCCACGTCCGGGTCGGCGGTGACCGTGCGCGGGACCACCAGCTCCGGAGGCAGCAGCGCCGCGAGCCGCGCGAACCGCTCGTGCCCGGGCGCGTCGACCAGGTCCTCGCCGTCGACGTGCAGCAGGTCGAAGAAGTACGACGTCAGGGGGACCGACGCACGGAGGGCGGCCACGTCCACACGGCTCGCGGTCCGGGCGCCGGTCTCCTGGAAGGGCCGGGCCCGTCCGTCGGGGGTGAGGGCGATCGCCTCGCCGTCGAGGACCAACGTGTGCGACGGGAGCGCCGCCACCGCCTCGACCACCTCGGGGACCCGGTCGGTGATCTCGTCGAGGCTGCGGGTGTAGACGTGCACCTCGCCGTCGTGCTTGTGCACCTGGACCCGGATGCCGTCGAGCTTGCTGTCCACCGCGACCGCCGCGCCGTCAGGACCCGCCTTGGCCATCGCCTCGTCGACCTCGGCGGCGCTGGACGCCAGCATCGGCCGGATCGGGCGGCCGGGCTGCAGCCCGAACTCCTCGAGCGCCGGGACCCCGCCGGTGAGCGCAGCCGCCGCGACCGGCGGGGTGGCGCCGGCGAACATCGACGCACGCCGGACCGTGGAGGCGGGGACGTCGGCGGCGATCGCCACCGCGTCCAGCATCAACCCGTCCAGCGCGCCCTGTCGGAGCTCTCCGGTCACGAGACCGCGCAGGTAGGCCTGCTCCTCGGACGTGGCCCGACCGAACAGGGACGTGACGAGCTCGGCGCGCCGTGCCTGCGATCCCGCACCGGCCAGCTCGCTCATCTCCTCGAACGCGTCGTGCACCTCGGACACGGTGAGGGAGGACGCCTCGATGGGGTCGGGCAGTGCGGTCATGCCCCGCCAGCCCACCCCGGTGCGGCGCTGGCGCAGCACGCCGGACAGGTAGGAGGTCGCGGTCAGCACCTCGTCCGGGCCGGCCTCCACGAGAGCGGCGGCCAGCGCGGCCGTCTTGGCCTTGCGCGATCGGGTGGCCCCGACCGCGGCGGACGCCTTCACCAGGTCTGCGAGCAGCACGCCGTCATTCTGTCGGACCGCGCCGACATACTCTCGTCCTGTGACGGAGACCGAGCGCGTGTGGCGGCCGGGATGGCCGTGCGCGACCGACACGACGCTGTCCATCCTGCGCAAGGGCAGCGCCGACCCGACGTACAAGGTCGACCCCGACGGCAGCATCTGGCGGGGCATCCGCACGCCCGAGGGCACCGCGTCGCTGCGGCTGCGCTCGCGGCCCGCCGACGGCGAGGTGCACGCGAGCGCGTGGGGCGACGGCGCCGACTGGGCACTGGCCAGCGTTCCGTCGATGCTGGGGGCCGACGACGACACCTCGGGGTTCGCGCCCACGCACCGCGTGCTGGCCGACGCGCACCGCCGCCGGCCGCACTGGCGGGTCTGCCGCACCGGCCTGGTGATGGAGGCGCTGGTGCCCGCGATCATCGAACAGAAGGTCACCGGGCAGGAGGCGCTCGGCGGCTTCCGCCAGCTGGTGCACCGGTTCGGGGAGCGGGCCCCCGGCGCCGGGGCCGACCGTCGCCTATGGGTGCAGCCCTCGGTGGAGACAGTGCGGATGATCCCGTCCTGGGAGTGGCTGCGGATGCACATCGACCCGGCCCGGTCCCGGACCGTGGTGCGAGCGGCCCAGGTCGCGGCGGCGCTGGAGCGCACGGCCTCGCTCCCCGCCGACGAGGCCGACCGGCGCATGCGGACCCTGCCGGGCATCGGGGTGTGGACGAGCGCCGAGGTCCGGTTCCGGGCCCACGGGGACGCCGACGCGGTGAGCTTCGGCGACTACCACATCGCCAAGAACGTCGGCTGGGCGCTGACCGGCCGGGAGGTCGACGACGACGGCCTGGAAGAGCTGCTCGAGCCCTACCGGCCGCACCGCTACCGGGTGCAACGGCTCATCGAGCTCGCGGGTCTGAGCCGACCGCGGCACGGCCCGCGGATGGCCCCCCGCCGGCACCTGCCGGCCTGAGCCCGGGGAGTGCGGGAGGCTCAGACGTCCGGGTTGCGTCGCCAGTCGAGGGCGAGCGCGAACACGGTGCCGGAACTCATCAGGGTCCCGAGGATCGACAGCAGCATGGGTCCTTTGTGCCCAGATCTGCCCGACCCTAACCCAGGCCGGCCAGTCGGCCTGGGTCAGGCCGGCGTGATGCGCACGATGACCCGGTCGCGCGGCCCTTTGGTCATCAGCCGCTCGACGAGCATGAACAGGCGATACTCCAGGCCGTACTTCGCCTGGAACAAGGCCGGGCGGTCCCGCTCCTCGATCGCGGCGCTGCCCGTGGCGGTCGGCGCGTCCTCGGCGACCTTGCCGGACCGCGAGCACGCGCGGAGCTCGACGCGGTCGGTGTGCCTCAGCCGCTTCACCTTGCCACTGCCCGAGGGCGTCGTGACAAGCAGGGCGGCGCCGTCGCGGGCGATCCAGACGGGGGTGGAGACGGGCACGCCGGTCCGGCGGAACGTCGTGAGGGAGACGAAGCGCTCGTCACCGAGGGGGAGGAGAGAAGTCATGGGTCTCGTCGTACCCCCGGCCACGGTCGTGAACCCTGGGGGCCAGGCCGAGTCAGGACGAGCGCAGCGACCGCGGCAGCGTGTCGGAGGCCATCACCTGCGCGCGCAAAGGCTTGACCAGCTCGTGGAGCCGAGCCGTCCGCTCGGCGCCCACGGCGGCCCAGCCCTCGACGGCGAGCCGGTCGGTCTGGTCCTCGACCTGCTGGCGGGCCGTCCGGCCCTCGTCGGTGAACGCGCCGTCGGCGTCGAGCCAGCCGCGCTCCCGCAGCCGGGTCGTCGCCGCGTCGTACTCCTCGTCGGACCAGCCGCGTGTCTTGTGCAGGAAGCCGGTGGTGCCGGAGAAGTTGCCGCCGAGCACGGTCGCCTCGACCGGGTCGATACCGTGCGCCTGCAGGACGGAGATGTGGCCGTCGCCGCGGTGCTCGCGGACCAGGGTCGCCGCGTGCCACAGGGCCATCAGGTCGTCGTCGGGCCACAGCAGGTCGGCGTGCGCGGCGTACAGCGGCCGGCCCTGCGGGGTAAGCGCGGCGCAGACGTCGCGGGCGATCGTCAGTGCCTCGCCCACGTCGGGGGAGCCGACGACGCGCTCGAGCGCCGCGGCCATCCCGGTGCGACGTGCCTCGACCATCCGGGCCGGCGTCGTGGACTGCCACGCGGACGGCAGCGCGGCCTCGACGAGCCAGGGGGCGAAGACGTAGAACGTCGCGATGGTCAGGCCCGGACCGGCCTCGCCGAACGCGGCTGCCCGGCCGGGGAAGTAGGCCAGCCTCGCGTCCAGGCCCTCGGCGACGTAGGCATCGCGGACCTCGGGGGCGAAGTACCCGACGACGTGGAGGGTCTCCAGGTCTCCCCAGGCCTTGCGGGACAGGGGCAGCAGCTCGGGATCCATGCCCCGACCCTAGGGGAGGTTGCCGGACGTTCCCTGGACGCCCTGGGGACGGGACGGCAGGATGCGGGCAGACGCTCGACGACACGCGCCCAAAGACAGCACAGGAAGGCTCGCCATGCGCAGCACGATGCAGGAGTTCCCGCTCACGATCGGCGCTATCCTGCGCCACGGCACGGAGGTGCACGGCGACGGCCGCGTCGTCACGGCTACGGCCGGCGGCTCCCGCGAGCAGACGTACGTCGAGCTGGGTCACCGGGCCGCGCGGCTGGCGAACGCCCTGCGGGGACTGGGGATCTCCGGTGACCAGCGGGTCGGCACGTTCCAGTGGAACAACGCCGAGCACCTCGAGGCCTACCTGGGCGTGCCGTCGATGGGCGCGGTCCTGCACACGCTGAACATCCGGCTGTTCCCCGAGCAGCTCACCTACATCGCCAACCACGCCGACGACAAGGTCGTCATCGTCGACGACTCGCTCGTCGACCTGCTGGCCAAGCAGCTGCCCACGTTCGAGTCGGTCGAGCACGTGCTGGTCGCCGGTCCGGACGCCTCGAGCTCGAACCTCGACGCGCTGCGGTCCAGCGGCAAGCAGGTGCACCTGTACGACGACCTGCTGGCCGCCGCGGACGACAGCTTCGACTGGCCCGAGATCAACGAGCTCGACGCCGCGGCCATGTGCTACACCTCTGGCACGACCGGCAACCCGAAGGGCGTGGTCTACAGCCACCGCTCGTCGTACCTGCACTCGATGGCCGTCAGCATGGGCATCGTCGGCGGCCTCACCTGGACCGACCGGGTGCTGCCGATCGTGCCGATGTTCCACGCGAACTCGTGGGGCCTGGCCTACGCCGCGGTGATGACCGGGGCATCCCTCGTCATGCCGGACCGCTGGCTCCAGGCCGAGCCGCTCTGCCGCTTCATGGGCGAGACGCGGCCGACGATCTCCGGCGCGGTGCCGACGGTCTGGAACGACGTGCTGTCCTACCTCGACCAGCACGAGGACGTCGAGCTCTCCTCACACCTGCGGCTCGTGCTCTGCGGCGGGTCCGCGGTCCCGGTGACGCTGCAGCGGGCGCTCAAGGACCGGCACGGCATCACGATGGTGCAGGCCTGGGGGATGACCGAGACCTCACCCGTCGCCTCGGTCGCGCGCCCGCCCGTGGGCGTCGAGGGCGAGGACGAGTGGCGCTACCGCGGCGGCCAGGGCCGGTTGCTCCCCGGCATCGAGGGCCGGATCGTCGGCGAGTCCGGGGACGTCCTGGCCCGGGACGGCGAGGCGGTCGGCGAGCTCGAGGTACGCGGCGCCTGGGTCACCGGCGCCTACTACAAGGACGACGACCCGGTGTCTGATTCTGGTGAGAAGTTCCGCGACGGCTGGCTCCGCACCGGCGACGTCGGCAACCTCGACGGGCTCGGCTACATCCGACTGACCGACCGCTCCAAGGACGTGATCAAGTCCGGCGGCGAGTGGATCTCCTCGGTGGACCTCGAGAACGCCCTGATGGCCCACCCCGACGTCCTGGAAGCCGCCGTCGTGGGCATCCCGGACGAGAAGTGGCAGGAGCGTCCGCTCGCGTCCGTCGTGCTCCGCGAGGGCGCCAGCGTCGAGCCCGCCGAGCTGAGGGCGTTCCTCGCCGAGTCTCATGCCAAGTGGCAGCTGCCGGACGCGTGGACCTTTATCGAGGCGGTGCCGCGCACCTCGGTCGGCAAGTTCGACAAGAAGGTCATTCGCCGGTGGTACGCCGACGGCGAGCTGGACGTGTCGAGCGCGCGGGACTGAGTCAGCCGCGAGCCGTGGCGTCGGCCTCCATCTGCTCGATGTCGACGTCGAGCTGGTGCAGGATGCCTGCGTCGCGCTTCGTGTCGACCCGCCGGGGCAGGGCGCACTCCGCTTGCTGTGCCCGGTCGTGGTCACCTTGTCGTCGGAGCGCCGCCGCTACGGCGCCCTTGTCGAAATGCACGTGGTCTCCCTCCCAGGAGCTCGTCGGTGGGTCGGGTGGATCCGGCTCTTCCCTCCCGGAAGACCTACCCATTCACGAGTGACGCATGCCACGTCGGCCCCAGAGGTACGTCGGTGTCCAGTCGATGAGCTCACCGCCAGCCGGGTCCCGCCGGTCGGCCGGGGCCCGGGCGAACCAGGCCAGGGACTGCTCGAGGATCCGCACGCTGAGCCGGTCCCGCTCACCAGCTCCGTGGCGGCTGCGACGGCAGGCCACCCCCCGTGCGCCCGCGACTGCCCCCGAGTGCAGGGCGGGCGGGTCGGTCGCCGGTGGCGGCAACCCTCAGAGCAGCGGGCGCAAGGGGGCCAGCACGGTCTCGGTGAACTTGCGGTGCACCCCGCGAGCCGCCCAGGTCGCCGCGGTCAGCTCCACGCAGTTCGACAGGTCGGTGGTGAAGATCCGCTCCATCTGCTGCGCCATCGAGGCGTCGACGAACTCGACGTTGACCTCGTAGTTGCCGGACATCGAGAGCCGGTCGATGTTGGCCGTGCCCACGGTCGACCAGCGCCCGTCGATGGTGGAGGTCTTGGCGTGCACCATCGCACCCTGGAAGCGGAAGATCCGGACCCCGGCGGCCAGCATCTCGCCGTAGTAGCCCCGCGAGAGCCAGTCGGCCACGACGTGGTTCGAGATGGCCGGCAGCAGCAGGCGCACGTCGACGCCGCGGCGGGCCGCCGCGACGATCGCGTCGACGAAGTCGGGGTCCGGGATGAAGTAGGCGTGCGTCATCCAGATGTGGTGGGAGGCCCGGTTGATCGCCTCGAGGTACATCGACCGGATCGGGAACATCCACAGGCGGGGCACGTTGCGGTGCACCCGGATGCGGGGCTCCCAGTCGGCGGCGGTCTCGAGCAGCAGGGGGTGGGCGCCGTGCCGGGGCCGCCGGTTGAGGTTCCAGAAGTCCGCGAAGGTGCGGGCCAGGTCGAAGACACCCGGCCCGGTGATCCTGACGTGCGTGTCGCGCCACTCGGTGGCGTAGGCCGAGCCGATGTTGTAGCCGCCGACGAACCCGACGGCGTGCTCGGAGGTGTCGTCCACGACGAGGATCTTCCTGTGGTCCCGGCCGTAGCGACGCAGGTCGAAGAACCGCAGCCCGGCGTTGTAGACGGGGTACTCCAGCACCTTGAGACGAGGCCCGAACCGCTTGAACAGGGGGGAGACCACGAGGTTCGCGAACCCGTCGTACACCGCGTAGACCTCGACGCCCCGGCCGGCCGCCCGGCTGAGCGCCTGCTTGAACTGCTCGCCGGTCGCGTCGGCCTTCCAGATGTAGGACTCGAAGAGGATCCGGTGCTCGGCGCTCTCGATGGCGGCCAGCATGTCGTCGTACAGGTCCTGGCCGAAGGTGTACGTCGTCACGGTGCCCCCACCGATCGACACCTCGGCCGGCGGCGTCGTGGGGAACGGCTTCGGCTTGCGGCCGCGGCGGCGGCGGGAGTCGACCAGGGTGAGGACCAGCGCGAGCACGAGCTGCAGCCCCAGCACGGACAGAACCGTCCGCCGGACGACCGAGGTCATCGCGCGACGGGTGATCACGCACGAGAACCTATCCTGTCGGCGGTGGGTCGTACGCTTCCGGCATGAGGCCAGTGACCGATCTCCAGCGCCGGGTCGCCCCCTTCAAGGTCGAGTCCGACTACGTCCCGTCCGGCGACCAGCCCACCGCGATCGCCGACATCGAGAAGCGGATCCTGGGCGGGGAGAAGGATATCGTGCTGCTCGGTGCGACCGGCACGGGCAAGACCGCGAGCATCGCCTGGGCGATCGAGCGGCTCCAGCGGCCGACGCTGGTCATGCAGCCCAACAAGACCCTGGCCGCCCAGTTCGCCAACGAGCTGCGCCAGCTGCTGCCCAACAACGCCATCGAGTACTTCGTCTCCTACTACGACTACTACCAGCCCGAGGCCTACGTCCCCCAGACGGACACCTACATCGAGAAGGACTCCTCGATCAACGAGGAGGTCGAGCGGCTGCGGCACTCGGCCACCAACTCGCTGCTGACCCGTCGCGACGTGATCGTGGTGTCGACGGTCTCCTGCATCTACGGGCTCGGCACCCCCCAGGAGTACGTCGACCGGATGCTCCGCCTCAAGGTGGGCGACGAGCACGACCGCGACGCGATGCTGCGCCGGCTGGTCGAGATCCAGTACACCCGCAACGACATGGCCTTCACCCGCGGCACGTTCCGGGTCCGGGGCGACACCCTCGAGGTCTTCCCGGTCTACGAGGAGCTCGCGATCCGCATCGAGTTCTTCGGTGACGAGATCGAGCGGCTGATGACGCTGCACCCGCTGACCGGCGAGGTGGTCACCGAGGACACCGAGCTGCACATCTTCCCGGCGACGCACTACGTGGCGGGGCCCGAGCGCATGGAGCGCGCGATCCGCGGCATCGAGCTCGAGCTGGAGGACCAGCTGGCGGTTTTCGAGAAGCAGGGCAAGCTGCTGGAGGCCCAGCGGCTCCGGATGCGCACGACCTACGACGTCGAGATGATGCGCCAGGTCGGGTCCTGCTCGGGCATCGAGAACTACTCGATGCACATCGACGGCCGGCAGCGCGGCTCGGCGCCCAACTGCCTCATCGACTACTTTCCCGAGGACTTCCTGCTC
>JBDSMW010000002.1:0-34799 GCA_039915665.1 Nocardioidaceae bacterium
CGGCGGCGCCGACGTGCAGGACGCTTGCCCAGGTTGCGTCACCGCTCCAAGCGACCACTCCGCCTAGCGCGATCGCGAGCGAGAACAACGCGACCGCCGCAACAGCTCGCAGGAAGAGTTCGCGATACGCCCAGCGCGCGACGATCGCGTTCGCGACGAGCAGCGGCAGAGCAATAGCGGCGAGACCCCAGTGGGTCGTGCCCAGCTCGAGCGCTGCGCTCGCCACGACGAGGCCAACGGCGACCGCTCCGGCTGCTGCCGACAGCCAGAAGAGAGGGCCGGGTGTCGGCGTGCTAGACAGGTTCTCTTGTCCCACGTTGCTCACGTAGCTTCCGCCGGAGATCGTAGAGCGGCCTGGCGCTCGTGACATAGGGCACCTCGTCGAAGTTGTGGGGGGGTGGCGGTGAGGTTGTGTACCACTCGAGCGTGTCCGCCTGCCAGGGGTCGTTCCCGACTCTGGGCCCACTGCGCGTGGTTCTGACGACGTTCACGATGAAGAGGAGGATCGCGATCCCCATGACGTACGAGCCGATTGTGGAGGCGAGGTTGTAGCCCTCCCAGCTCTCGTTCGAATAGGTGTAGACGCGCCTCGGCATGCCCTGGAGACCGAGCAGGTGCTGGGGGAAGAACGCGAGATTGAAGCCGACGAAGAGCGTCCAGAACTGCCACTTGCCGAGCTTCTCGTTCAGCATCCGGCCGAACATCTTCGGCCACCAGTAGAAGAGACCCGCGAAGATCGCGAAGACCACGCCACCGATCAGCGTGTAGTGGAAGTGTGCGACGACGAAGTACGTGTCGTGCACCTGCCAGTCGATCGGGAAGGCCGCGAGGTAGATCCCCGTGAGACCGCCGATGACGAAGAGTGAGAGGAACCCGAGCGAATAGAGCATCGGCGTGTCGAAGCTCAGGTTGCCGCGCCAGAGCGTCGCGAGCCAGTTGAAGATCTTGATCCCCGTGGGGACCGCGATGACCATCGACGCGATCATGAAGAAGGCCTGCAGTGAGATCGGCAGGCCGACCGTGAACATGTGGTGGGCCCACACGAGCATCGAGAAGAAGCCGATGGCGACGGTCGACGCGACAATCGCCTTGTAGCCGAAGATCGGCTTGCGCGCGAAGACGGGGAGGACCTCGGAGATGATCCCGAATGCGGGCAGGACGATGATGTAGACCTCGGGGTGCCCGAAGAACCAGAAGGCGTGCTGGTACAGAACCGACGATCCGCCGTCCGCGGGGTTGAAGAAGTTCGTCTGCACGTCCAACGGGCCGATCGAGACGCCGCGGTCGAGAAGCAGCATCGTCAATGCCGCCGCGAGCACCGGCATGACGGCCATGATCAGCCAGCCGTAGATGAGGATCGACCAGACGAAGAGCGGCATGCGAGTCCAGCTCATCCCCCGCGTGCGCATGTTGGTGATCGTCACGATGAAGTTCACCGCCCCGGCCACGGTCGAGACCGTGAGGAGGTGGAGCGAGAGGATCCAGAGGTCCTGCCCCGATCCGGGGGCCTGGATCGACAGCGGCGGATAGGCGGTCCAGCCCGTGTCCGCCGCGCCACCGTCGGCGAAGAAGCTCAGCATGAGCATGGTGCCGCCGAGCGCGAAGAACCAGTACGAGAGCGCGTTCAGACGCGGGAACGCCATGTCCGAGGTGCCGATCATGAGCGGCACGAGGAAGTTCCCGAACCCGGCGAGGATCGGGACGCCGACGAGGAACACCATCGTCGTTCCGTGGATCGTGACGAGCTCGTTGTAGCGATCCGCCCCGATGATGTCCGCGTTCGCCTGGGCGAGCTGGAGGCGCATGGCGAGCGCCATCAGCCCGGCGAGGACGAAGAACACGAGCGAGGTCGCGATGTAGAGGATCCCGATGCGCTTGTGATCCGTCGTAACGAGCCAGCTCGCGAACTTGCCGTTCTGCCAGGCCGGCGGCGTCTCTGCTCTAGCTACCACTGGGCGGATTCTCCGTGAGGTAGTCGAGGAGCACTGCGATCTGCTCGTCGGTCCAGCCCGAGCCGACGGCGGGCATCGTGCCGCGCCCCGAGCGGACGATGCTCGCGAGCGCATCGCGATCGGTGAGCGTCGGGGAGCCGGCGATGCGCGGGGCGATGCCGCCCTCGCCGCTCGGCCCGTGGCACTTCGCGCAGACGCCTTCCCACTCTTCCTGGCCGAGCTCGCCGGACCCCGCGTCCTGCTCGGCACGTCGTTCTTCGAGCCAGGTGTCGAACCCGTCGCTCGACATGACCTCGACCGACGCGAGCATCCGCGCGTGCTCGAGGCCGCAGAGCTCGGCGCACTGCCCCGTGTACGTCCCTTCGTTCTTCGCCTGGAACCACGTCTCGTTGGCGACGCCCGGGATTGCGTCGATCTTGCCGCCGAGCGCGGGAATCCACCACGAGTGGATGACATCCGCGTCGGGGGCGGTCACCTCGAGGCTCACGGGCACACCGGCCGGAGCGCGCATCTGGTCGATGGCGATGACGCCGTTCGGATACTCGTACTGCCAGTAGTACTGGCGCCCCGTCACCTTGATCTCGAGCTGCTCCTCACCCGCCGCAGCTTCCGGGATGTCCTTGATTCCCGGCAGCTCGATGAACACGAACGACGCGATGAGGAAGAGCACGACGACCGGGCCGGCCGTCCACGCGAGCTCGAGCTTCGTCGCGCCGTGGGCCTGCGCGCCGTCCTCGAAGCGGGGGCGATTCTGCCGCCGGTACTTGACGATGAACGCGACCAGGAGCCCTTCGACGAGGACGAAGATCGCGAACACGAAGATCGAGACGACGAGCCAGCTGTCGCGAATCCCCTCGGCGTTCGGCGACTCGGGCGCCACCGGCGCGAACTGGGCCAAGAAGGAGAGAAACGGCACCGACTGCCATTCTATGAACGTGCCGGAGGGCTCGTATCGGGGAACGCGCGTACGGCTGCCTGCCGACGTCGTCCGCCCCTTCGAGGTGTTCGTGAACGGTGTCGAGCAGCGCGAGGGTGGCGACTACACGATCGAGGGCCGCACGCTCGTCTTCGAACGCGAGCTGAAGACGGAAGGCAAGCTGGGTTTCTGGCGCTGGCTGTCGCTGTGGACCGGCATCGCCGGCACCTATCGCCAGAACGACTCGGTGGACATCGCCTATCAGCGGAACGGGAAGCCCGTCGTCGCGACCCGGCTTTCGCTGGAGCCGCTGGACTGAGGGAGCCCCAGAGCCCACGGGTAGGGTGAAACGGTGACGGCCGAGAACGGGATCGAGGTACGCGGGCTCGTCCGCGAGTACAAGAAGGGCCCACGCGCCGTGGACGGGATCGACATCTCCGTCGCGCCAGGTGAGATCTACGGCTTCCTCGGGCCGAACGGCGCCGGGAAGTCGACCACGATGCGGCTGATGCTCGGCCTCGACCACGGCCGCGGGACGACGACGTTCGACGGCATGCCCTTCACCTCGCTGACCCGCCCGATGACCCAGGTGGGCACCCTGCTCGAGGCCAAGCCGTTCCACCCGACGCGCAGGGCCCGCAACCACCTGCGGATGCTCGCGGCGGCCAACGGCCTGGCCACGAGCCGCGTCGACGAGGTGCTCGAGCAGCTCGGCCTCACCAGCGTCGCCCGCAATAAGCCGCGCACGTTCTCCCTAGGCATGGGCCAGCGCCTCGGGCTCGCCGCCGCCCTGCTCGGAGACCCGCACACGCTGATCCTCGACGAGCCGGCCAACGGGCTCGATCCGCAGGGCATCCAGTGGATCCGCGAGCTGCTCAGGGGCTTCGCGGCGACCGGCCGCTCGGTGTTCGTCTCCAGCCACCTGCTCTCCGAGATGGCCCTGATGGCCGACCAGCTCGTCGTCATCGGTCGCGGCCGGTTGATCGCCAGCGGACCCATCGAGGACTTCGTGAAGACGTCGGTCCGCAACGCGGTCGTGGTGCGCTCCCCGCAGGCCGCCGACCTCGTCGACGTACTCCGGCGGGAGGGGGCGACCGTCGAGACGACGGAGCCCGGCGTCGTGTCGGTCGTCGGGCTGGACGCGGCGCGGATCGGCGACCTGGCCTACGACGCGTCGATCCGGCTGCACGAGCTGTCCAACCGGGTCGCCACCCTGGAGGAGGCGTTCCTCGAGGCCACCCAGGGCGCGGAGGAGTACCAAGCCCACCAGGCCCAGAAGACCCACCGGGCGGGGGAGACCGCATGACCGCGGCACTCGCCTACGAGTGGACCCGGATCCGCACGATCCGCTCGACCTACTGGCTCTCCGCCGTCGCGGTCGTCTTCGGGGTCGGCCTGTCGTTCCTGGTCTCGATGGGCCTGCACTTCTCGATGCAGTCCGCCGTGCCGCCGAAGCCGTCGGAGCTGACCGGCATCGGGGAGGGCATCGCGACCCAGTTCGCGGTGTTCGGCGTGCCCTACTTCGTGGCCTACATCCTGGCCATGATCGCGGTGTTCGCCTGGGGGCACGAGTACCGCCACGGCATGGTCCGGGCCACCCTCACCGTGCTGAGCTCGCGCACCGCGGCGTGGGCCGCCAAGTTCGTCGTGGTCGGCGCCTGGGTCGTCACCGTGACGCTGGTGACCACGCTGCTCTCGATGCTGGTCGGGTGGCTGTGGCTGCACGGTGACGGCATCGCGGTGTTCTCCGGCGACGCGTGGGGAGCCCTGGCCCGGGCGCTTCTCTACACGCTGGTGTTCAGCTGGCTCGCCGCGGCGTTCACCGCGCTGGTGCGCAACCAGACGGCCGCCCTGGTGCTGCTGTTCCTGTGGCCGCTCGCCGTCGAGAACGTCATCTCCGTCGTGTTCACACTGGTGCCCGCGCTCAGCCGGCACTCCGAGGTCACGCGCTTCCTGCCGTTCAACGCCGGCGGCCGGATCATCGCCCAGATCCCCGAGGCGGACGGATTCCTCGGCAGCCCGCTCTCGGTCGCGGGGGCGGTGCTGATCTTCGGTGGGCTCACCGCTGTGGCGATGGCGGCCAGCCTCGCGCTGTTCCACCGCCGGGACGCCTAGGGTCGGGGCATGACCGAGACCCCCGTCACGCACCCCCCGCTGTCCGGTCGCACCGCGCTCGTGACCGGAGGGGCCAGCGGCATCGGCCGCGCCGTCGCCGTCCGGCTCGCGGCCGGTGGCGCGCACGTCATCGTGCTCGACCGCGACGAGTCCGGTGCCCGGCAGGCGGCCGAGGACGTCGGCGGCGACTTCCTGGTCGCCGACCTCTCCGACGGCGCCTCGATCGACGCGCTCGGCCTGGGGCGCGACGTGCACGCCGACATTCTGGTGAACAACGCGGGCGTGCAGCACGTCGCGCCGATCGAGGACTTCGACCCGGAGAGGTTCGGGTTCATCCAGCGGCTGATGCTCGAGGCGCCGTTCCGGCTGGCCCGGGCGTTGCTCCCCGGGATGTACGACCGCGGCTGGGGCCGGGTCGTGCACGTCTCGTCCGTGCACGGCCATCGCGCGTCGCCGTACAAGGTGGCCTACGTGGCGGCCAAGCACGGTCTCGAAGGTCTCTCCAAGGTCATCGCCCTCGAAGCGGCGAGCAAGGGGGTCACCAGCAACACGGTGTGCCCGGGCTACGTCCGGACCCCCTTGGTCGAGGGACAGATCCAGGCCCAGGCCCGCACCCACGGCATCGACGAGGACGCGGTCCTCGACGACGTCCTGCTCGTCAGGACGCCGGTCAAGCGACTCGTCGAGCCCACGGAGGTGGCCGACATGGTCGGCTTCCTGTGCGGACCGGGCACAGACTCGATCACCGGAAGCTCGTTCCTCATGGACGGCGGCTGGACCGCCGCGTGAAGCCCGAAGGGCCCCGCCGTGATCCGGCGAGGCCCCTCTGGTCGTGTCGGCTGCGGTGTGGTGCGGCGATCAGCCTCCGCTGGTGAAGCCGGCCACGTCGTCACCGACGAACTTGTCGGACACGGACTTCGCGCCACCGGGGACGTCGGCGGCGCGGAAGATGTAGCTCGCGTCGCTCGGCGACTTACCGGTCTTGAACATCAGCGGGACCGCCAGACCACCGGTGTCGACGGTGCCCAGCTCGTCCTTGGCCTTGGACACGCCCTCCGGCGTCAGGTCGCCGTCGTCGCACGCCTTGTCGAGGATCTGGCGCATCACGTCGGCCGCCGCGGTGCCGAAGACGACACCCAGGGTCGGGTCGCCCGGGTGGACGGCCTGGTAGGACTTGAGCAGGTCCGGGAGCTTGTCGAACGGCGCCACCGGCGAGGCGACGTAGAGGTTCTGCTTCAGCGCCGGGCCCGCGGGACCGGCCAGCAGGGCGGGGGCGAACACCGGGTTGTTGCCCACGATCGGGACGTTCAGGCCCTGGGCGGCAGCCACCCCGGCGACCGAGGCCGTCTGGCCCGGTGCCACCGTGAGCGCGATCGCCTTGACGCCGACGGCCTTCAGCTTGGAGACCTGAGCGGTCATGTCCGCGTCCGTCGACTGGATCTGCCGTTCGACGATCTGCATGCCGTGCTGCTTGGCGAAGTACTTGGAGCCGGCCAGGCCGCCCGCGCCGTACTCGCCCTCGAAGTAGATGTGGCCGATCTTGTCGCCCTCCTTGATCTTGCCCTCCTTGAGGAGGTAGTCGAGGACGTTGATCATCTCCACCTCGTAGGTCGCACCGACGATCGCGATCTGCGGGCTCTCGCTCAGCGACTGGGCCCAGGCGGCGGGGATGTTGACCATGTGGTCCGTGGCGAACTGCGGCAGCAGGCCGGTGTTGATCGGGGAGCCGATGGTCTGCTCGATGGCCAGGACGTCGTTGTGGATCGAGCTGTAGAGCTGGATGCCGCGCTGGGTGTCGTAGCCGTGGTCCTTGACGGTCTCGTCCACGGTGTACTTCCCGCAGATCTTGTCGCCGCTGTTCTGGGCTTTCCAGTAGAGCGCCTGGGCGTTGGTGATGTCCTTGCCCAGCGCCGCGAAGACACCGGTCAGGTCGGTCAGGGCTCCGAGGTGGATGGTGGTGCCGTCGATCCCGCGACCGATCTTCACCCCGCCTTGGCTGGACTGCTTCGAGCCTGACGTCTTGGTGCTGCAGGCCGAGGCCGTCAGCACCATGGCGACAGAGACGAGCGCGACCGCTCCCCGCTTCGTGGTCTTCCTCATTCGTTGTCTCCTATGGTTGACGAGTCGGCTTGCGCCGGCTGGGTGACCTGGTCTGGGTCCGCACCCGAGGTGGTCGCGGACCTGTCGCCGGGTGCACGTGTGGGGCGCCGCAAGCGGCGCGCGAGGCCGGCGAGGCCGCCGGGCTCGAAGAGCACGACGAGGACGATCGCCGCGCCGTACAGGAAGGCGGCCGCCTGGCTCGCCACGATGCCGGGTTGCCCGGGGTTCACGATGAAGGGCAACGAGCCGGCGTACTGCTGGAACACCAGCGGCAGCGCACTGACGAAGGCGGCGCCCATGATCGAGCCGGTCACGGACCCCAGTCCGCCCAGCACGATCATCGCCAGAAACTGCACCGAGAGGGTGAGGCCGAACGAGTCCGGGGCCACCGAGCCGATGGACAGCGCGTAGAGCACCCCCGCCAGTCCGGCGTACATGGACGAGACGAGAAACGCCCTGGCCTTGTAGGCAGGCACGTCGACGCCCATCACCGAGGCCGCCACCTCGCTGTCCCGCAACGTCTGCAGCGCGCGGCCCGGGCGTGAGCGCAGCAGGTTGGCGGCGAACCAGGAGGCGGCGATGCACAGCGCCAGGCCGAGGTACCACAGCCGCTCGGCCTGACCGAACGGCACCCCGAGGACCTCGAGGTACGGCGAATCGCTGCCGCCGAAGCTGAAGCCGAACAGGGAGAACCCCGGCACGAGACGGCCGTTGAAGCCACCCGTCACCGAGGTCCAGGTGTTGAGCACGTGCTCCCCGATGAAGACGAGTCCGAGCGAGGCGATGCCGAGGTAGATCCCCCGCAGCCGGGCGGCGATCGGGCTGAACAGCACCCCCATGGCTCCCGCCGCGATCACCCCCAGCACCATGCCGACGAGAGGGGGCCAGCCCAGTCCGTCGTAGGGGTTGGCGGTGCCGCCGGGCAAGCCAGAGACGTAGGTGTAGGTCACGGCGCCGACGGCGAGGAAGAAGGCGTGCCCGAGCGAGAGCTGGCCGGTCGTGCCGACCAGCAGGTTGAGTCCCAGCGCGCCGATGATCGCGGCGAACACGGCAAACCCGGTGCGGAGCCAGAACTCCTGGACGTAGAGCGGGAGCAGCATCAGCACCGCGACCAGGACGAGCAACGCCACCAGCCTGACCAGGCGGCCCCTGGACCGGGCGGCGCGTCGGGGTGCCTTCTCGCGGGGCTGCGGCTCGCGGACGGTGGTGGTCTCAGACACGGGTCATCTCCCTGGTGCCGAACAGCCCGGACGGGCGCACCAGCAGGACGGCAACCATCACGACGTAGGGAACCACGTCGCCGAACCCGCGCCCGAGGAAGGCGATCTGGTCCTGGTAGCCGGCGGCCATGGCCTCGGCCAGACCGATGAGAATGCCGCCGACCAGGGCCCCGCCGGTGGAGTCGAGCCCCCCGAGGATGGCGGCCGGCAGGGCGCTCAGCGCGACGGTGGCCACCGCGGGCGTCACGCCCGGGGTCGGCGCGCCGACCGCGAAGAGACCGGCGACCGCGGCCAGCACCCCCGCAAGCATCCAGGCGAACATCGAGACGCGTCCCATGTGGATGCCCATCAGGGCCGCTGCCTCCCCGTCCTCGGCCGCGGCGCGCATCGAGATGCCCCAGCTGGAGAACTTGAAGGTCAAGAAGAGCGCGCCGATGAGCACACCGGCCACCACGATGGCGAGCGCCCGGTTGGTGGTCATGCCGATCCCGCCGATCGAGATCGCGCGTCCACCCCACGGGTGGCCGAGGTTGAGGATGTCGGAGCCGATGCGTCTGGTCAGCTCGGTGACGATGATGAGGTCGACGCCGATCGTCAGGATCGCCAGGCTGATGACCGGCGCACCGCGCAACCGGTTGATGAGCAGACGCTCGACCACCATCGCCGCGATGGCCGAGCCGGCGATGCCGACCGCGACCGCGCCCCAGAAGCCCAGCGACTCGTGGAGCCGGCCCATCAGGTAGGCGCCCAGCAGCAGCAGCGAGCCCTGCATGAAGCTGGTGACCTCGCTCGCCTTGAAGATGATGACGAAACCCAACGCGATCAGGGCGTAGATCGCCCCGAGCGACAGGCCGTTCAGCAGCAGGGACAGGAACTGGGTCATGGTGAGCTCTCCTCGTGGGGGACCTGGTCCGGAGTGTCGGAGGGGCCGGTGTCGTCCCCGGAGCCGAGGTAGGCGCGGATGACCTCGGGGTCGGCCTGCGTCTCCTCGGGCGTTCCGTCGGCGATGAGGCGGCCGAAGTCGAGCACGGTGACCCGGTCCGCGATGCTCATGACCATCCCCATGTCGTGCTCGACGAGGACGATGGAGATGCCGAGCTCGTCGCGGATCTCCAGCACGGCCTGGGCCATCCGCTCGGTCTCCTCGGCGTTCATGCCGGCCACCGGTTCGTCGAGCAGCAGCAGGCGGGGCTCCGTGCACAGCGCTCGCGCCACCTCGACGCGCTTCTGGTCGCCGTAGGACAGCACGCCCACCGGCACGTCGAGCTTCTCGCCCAGTTCGAGGAACTCCGCGATCTCCCGGACGCGCTCCCCGTGCCGTCGTCCTTCTCTCGTGGCCTTGGGCAGCCGGAGCCCGGCGGCGAGGAAGCCGGCGTGGGTCAGGGCGTGCCGCCCGAGCATCAGGTTCTCCGCGACGCTCTGCGTGGACGACAGGGCGATGTTCTGGAAGGCCCGCGCGACGCCGAGCTTGGCGATCTTGTGCGGTCGCATCCCGTTGAGCACGGTGTCACCGAGGCGCACCTCGCCCGCCGTGGCGCTGTAGACGCCCGAGAGGACGTTGAACATCGTCGACTTTCCGGCTCCGTTGGGCCCGATGATCGCGTGCACGGTGCCGGGCTGCACCGTGAACGACACGTCCGAGAGGGCCTTCAGCGCACCGAACTCGACCGTGACGTTCTCGACGGTCAGCGTCTCCACGTCCTCGCGGATCGCTGTCGTGGGCACGGGTGTGGGACTCATTCGGACCACCTCGTCAGCTTCCGGGTGTGCGTGGCCACCGTCCGCCGCGACGTCGACTCCTCGGCGCCGTGACCGAGGTACAGGCGCTGGACGGCGTCGGACCGGGACAGCTCGGCGGCCGACCCGGACAGCGACACCTGGCCGACGTCGAGGACGAAGGCGGTGTCGGCGACGCCGAGAGCCATGGTCGCGTTCTGCTCCACGAGCAGGACGGAGGTGCCCTGGCGGTTGATCTCGCGGATGACCTCACCGATCTGCCCGATGACGCGCGGCGCCAGCCCGAGGGAGGGCTCGTCCATGAGCAGGAGCTTGGGTCGGGCCATCAGGCCGCGCCCCATGGCGAGCATCTGCTGCTCACCGCCGGACAGCAGCCCGGCCCGTTGGGAGCGGCGGTCCGCGAGCACGGGGAACATGTCGTAGATGCGCTGGTAGTCGGCCTCACGCCCGCTGCGGTCCCGCACCGCGAGGCCACCGGCCTTGAGGTTCTCCTCGACGGTGAGCCGGGTGAAGATGCGGCGCCCCTCGGGCACCTGCACCAGGCCGCTGGCGACGCACCGGGCCGGGTCGCGGCCCTTCAGGTTCTCACCCCGGTAGAGGACCTCGCCGCTGTCGACGCGCCCACGATGCAGGCGCAGCGTGCCCGACAGGGCCCGCAGCAGGGTCGTCTTGCCGGCCCCGTTGCTGCCGAGCAGCGCCACGACGGCGCCCTCCGCGACCGAGAGGCTCACCCCTCTGAGCGCCTCGACCACTCCGCCGTAGGTGACGACGAGGTCGCGGACCTCCAGGATGGGACGGTCGTCGTGGGTGGGGGTGTCGGTCATGCTCTGCTCTCCAGACGAATCGCGCGTTTGAGGATCTCGCCGGTCGAGGACTTGGGCATCTGCTCGACGATGTCGACCTCCCGGGGAGAGGTGTGGGGCCCGAGCCGCCGTAGGACGAAGTCCCGCAGCTCGCCGGGCGTGGTGATCGCGCCGGGGTGCAGCGTCACGACGGCGTGCACCTCCTCCCCGAGCTCCGGGTGCGGGACGCCGATGACGGCCGCGTCCGCGACCGCCTCGTGCTCGTGGAGGACCGCCTCGACCGCGCGCGGGAAGACCCGGCGGCCGTCGCGGGTGATCAGCTCCTGGAGGCGGTCGACGACGAAGAAGAAGCCGTCCTCGTCCCGGACGCCGACATCGCCGGTGCGCAGCCAGCCGTCGACCACGGTGGCGGCCGTCTGCTCGGGGCGGTCCCAGTAGCCGCTCATCACGTTGGCGCCGCGCACGACGATCTCGCCCGGCTCCCCGGCCCCGACCTCGGAGCCGGTGTCGTCCAGCACCCGCAGCTCGACGCCGGTCGCGGGGACGCCGATCGAGCCCACCCGACGACGGTCCCTCCGGTTGAAGCTGGCCAGCGGCGACGTCTCCGCCAGGCCGTAGGCCTCGAGGACCAGGCAGTGGAACGCCTCCTCGAACCGGAGCTGTACGTCGGTCGGCATCGCGGCGATCCCCGAGACACAGATCCGCAGCGGCGGGAGGTCGTGGTCGGTGTGCCGTGGATCGTGCAGCACCTCGTCGTACAGGGTGGGCGGGCCCTCCAGCACCGTGACGGCCTGGTCGCGCAGGGTGTCGAGGATCGCTCCGGCGTCCCACCGGGCGAGCAGAACCAGGCAGGCGCCGGCGCGCACGGCGGCGTTCAGCCCGAGGGTCTGGCCGAAGGGGTGCGACAGCGCGAGACCGCACAGCACGACGTCCTCGGAGGTCAGCTGGAGCAGGTCGTTGACGACGACCTCGCAGTTGCGCAGCAGGTTGTCGTGCGTGAGGGCGGCGCCGCGGGGCTCACCGGTGGTGCCCGCGGTGTAGGAGATCACGGCGAGGTCGTCCGCGGACCTCGGCTCGACGAGGTCGCGCGCGGCGACGTCGCCCAGCAGGGCCAGGAGTCCGCCCGGCTCGAGCGCCCAGGCCACCACGCCGAGCGCACGCGCCGCCGGGCGGACCGAGGCGTCCAGGGGAGCCCAGACGACGACGGCCCGTGATCCCGAGTCCTGGAGACGGTGGTGCACGCCGCGCTCCGCGAGCTGGGCGTCGAGCGGGACCACGATCGCCCCGAGCCGGAGGATCCCGTAGTAGAGGACGGCGAACTCCCACACGTCGGGCAGCATGAGGCCGACGCGGTCGCCCGGCCGGATCCCGTGGCCCGCGAGGAACCCGGCCACCCGGCGGCTCCAGGAGTCGACCTCGCCGAAGGTGGTCACCTGGTCGCCGAGGCGCAGCGCCGGGAAGCGCCCGCGTGCGCGGGCGGTCCGGTCGAGGTTCTCGGCGAGGTTCACGCGATCGGCTCCGGTCGTCGACGTTGCGTATGGGACACCACTACCGTTGTCCGAGCACCCACCCGTGGTCCATAGTGACGACACTCACATCGGGCACGATTGTTTGTCCGCCGTCACAAAGGGGATCTCGTGATCGTCGACGTGCTGCGGGTCGACCCGCGGATCAAGGCCGCCTGCGAGCAGCTGCTGGACGAGGTCGACGCGATCGCCTGCGCGACGGCCGAGATCATCCGCAAGGAAGAGCCGCACTACGTCGAGATCATGAGCTTCGAGGGTCTCGTCAAGGCGGTGAGCCCCAACATCGTCGGGCTCGTGGAGAGCGTGATGGTCAACGAGACCAGCCGCCTGGCGGCGCCGCGTCGGACCGGGCGCGAGCGGGCGCAGGCCGGCGTGCCGCTGACCATGGTGCTGCACGCCTACCGCCTCACGGCGCTCTACATCTGGAACAGGCTGCTCGGGCTGTGCGGCGAGGACCCCGAGTCGAGCCGGGCTCTCCTCGGCTCCGCGTCCGCGCTGTGGAGCGCGGTGGACGTCTACTGCCAGGAGCTCGCCGCCGCCTACCGGGACGTGGAGACCGAGCAGCTGCTGCGGGACGTGCGGCTGCGGGAGGCGGCGCTCGCGTCGCTGTTCAGCGGGGCGAGCGCCGCGGACCAGAGCTTCGCCGACGTCGCCGACGCCCTCAGGCTCCCCAAGGTGGGCAGCTTCGTGGTCGTGGCGTGCGACTCGTGGCCCGTCGAGCACGAGCGCGCCCCGGCCACGGTGGAGCGCGCGCTGGCCTCGCTCGGTGTGCGCTCGGCGTGGCGCTCCGAGGCGGACGGTGAGGCCGGCCTCGTCGTCCTGTCCGGCTCCCCGCGGCTCGACCGGCTGATGAACCACCTGGGCTCCCTCGGCATCGGGCGCGTCGGCATCAGCGAGACCTTCGAGGCCCTCGTCGACACCCCGTTGGCGGTCACCCAGGCCCGACTCGCCCGGGGCACCGCCACCCCGGGCGAGAACGAGGTCATGCAGTTCGGCGAGGCGCGCGTCGCCGCCCTGGTCGCGGCGACACCCGACCTGGCCCTCGGGCTCGCCCAGCAGGTCCTGGGTGCCGTGCTGGAGCAGACGCCCGAGGAGCGCGAGCTCCTGCTCGGCACGCTGCGGGCCTGGTACGACGGCCAGGGATCGGCGACCGAGGCGGCGCGGCTGCTGCACTGCCACCCCAACACGGTCCGCTACCGCCTGGCCAAGGTCACCCAGCTGACCGGCCGCGACCTGCACGCACCCTGCGATGTCGTGCACCTCTACCTGGCCCTGGAGGCGGTGCGTCTCTGGTGGCCCGGTCGGGGGGACTGACCCTTTGGTTGTGCGCCCGGACAAACGGCCCGACCGGTTCGTCGGGCGCCCGCGGCGCGTCGTACCTCTCCGATCGAGGGGTAGGCGTCGGCAGATCGGCTCACTAGTCTGCGGGACATGGAGTCCTACGCCGCCGGAGAGACCGAACCCCCGCTGCTCGAGGAGACGATCGGCGCCAACCTGGAGCGGGTCGTGGCCGAGCACGGCGAGCGCGAGGCGCTGGTCGAGGTGGCGTCCGGCCGTCGCTGGACCTACACCGAGCTAGACGCGGACGTGAACGCCCTGGCGCGAGGGCTGATGGCCGCCGGGGTCGAGAAGGGTGACCGGGTCGGCATCTGGGCGCCGAACTGCGCCGAGTGGACGCTGGTGCAGTACGCAGGAGCCAAGATCGGCGCGATCATCGTCAACGTCAACCCGGCCTACCGGACCCACGAGCTGGCCTACGCGCTGAACCAGTCCGGGCTGAAGCTGCTGGTGAGCGCCGAGGCGTTCAAGACCAGCGACTACCGGGCGATGGTCGAGGAGGTCGCCGCGTTGGAGGCCCTGGCGATGGAGCGGGTCGTCTACATCGGCACACCGGACTGGGACGCGCTGGTCGCCGGCGGCGACGAGGTCCCCGTGGAGGCTCTCCGCGACCGGATGGCCGGCCTCGAGCCGGGCGACCCGATCAACATCCAGTACACGTCGGGCACCACCGGCTACCCCAAGGGCGCGACCCTGTCGCACCGAAACATACTCAACAACGGATTCTTCGTCACCGAGACGATCAACTTCACCGAACGTGACCGGCTGGCGATCCCGGTGCCCTTCTACCACTGCTTCGGCATGGTGATGGGCAACCTCGGCTGCACCACCCACGGCGCCGCGATGATCATCCCGGCGCCCGGCTTCGACCCGTCCGTGACGCTCAAGGCCGTGCAGGACGAGAAGTGCACCGGGGTGTACGGCGTCCCGACGATGTTCATCGCGATGCAGAACGCCCCCGACTTCGCGGACTACGACCTGTCCACGTTGCGCACCGGGATCATGGCCGGCTCGATCTGCCCGGTCGAGGTGATGAGGCGCTGCGTGGCCGACATGCACATGGCCGAGGTGTCGATCGCCTACGGCATGACCGAGACGTCGCCGGTCTCCACCCAGACCCGCAGCGACGACGACCTGGACCGCCGTACCTCCACCATCGGGCGGGTCCACCCGCACGTCGAGATCAAGGTCGTCGACCCGGCCACCGGCGAGACCGTCGAGCGGGGCGAGACCGGCGAGCTGTGCACCCGTGGCTACAGCGTGATGATCGGCTACTGGGACGAGGAGGAGAAGACCGCCGAGGCCATCGACGGCGAGGGCTGGATGCACACCGGGGACCTCGCCGTGATGCGTGAGGACGGCTACGCCAACATCGTCGGCCGCATCAAGGACATGGTCATCCGCGGCGGCGAGAACGTCTACCCGCGCGAGATCGAGGAGTTCCTCTACACGCACCCCGACATCGAGGACGTGCAGGTGATCGGTGTGCCCGACCAGAAGTACGGCGAGGAGCTCTGTGCCTGGGTGAAGATGCGGTCAGGCGCCACGCCGCTGGACGCCGAGGCCGTCAAGGCGTTCGCGACCGGGAAGCTGTCGCACTACAAGATCCCGCGCTACGTGATGGTGGTGGACGAGTTCCCGATGACGGTGACTGGCAAGATCCGCAAGGTACAGATGCGCGAGGAGACCGCCGAGAAGCTCGGCCTGGCCTGAGAGGCACCCGATGACCGACCCGAGCGACGACCTCGAGCAGCTGGCGAGCGACTACTACGACTTCCGGCTGCGCACCGCCCCGACGTGGGGGCACATGATCGGTGAGTACGCCTACGCCGACCGGTTCGAGGACGTCGGGCGCGGCGCCGAGGAGTCCGTCGCCGCGACCGCCCGGGACTTCGTCGCCCGGGCCGAGGCCGTCGCGGAGGACGGGCTCGACCACAGCGAGCGGGTCACCCGCTCGATGCTCGTGTGGGACGCGACGTCCAAGGCCGAGCTTCTGGAGTCGCGGACCACCGAGTTCGCGGCCAACCCGATCTTCGGGGTGCAGTCCAGCCTCGGGATGTACGTCCCCAAGCTCGCCGTCCCGGACGCCGACGTCGCCGAGGCGATGGTCGGCAAGTTCGAGGGCGTCGCCGCACACTTCCACGACCTGGCCGACCGGCACCGTGAGGGCGTCGTGTCCGGTCGCACGCCGGCCGACTTCGCCGTGAAGCAGACCGTCGCCCAGCTCGACGCCTGGCTGGCGACGCCGATCAACCAGGACCAGATGCTGGCCGTGCAGGACCCGCCGGCCGGTGTCGACGCCGCGCGCTGGCACGAGCGGCTGCTCGCCGTCGTGCAGAAGCAGGTCCGGCCCGCCGCCGAGCGCTACCGGAACGTGCTCCGCGACGAGGTCGCCCCACACGCGCGACCCGACGACCGGTGCGGCCTGACGCACCTGCCCGACGGTGAGGAGGTCTACGCCAAGCTGGCCCGGTTCTTCACCACCACCGACCGGTCGCCGCAGGAGATCCACGAGACCGGCCTGCGACAGGTGGCGGCCCTCGAGGACGAGTACCGCGCCCTCGGACCCGAGGTCGTCGGCACCGAGGACGTGCAGGCGATCTTCGCGGCGCTCCGCGACGACCCCAAGCTGCACCACACCGACGGCGACCAGATCGTCGCCGACTCCAAGGCCGCGATGGCCAAGGCCCGTGCGGTGATGGGGGACTGGTTCGGCCGGCTGCCGCAGTCCGACTGCGACGTCGAGGCGACCACCAGCGGCGCGATCGCCTACTACTTCGCGCCCCCGAAGGATGGCTCGCGCGGCGGGGTGTTCTTCATGAACGTCTCCGACCCCGAGGGCTGGGGCCGCTACGAGATCGAGAACACCAGCTATCACGAGGGCATCCCGGGACACCACCTGCAGCTGGCGATCTCGGCCGAGCTGGACGACGTACCGGAGTTCCGGAAGCGGTCCTTCATCGCGGCGTACGGCGAGGGCTGGGGGCTCTACAGCGAGCGGCTCGCCGACGAGATGGGGCTCTACTCCTCACCGCTCGACCGGGTCGGGATGCTGTCGGCCGACTCGATGCGCGCGTGCCGGCTGGTCGTCGACACCGGCATGCACGCGCTCGGCTGGACCCGCAAGCAGGCCGTGGACTACATGCTCGCGAACTCGCCGATGCGGGCCGGGCACATCGGCGCCGAGATCGACCGCTACGCCGTGACGCCCGGGCAGGCGCTGTCCTACATGATCGGCCGGCTGGAGATCCAGCGGATCCGGCGCGAGGCCGAGGCCCGGCAGGGCGACGCCTTCGACATCTCGGCGTTCCACGACGCCGTGCTCGACTCCGGCCCGATGCCGCTCGGCCTGCTCGACGCGCACGTCACCCGCCGCCTCCCCTAGTTGACCTCGACGAGCGTGCGTCGGTCGGTGTCGCCGTAGGACACCACGCCGAGGTAGCTGCGGTCCGGGTCGAGGCCGGCCCAGGAGGCGGAGTAGCGGAACCGCTGGCCGGGGGCGAAGCCGACGGCGTCGGTGCTCAGGGCGAGCGGTGTGCCGCCCAGGGTGGGGACGACCCAGGTGTCGAGCGCACCGGAGGTGGCGGAGCCGTCCTCGGCACCGTGCGCGTTGACGAAGACGGCGTAGGTGCCGGCCGCCGGGTGGGTCAGCGTGACCTCGGAGTCGGGGGAGGAGCCCGTCGAGGAGTCCACCAGGACGCCGTTGCGGAAGACGTAGACGTCGACGTCGTCGCCGGCCGCGTCCCCGGTGGCGGCGAACCGGGCGACGGTGGTGCCCGCGGGGACCTCGACCTGCTGCGCCGCGGTGTCGGCGTCGGCCGTGGGAGCGGCCACGTCGAACGGCCCGGCGGTCAGGTTGACCGAGGTGCGGGTGGCGGGCACCAGGCCGGTGCTGCGGAGCTTGACGGTGCGGCCGTTGCCGGAGCGGCCGCGGACGACGACGCTGCCGCTGGCGCCGCTCCCGTCGACCTGTCGCGGCGCGGCCACGACGGTCGGACGGACCGAGACGGGGATCCGCACGCGGTGCCGGTCGCCACGCCAGACCAGCCAGCCGGTGACGTCGCGGTCGACGGTCGCGGACGGGCGGGCGGTGACGCGCAGCCGCACTGTGCGGCTCTGCCCGGGGGCCAGCAGCACCGTGGCCGGGAACGCCTGGACGTCGACGTCCGCGAGCCCGCGCTTGCGGACCGAGTACGACTCGGTGCGGCGGGTGACGTTGGTGATGCGGCGCGAGACGGTCGTGGTGCCGACCAGGTCACCGAGCGCGAGGGACGGCGCATTGACGTCGGAGGCATCGGTCCGGCCGCTCAGCACGTCCTGCCAGGACGCGGCCGGGGTGTCGAACACCAGTCCGGGGTCGAGGAACGACCGGGGGTCGACGTGCCCGGCGCCCTCGGCGAGCGGGCCGTGCGGTCCGCTGAGGTCGTAGGCGGTGGTCATCATGGCCGACTTCACCCGGGCGGGGGACCAGTCGGGGTGCACGCCCTCGATGAGCGCGGCCAGCCCGGCGACGTGCGGGGCGCTGGTCGACGTGCCGGAGGCCAGGTCCCACGAGCGGCCCGAGTCCGAGGGCGGTGCGACCGCGCCGAGGACGCTCACACCCGGTGCGGTCAGGTCGGGCTTGAGCACGTCGCCACCGGCCGCTTGGGCCGGGCCGCGGCTCGAGAAGCCGGCCAGGGCCGGGACACCGGCGTCGGTGCTGCCGCCCGGGTCGAGGGCGGCCGTGGCCGAGGCGCCGGTACGGCGCAGGTAGTCCTTGAGCGCACTGCCTCCGGCGGCGTCGAGGTGCACGGTGGGCACGGCGTGCACGTCGGCGTCCGTGCTCTGGTGCTGGGTGTTCACGAGCACGAGACCGGCGCCACCGGCTCCCGCGACGGTCGAGGACTTGTCCACGCGAGCGCCGTCGCCGCGGTCGCAGACCACGATCTTGCCCTGGGCCTTGGCCGCATCGAGGCTGCCGGCCTCGCAGAGCCGGGCGCGGTCCGGGGTCGCGCCCGGAGCGGCGACGTCGCCGGCGAGGACGAGCGGCGCGGAGGGCACGGGCTGGTCGGACACCATCGCGCCGACGTACTCCCGGCCGTCCCCGAGCCGGACCCCGCCCTGGAACGCGTGGTGGGTGCTGGCCGCGACGGTGGTCACCCAGGGGGCGACGTGCGACACGGTGCCGGCGGCCCCGCCCTGGTTGCCGGCCGAGGCGGTGACGAAGACACCTGCGGAGGCGGCGCCGAGGAAGGCGCGCTCGACGGAGTCGTCGAGCCGCTCACTGCCGGAGACCGAGTAGTTGAGGACGTCGACGCCGTCGGCGACCGCGGCGTCGACCGCGGCGACGGTGTCGGCCGTGGTGCAGCCGTCCTGGGCGGGGTCGGGTGCCGTCCAGCAGGCCTTGTAGACGGCGAGCCGGGCGGCCGGCGCCATGCCCGAGGTGGTGCCGAACGGCTGGCCGTCGACCTCGACGCGGACGCCGTGGTCACCGGCGGCCGTGGACGCGACGTGCGAGCCGTGGCCGGTGCCGTCGCGGGGGGAGAGGTACTCCGCGGTCGCGACGTTCTCCTCGCCGAAGCCGCTGACGAACCAGCGAGCCGACACGACCTTGTCCGAGCAGTCCTCGGCCGACCAGTCCTCGCCGGGGTCGCACGAGCCGTGGAAGCCGGCCAGCTGCGGCGCGGTGCCGGGCGTGCGCTGCGGCAGCCCACGGAAGCTCGGGTTGTCCGGCCAGATGCCGGTGTCCACCACGCCGACGACGACGCCGTGGCCCGCGCGCTCGGGGCCGCCGTGAGCCGCCCAGACGCCTCGCGGGCCGTCGAGCCCGAGCAGGTCGCGCGAGCTGCTGCCGACGGCCGGGGTCATCTGGATCGACGCGGGCGTCCGGTCGAGGTGCTGCTTGGTGCTGCGCTCGACCAGCGCGACGCCGGCCATCGCCCGCACCTGCTTGACCTGCTCGGTGGTCAGCGTCGCGGCGAAGCCGTTGAGCGCGGTCGTGTAGCGGTAGAGCACGGTCGGGTCGCCCAGCGCATGCACGACCTGGTCCTGCCGGGCCACCAGCGCGCCGGCGTACGCCACGACGGCGGGCCGGGTCCGGTCGAAGCGCTGATTGTCCCGGGGACGGGTCGCGGCGTCGACCGCGGCGGGCGCGCCGTCCAGCGTCACGACGTACACCCCGGGGGCGGTCGACCGGAACGGGTCCGGGGCGGTGTCCGTCGCCCCCGCGACCGCCGGCGCGACCGCGAGCAGCACGGCGGCGGCCGTGAGCACGGCGGCGCTCCGCGTCAGGATCAGGGGTCGGGACACCGAACCATGGTCGCAGGGGGCCAGGCGTGCTTCAACCGGAAGCCGGACATAGGCTCGTGGCATGCAGCCGACCGCGCCCCTCGTCGTGGGTTTCGACCTCGACATGACGCTGATCGACACGCGTCCCGGGTTCGTGGCCACGATGACGGTGCTCGCCTCGGAGACCGGGGTCGAGCTCGACCTGGAGGGGATGAGCCAACGCCTCGGTCCGCCGCTCGACCTGATGCTCGCGCCGCACTACCCGGCCGACCAGCTGCCGGACCTGGTGGCCCGGTTCCGCGCGCACTACCCGGACCACGCCATCGCGCCGACGCTCGCCTTCCCGGGTGCCCACGAGTCCCTCGCCGCCGTACGACGGAACGCGGGCCGCAGCGTGGTCGTCACCGGGAAGTACCGTCCCAACGCTGCTCTGCACCTCGACGCCCTCGGGCTCGACGCCGACGAGCTGGTGGGTGAGGTCTGGGGCACGGGCAAGGGACCGGTGCTCGTGGAGCACGGCGCGTCGATCTACGTCGGCGACCACGTGCACGACGTCGAGGGGGCGCACGCCGCCGGGGCGCTCAGCGTCTCGGTGCTGACCGGGGGCTCCACCGAGCAGGAGCTGCGCGACGCCGGGACCGACGTCGTGCTCCGCGACCTGACCGAGCTGCCCGCCTGGCTCGACGCGCACCTGCTGACCCAGCGGCTGGCCGCCCTCGAGGAGCAGCTGCACGGCCTCGGCTCGGTGCTGGTCGCCTACAGCGGCGGGGCCGACAGCGCCTTCCTGCTGGCCGCGGCGGTCCGGGCCCTGGGGGCCGAGCACGTCGGCGCCGCGACGGCGTACTCCGACTCGCTGCCACAGAGCGAGCGCACGCCGGCCCTGGACTTCGCCGAGGAGCTGGGGGTGCGGGTCTACACACCGCAGACCCACGAGATGGAGCGGGAGGGCTACCGCGCCAACGCCGGTGACCGCTGCTACTTCTGCAAGGCCGAGCTGCTCGACGTGCTCGGACCGATCGCCGAGGCCCACGGGTTCGCCGCGGTCGTCACCGGCACCAACGCCGACGACGCCGTCGCCGGGTTCCGTCCCGGTATCCGCGCGGCCGCCGAGCGGGGTGCCGTCACGCCGCTGCGGGACGCGGGCTTCACCAAGGCCCAGGTCCGGGCGGGGTCGCACGCCTGGGACCTGCCGACCTGGGACAAACCGGCGGCGGCGTGCCTGTCCAGCCGGGTCGCCTTCGGCATCGAGGTCAGCCCCTACCGGCTGGCGCGCGTGGAGCGGGCCGAGGTGGCGGCCCGGACCGCGTTGGCCGCGGCCGGGATCGACGTCCGGGACCTACGGGTGCGCGACACCGGAGACCTCGCCCGCCTGGAGGTCGACGCCGCGCACGTCGACGAGGTCCGGGCCACGCCGGCCGTGCTCGACGCGGTGCTGGACGCCGGTTTCTCCGACGCCGAGGTGGACCCGCACGGCTTCCGGTCCGGCTCGATGAACGAGCTGCTGCCCGAGCCGGAACGATTCCGCTAACTCCTTGGCTGCGGGGTACGACCCCACCGTAGGCTCATGCCTGCTCTCCCGACCGAGGGTGATCCACGCACACGAGACAGGGGTTCAGCCGTGCCGACTGGCAAGGTCAAGTGGTACGACGCCGAGAAGGGCTTCGGGTTCCTCTCGAAGGACGACGGAGGCGACGTCTACGTGCGGTCCGACGCCCTGCCCGCCGGGGCCCCCGCGCTCAAGCCCGGCGCCCGCGTGGAGTTCGGCCTGGTCCAGGGCCGCAAGGGTGACCAGGCCATGCAGGTCCGGCTCCTGGAGTCGCTGCCGTCGGTGGCCAAGGCGGTCTCCAAGTCGCAGCGGCGCAAGCCGGCGGACATGGTCAGCATCATCGAGGACCTCTACGGCCTGCTCGAGAACGTCGAGCGGTCCTACCGCGGTGGCCGGCACCCCGACGCCAAGGTCGCCAGGCCGACGGCCAAGGTGCTCCGCGCGCTGGCCGACGAGCTCGAGCTCTAGCTCCACTCCGCGAGCAGCTCGGCCTCGCGCTCCGGCGCGCTGCCCCAGCCGGGCACCGGTGCGGGGTCGGCCTGCTGCAGCCAGGTCCAGGTGTCGCGGATCGTCTCCTCGAGCGGACGGACGGTGAGCCCGGCCGCGACGGCCCGGTCCGTGGCGGCGGCGAGCACGTTCTCGCCCGTGCCCTCGGTCCACAACGGTGCGGTCAGGTAGGTGCCGTCCCGTTCGGCGTACCAGGCCGGGTCCACCCAGGTCAGCCGCGTCCCGGCCGGCCCGACCGCGGCGACGGTCGCGTCCAGCAGGTCCCCGAAGCCGAACGGCGGCGCGGGCGAGGCCGACGTGAACGGCCCGGACGTGCGCTCCTCGCAGAGCCGGACCGTGAAGTCGCCCTGGTCGCGGGCGTCGATCACCTGCATCGGTGCGTCGTGCGGGCCGGGGACCAGCACCTCGCCACCCGTCCCGATCCGGCGCACCCACCAGGTGAAGCGGCCGGTGTGGTCGTGCGGGCCGACCACGTAGGTCGGACGGATGATCGCGAGACCCTCGGACCCGTAGGCCTCGGTCGCGGCCTGCTCGCACAGCACCTTGAGGCCGCCGTACGTCGCCCCGGTGACCTCCTCGGTCGTGGGGTCGTCGAGCCGGAGCAGCGCCGAGTCCTCGTCGTAGGCCGGGGCGGGGGGCTCGGCGTACGTCGACACCGTGGAGATGAACACGTGGTGGCCGCCGCGACCGTCGAGAGCCTCGGCCAGCGAGCGCACCTGCCGCGGCACGTAGGCGCACACGTCGACGGTGGCGTCGAACTCCCGGCCGGCGAGCACCGACAGGTCGACGTCGCGGTCGGCGAGCAGGTGCTCGACCTGGTCGAGAGCCGGGTCGCCCTGGCCACCCGTCTGTCCCCGGTGCAGCACGGTGACGTCGTGGCCGCGGGCGACGGCGGAGGTGACCATGGCCCGGCCGACGAAGCGGGTCCCGCCCGCGAAGAGGATGCGCATGCCCCGCACCCTAGGCCCCGGCCGGAGCCCCGCGCCGGACGGCGCTCAGCGTCCAGAGCGTCCAGCCGACGAGGATCGCGGCCAGCACGCCGAGCCCGAGGGTCGGGTTCAGCGGGAGCACGATGCCGATGAAGCCGCCGACCACCCAGCAGAGCTGCAGCAGCGTCTCGGAGCGGGCGAAGGTGCCGGCCCGGCGGCGCTCGGGGATCTCGCGCTGGATCAGTGCGTCCAGGGAGAGCTTGCCCAGGGACTGCGCCAGCCCGGCGGTGAGCCCGAGCAGCACGGCCGCGGGCAAGCCCCAGAACAGCGCGACGACGATCGCGACGGCGGTGTCGGCCAGCAGGGTGACGACCACGGTCACCTGCGGGCTGATCCGCCGCAGCACCGAGCCGAGCCCGATGCCGATGGTGCTGCCCAGCCCGGCCGAGCCGATCACCAGCCCGAGCAGCAGGGCCGGCTTGTCCTCCCAGCCGGGGAACGGCTTGTCGCGCAGCAGGAACGCCATGAACATCGTCAGGAACCCGCTCAGCAGCCGCATGCCGGTGTTGGAGCGCAGCGCGACGACCACGCTGTGCGGGACGGTCGGCCGGAGGTCTCCCTTCGCGCGGCCCGACCGGTCCTCGCCCGCCGAGCTGTCCACCTGCGAGGGCAGCAGGATGGCCAGGATGGTGGCCCCGACGAAGACCAGGAAGGCGTAGCGCAGCGACCACTGCGCCCCGAACGACGAGGCCAGCACGGCCAGCGGCGCCGAGATCACGGCGCCCGCGACCGAGCTGAGCGAGATCCGGGAGTTGGCCTTGACCAGGCTGAGCCGGTCCGGCAGGACCCGGGGGACGGCGGCCGCCCGGGTCACACCGTAGGCCTTGGACGCCACCAGACAACCCAGCGCCGCGGGGAACAGTGCCACGGTGTCGCCCGACTTCACGGCGTCCGCGAGCACCCAGCACAGGAACGCCCGCAGCGCCATCGTCGTGCCGATCGCCCACCGGCGGCCGTGGCTGAACCGGTCCAGGAACGGTCCGATCAGCGGCGCCACGATCGCGAACGGCAGCATCGTCAGGCCCAGGAACAGCGCGACCTGCCCGCGGGCCTGGTCGGTCGGCACCTGGAAGAACAGGGTGCCGGCGAGCGAGATCGCGACGGCGGCGTCGCCGGCGCCGTTGAACGCGTGGAGCTCGATCAGCCGCGACAGGCCGCTCTGCCCGGCGCCCTCGGCGTGCGTCGCCCGGCGGGCCTGGCGCAGCGTGTAGCCCGCCGCACGTCCGGTGCCCGACCCCGCCCGTCGTACGCCGGTGGCTGCCGCTCCGGCGGCCCGGCGACCGCCGTGCGCGAGGTTGCGGGCGCGCTCGCCCCGGGGTCGGAGCGGGGGCCGCTCCTCGACGGTCTCGTCGAGGGGGCTGCCTTCCTCGTGCGGCATGCCCCCATCTTGCCCGCCGGGACGGACCGGTGAGGCTTGACGCCCCGGCGAGACAGCGACCGCGACGTTAAGGAACAATCACGCACGTGATCACCGCAGCGCGTTCCGTCAAGGCCGACAGCGTCGGCGTGAAGGCGGTCGACGCTGCCCGCGAGGCCCTCCTCGAGCTGGTCGACGCCGCCGACGTCGGCGACACCCTCGGCTACGTCGCCGAGGACGAGCGGGTCACCACGCACCTGTTCGCGTGCACCCGGACGGGCTACCGCGGCTGGCGCTGGGCCGTCACCGTGGCTCGCGCCCCCCGCCTCAAGTCCGTCACGGTCGACGAGGTCGTGCTGCTCCCGGGCGACGACGCCATCACGGCGCCCGCCTGGCTGCCCTACCGCGACCGCATCCAGCCCGGCGACCTCAGCCCCGGCGACCTCCTGCCCACCGAGGAGGACGACGCCCGGCTGGTGCCGGGCTACCTCTCCGGCGACCCGGGCGACGACATCGTCGACCAGGACAGCGTCCGCGAGGTCGTCTACGAGCTCGGCCTCGACCGCGCCCGCGTGCTGTCGCTCGAGGGCCGCGACCTGGCGGCCGAGCGGTGGTACGACGGCAGCCACGGTCCCGAGTCCCCGCTGGCGCAGGCCGCTCCCGCGAGCTGCTCGTCGTGCGGGTTCCTGGTCCGGCTCGCCGGCCCGCTGTCGCAGGTGTTCGGCGTGTGCGCCAACGCGCAGGCCAACGACGACGGCCGCGTGGTGTCCTGGGACCACGGCTGCGGTGCGCACTCCGAGGCCCAGCTGGCCAAGAAGAGCCAGCCCCAGCCGTTGCCCGAGCCGGTCCTCGACACGCTGTCGTGGGACGAGCTCGAGAAGTTCTGACCGCTCGAGGCGTCAGTCGTCGTCGAGGGTGCCGCCGCGCTGCTGGCGGCGGTTCTTGCGACGCCGGCAGTAGTCCCAGCCGATGACCCCGAGGCCGAACCCGGCCAGGCAGGTCCACAGCCACCACGTCTTGTCGCCGTCCGCGAGCCGGCCGTAGAACGGCAGCAGGCCGAAGAACGCCACCAGGAAGAGGATCGACCCCACCGCGACCGTCCGGGTGCCGTCGACGTCGAGCGGGTCGACCCGGGCCACGATGTAGGTGCGGTTCCCGATCTCGTGGGTCTGCACGCCCTCGTTGGGCTGCTCGGGATGGTCGGACTGCTGCACGGCACCGAATCTAGCCGACGTACGAGTGCCGCAGACGCCCGGTATCCGACCGCCGCAACACGCGCGACACACCGTTCTGCCATGATCCGCGGCGTGGACAAGTACTTCAAGATCAGCGAGCGCGGCTCGACCGTCGGACGTGAGGTCCGCGGCGGTGTCGTCACCTTCTTCACGATGGCCTACATCATCGTGCTCAACCCGCTCATCCTCGGCTTCGCCCAGGACGCCGACGGGAAGTTCCTCGGGGGCGGGAGCGGGCCCGACCTGCCGCTGATCGCCGCGGCGACCGCGCTGGTCGCGGGCGTGATGACGATCCTGATGGGCGTCGTCGCGAACTACCCGCTCGCGCTGGCCACCGGACTGGGGCTGAACGCCTTCGTGGCGTTCTCCATCGCCTCGGGGATGTCCTGGCAGGACGCGATGGGCCTGGTCGTGCTCGAGGGCGTCGTGATCCTCGTGCTGGTGCTGACGGGCTTCCGCAGCGCGGTCTTCCACGCCGTCCCCGCCCAGCTGAAGACCGCGATCAGCGTCGGCATCGGCCTGTTCATCGCGCTGATCGGCCTGGTCGACGCCGGGTTCGTGCGGCGGATCCCAGACGCCGCGAACACCACGGTGCCGGTGCAGCTCGGGGCGGACGGCTTCCTCGACGGCTGGCCGGTCCTGGTGTTCGCCATCGGGCTGGTGCTGATGGTGACGCTGTTCGTCCGCAAGGTGCGCGGCGCCATCCTGATCTCGATCGTGGTCACGACGGTCATCGCGGTCATCGTCGAGGCGATCGCCAAGGTCGGCCCGTCGGTCGACGGCAAGAACTTCAACCCCAACGGCTGGAACCTCAACGTCCCGTCGCTGCCCGACAAGGTGGTGGCGGTCCCCGACTTCGGGCTGCTCGGCCAGTTCTCCCTGTTCGGCTCCTTCGAGCGGGTCGGCTTCGTCACCGCGGTGCTGTTCGTCTTCACGCTGATGCTCGCGGACTTCTTCGACACGATGGGCACGATGACGGCGATCGGCGCCGAGGCGGGCCTGCTCGACGAGGACGGCGTACCGCCCAACAGCCAGCGCATCCTGATCGTCGACTCGGTGGCCGCGGCCGCCGGTGGTGCTGCCGGCATCTCCAGCAACACCTCCTACATCGAGTCCGCCTCCGGTGTCGGCGAGGGCGCCCGCACGGGTCTGGCCAGCGTGGTCACCGGTGTGCTGTTCCTGCTCGCCACGATCTTCGCGCCGCTGGTCGCGGTCATCCCCAACGAGGCGGCCGTGCCCGCCCTGGTGCTCGTCGGCTTCCTGATGATGCAGCAGGTCAAGAACATCGAGTGGGACGACGTCGAGATCGCGATCCCGGCGTTCCTGACGATCGTGCTGATGCCGTTCACCTACTCGATCTCGGTCGGCATCGGGGCCGGTTTCATCGCCTACGTGCTGATCAAGATCGTCCGCGGCAAGGCCGGTGCCGTGCACCCGCTGCTCTGGGTGGTCTCAGCGCTGTTCGTCGTCTACTTCTTCGTGGACCCGATCAGGCAGCTCGTCGGCGCTTGACGTGTGACGCCGACAGGCGTGGGTACGTCACCGGTGACGGCACGTGCCGTCGTACCCGACGGACGAAGGAGCAGCAGATGAGCACCACTCCGCAGGAACCCCTCAAGGACGACGACGTCGAGACCACCGGCTCGACGCACGGGCCGGCCGACGCGGCGGACGCCGACGGCGCCGACGGCCAGGACGCGACCGGCGGCGACGCCGACTCGACGGACAGCACCGACAGCGACTCCACCGACGGCGGCGACGCCGACGGGACCGACGCCTGAGCGTGTCCGCGCTCGAGCTGTTGAGCGGTGACGCCCAGACCTTCCTCGCGAAGGTCTGGGCGTCGCGCATCCATGTCCACCGCACGGAGCCTGACGCCCTGGTCGGGCTGCTGACGTTCGACGACGTCGACCACCTGCTGACCAGCACCGCGATCCGCACCCCGGCCGTCCGCATCGCCCAGGACGGGTCCGTGCTCCCCGCCTCGGCCTACACCCGGCACGCCACCCTCGCGGGCCAGGCGTTGACCGGACTCCTCGACCCCGCCAAGGTCTTCGACCTCTTCGACGGTGGCGCGACCGTCGTGCTCCAAGGGATGCACCGCTACTGGCCGCCGCTCGGCGCCCTGGTCGCCGAGCTCGAGCTCGCCCTCGGCCACCCGTGCCAGGCCAACGCCTACCTCACCCCGCCCGGCAACCAGGGCTTCGCGGTGCACACCGACAGCCACGACGTGTTCGTGTTCCAGACCCACGGCAGCAAGGTGTGGGAGGTGCACGAGGACGGGGAGCCGCGCACCGTGGTCCTCGAACCGGGCGTGAGCATGTACCTCCCCACCGGCACCCCCCACGCCGCCCGCGCGCAGGACACCGTGTCCCTGCACGTCACGATCGGCATCAACCAGGTCACCTGGCACGACCTGCTGGACCGTGCGCTCGTCGGCGCCCTCGACGAGGCCGGCGCCCGGCACCTGCCGGCCGGCTACCTCGACGACCCGTCCCTGCTCGCCGACGGCCTGGCCGAGCGGCTCGAGCGGCTCGCAGCCGCCCTGCGCTCGGTCGACCCAGCCGTGGTCGCCGAAGACGAGGTGCGCCGCTTCCTGACCGGTCGGACCCTCTGGCAGCGCGGTGGCCTCCGGGACCGCATCGCCGTCCGGACGCTGGAGGCCGGGACGGTCCTGCGCCGTCGCCCGGGCCATCCCTGCCTGCTCCGACCCGAGGGCGACCGGCTGCGCGTGCTGCTCGGCGACCGGGAGCTGGTGATGCCCGGGCACCTGGCGGCCGCCCTGTCCCTCGTCCGCGACTCGGAGACGCTGACCCCCGCGGACCTCGACCTCGACGAGCAGAGCCGGCTCGTGCTGTGCCGCCGGCTGGTCCGCGAGGGACTCCTCGAAGTCGTCGGGTGAGCCCGTTCCGCTGCGCGGTCGAGAGCCTCGGGCGCGCCGAGCCGGTGACGGGCACGGCCTCCACCGTGCGCGCGTTCCTGCTCGTCGAGAACGACGGGCCCTGGGGCACCGACGCACTGCGCGACGTCCGGCTGCCCGACGAGGTCAAGGACGGGCTGCGGGAGCGGTCCGCGGCCGCCGGGGTCCGCACGCTGTTGGTGCGCCGGCACCGCGGGACGGGCGCGCGTCCGGGAGTGCGCGTGTTCGCGGCCTACGCCGACCCGCACGACCCGTGGATGGAGTCCGCCGCGCTGCCCGCGCCCGAGGCGCTGCTCGACCTGGACCTGGGTGCCCTCGGTCGCGGTGAGTCCCTGGGTCTCGCGGCGACCGACGAGACGTTCTTCGGCGTCTGCACGCAGGGCCGGCACGACGCCTGCTGCGCGGAGCTGGGCCGGCCCACCGTCGCCGCCCTGGCCGCCGCGCACCCCGAGCAGACCTGGGAGGTGTCGCACATCGGCGGCGACCGCTTCGCGGCCAACCTGCTGGTGCTCCCCGAGGGGCTCTACTACGGCCGGGTCACCCCCGAGGACGCCTCAGAGCTCGCGGAGCGGCACCTCTCCGGGCACCTGGACCTCGACCTGCTCCGAGGCCGGTCCGGGCTGCCGTTCGCCGTGCAGGTGGCCGAGGTCGCGGCGCGCCGACTGGCCGGCCGGACCGGCCTGCGCGACCTCCGGGTAGTGTCCGTGGCGCGCGACAGCGACCTGTCCGTCGTACGCCTGGACGTCGGGGGCACGCTGTACGACGTCCGGGTGCGGCGCACCGCGGGGGAGGCGCACCGGCTCACGTGCCGGGCCGGGCGGGACAGCGACGTGCCGGTGCACGAGGTCGTGGACGTCCGTCCGGCCTAGGGCCACGATGGCGGCATGAGCTCCGCCATCTCCGTGTCCGGGCTGCGCAAGACCTTCGGCTCCACCGTGGCGCTCGACGCCCTCGACCTCGACGTCGCCACCGGCGAGGTGCACGGCTTCCTCGGCCCCAACGGCGCCGGCAAGTCCACCACGATCCGGGTGCTGCTCGGCCTGCTGCGGGCCGACGCCGGCGAGGTCCGGCTGCTGGGCGGAGACCCGTGGCGGGACGCGGCCCGGCTGCACCGGCGGCTCGTCTACGTGCCCGGCGACGTGGACCTGTGGCCGAACCTGACCGGGGGAGAGGTGATCGACCTGCTCGGCCGGCTCCGCGGTGGGCACGACCCGCAGCGGCGCGAAGCCCTGCTCGAGCGGTTCGACCTGGACCCGACCAAGAAGAGCCGGAGCTACAGCAAGGGCAACCGGCAGAAGGTCGCGCTGGTCGCCGCCTTGGCCGCCCCGCTGGACGAGGTCGAGCTGCTGCTCCTCGACGAGCCGACCTCCGGCCTCGACCCGCTCATGGAGGCGGAGTTCCAGGCCTGCGTCCGGGAGGAGGCGGGCGCGGGTCGCACCGTGCTGCTCTCCAGCCACATCCTCGCCGAGGTGGAGGCGCTCTGCGACCGGGTGAGCATCGTCCGGGCCGGCCGGGTCGTCACGCACGGCACGCTCTCCGAGCTGCGGCACCTCACCCGCACGACGGTCGTCGCCGAGACATGCGCCCCGGCCGATGCGCTGCACGCCGTACCCGGAGTGGGGCACGTCGACCGACGCGCCCTGGAGAGCGGTGAGCGGGTCGGCTTCGACGTGGACACCGAGCACCTGGGCGAGGCGATGGGCTACCTAGCGTCGCTCGGCCTCTCGTCCCTGGTCAGCCACCCGCCGACGTTGCAGGAGCTGTTCCTGCGCCAGTACGGCGACGAGGTGCCGACGTGACCCTCGACGGGACCTCCGGGCTGGTGCGGCTGCTGCTGCGCCGGGACCGGGTGCGGATCACGGTCTGGGTGCTGGCGATGACGGTGCTGACCTACGCCTCCAGCAGCGCCACGAGCAGCACCTTCCCGACCCAGGCGTCGATCGACGCCTACGCCGGGTCGCTGGCCACCTCGCCGGCCGTGGTGTTCCTGGCCGGCCCGCCGGTCGCGCTCGACACCTTGGCGGGGATCGTGCTCAACGAGGTGTCGTTACTGGGCCTCGTCGGGGTGTGCCTGATGAGCGTCCTCCAGGTCGTGCGGCACACCCGCGCCGAGGAGGAGGACGGCCGCTCGGAGCTGGTGCGGGCGGCCGTCGTCGGCCGGGACGCCGCGGTCGCCGCGACGGTGCTGGTGACCGGTGCTGCCGCCGGGCTCGTCGGGCTCGGGCTGGCGCTCGCCACCGCGGCTGCGCAGGTCCCGCTCGGCGACGCGCTGTTGTACGGCGCCTCGGTCACGGCCCTCGGGCTCGTCTTCGCCGGGGTCGCGCTCTGCACCGCCCAGGTCTTCACCCACGCCCGCGGCGCGACCGGAGCGGCGCTGGCCCTGTTCGGGGTGGCGTACGTCGTCCGGGGCGCGGGCGACGTGCGGGACGACGGGCTGGTGTGGCTCTCCCCGATCGGCTGGTCGCAGGCGACGCACGCGACGGGCACCGACGCGACCTGGTGGCCGCTGCTCGTCCCGGTCGTCGCCGTGGGGCTGCTCGTCGCCCTGGCGGTGTGGCTGCAGGGCCACCGGGACGTCGGGGCCGGCCTGGTCGCCGCGCGCCCCGGGCCGGGACGGGCGGCTCCGTCGCTGCGCGGGCCGCTCGGCCTGGCGGTGCGCACCCAGCGCGGGGCGCTGATCGGCTGGGCGGTCGGGCTGTTCACGCTCGGGGCGGTCTACGGGTCCTTGACCCGGAGCGTCCAGGAGATGGCCCGCAGCAACCCGACCCTCGAGAAGTTCTTCCGCACCGCCGGCCAGGGCAGCCTGGTGGACTCCTTCCTATCCACGATCCTGCTGGTCCTCGCACTGCTGGCGGCTGCGTACGGCGTGTCCTCGGCGTTGCGCCTCAGGTCCGAGGAGGCCTCCGGGCGGCTCGAGCCGCTGCTCGCGACCGGTCTGTCCCGGACGCGGTGGATGATCGGCACCCTCGCCGTCACCCTGCTCGGGAGCACGGTCGTCCTGCTCGCCGCGGGTGTCGGGCTCGGGGCGACGTACGCCGTGTCGAGCTCGTCGCTGTCCGACCTGCCACGGATCGCCGGGCTGCAGCTGGTCTACCTGCCGGCCGTGATGGTGCCTGCCGGTCTCGTTGCCCTGCTGCACGGCCTGCGCCCCGCGTGGGTCAAGGTCGCGTGGGCGGTGCTGGCGGTGTGGTTCGTGCTCGGCTACCTCGGCGGGCTGCTGCACGCCCCGGCCTGGCTGGTGCGCACGTCGCCGTTCTCGCGCACCCCGGCCGTCCCGGCGGCCGCGTTGTCGCTGACCGCTCCGGCGTGCATCGCGCTGGTGGTCGCGGTGCTGACCGGCGTGGGTGTGCTCCTGCTCGGGAGGCGGGACGTCCGTTCGGAATAGTTAGCAAGGGTAATGAGTTATGCTAACTATTATGCCGTCCGTCGAGAAGGTCGCCCGCACCGACAGCGGGCTCGCGTCCGCGCTGCGCATCTCCGTGGCGCGGCTGCAGCGCCGTCTGCGCGGCGAACGTGACCCGAACAACGAGCTGCTCCCGGTGGGGCAGCTGTCCGTGCTCGGCCTGCTGAACCGTTTCGGCGACAGCACGGTCGGCGAGCTCGCCGCCCTCGAACGGGTGCAGCCGCCGTCCATGACCCGCACGGTGAACTGTCTCGAAGACGGCGGGTACGTCGTCCGCCGCAAGAGCGAGTCCGACGGCCGTCAGGTCGTCGTGGCCCTCTCCGAGCAGGGCAAGGCCACCCTGGCCAACGACCGTCGCCGTCGCGACGCCTGGCTCGCGCAGCGGCTGCGTGAGCTCACCCCCGACGAACGCGCCGTGCTGCGACAGGCAGCCCCCATCCTCGAAAGGCTCGCACACGCATGACCACCCCACGAGGCCTCGCTTGAGTCCCACGTTCCGCTCGCTGTCCAACCGCAACTACCGGCTGTACGCCTCCGGCGCCGTCGTGTCGAACGTCGGCACCTGGATGCAGCGCGTGGCCCAGGACTGGCTGGTCCTGCAGCTGACCGGCAACAGCGGCACGGCCCTGGGCATCACCACCGGCCTGCAGTTCCTGCCGATCCTGCTGCTCTCGCCGTACGCCGGGCTGATCGCCGACCGTTTCCCCAAGCGCCGGCTGCTGCAGGTCACCCAGCTGATGCTGGCCGTGCCCGCCCTGGTGCTCGGTGTGCTGGCGGTCACCGGTGTCGCGCAGACCTGGCACGTCTACCTGCTCGCCACCGTGTTCGGCATCGGCGCCGCCTTCGACGCCCCGGCCCGGCAGTCGTTCGTCAGCGAGATCGTCGGGCCCGACGACCTGACCAACGCGGTCGGCCTCAACTCGGCGTCGTTCAACCTGGCGCGCATGGTCGGTCCGGCGCTCGCCGGGGTCCTGATCGCCGCCCTCGGGTCGGGCGTGCCGGCGACCGGTGCGGTGATCCTGGTCAACGCGGTCAGCTATGGCGCGGTGATCCTGTCCCTGCAGCGGATGCGGGACCGCGAGCTCAACCCTGCCAAGCCCACCGAGCGGCACAAGGGGATGATCCGCGACGGGGTGCGCTACACGCTGGCGCGCCCGGACCTGATGCTCATCCTCACCATCGTCTTCTTCGCCGGCACCTTCGGCCTGAACTTCCAGCTGACCTCCGCCCTGATGGCGACCGAGGTCTTTCACAAGGGCGCCGGTGAGTACGGTCTGCTCGGCACCACGCTCGCCATCGGCTCGCTGACCGGCGCGCTGCTCGCGGCCCGCCGCGCCCGGGTCCGGCACCGCCTGGTGATCCTCGCCGGACTGGGCTTCGGCGTCGCGGAGATCATCGCCGGGCTGCTCCCGTCGTTCGTCGCCTTCGCGATCTGGACACCGGTGATCGGGATCGCCTCGCTGACCATGATCACCGCGGCGAACGCGACGTTCCAGATGAGCGTCGCACCGGCCATGCGCGGGCGGGTGATGGCGCTGTACCTGATGGTCTTCATGGGGGGCACGCCGATCGGCTCCCCGATCGTGGGCTGGGTGGGGGAGACCTTCGGTGCCAGGTGGACGCTGATCGGCGGCGGTGCGGTGACCATCCTCGGCATCGTGATCGCGGTGGCGGTGTTCAGCTGGACGAAGGGCCTGCTCCCGCGGGGGAGAGTGGCCGATGGCCGCGCTCGCTGGGGGTCCGGCCAGGCGGACATGGGCCACTCGCCGAAGGTCAGGCAGGGATCGGCCACCTAGACTTGGCGGCGTGAACCCCCGCTACCGACGCCTGCTGATCCCGGGCGCGCTGGTGGGGCTGATCCTGATCGTCGTCGTCGCCTCCGTGCTGCGGGGCTGATCACGATGGCCGAGCCCCTGCTCCGTGCGCTCGCCCGGGTCCGCGGGCTGCTGCTCGACGAGCACACCCTCGTGCGCGCCGTCGCGTCCGGGCGGCAGAAGGGCAAGACGCCGCGGTGGCGGCGGGTGGATCTGCGGTACGTCGACCTCAAGGCGGGTCGGCGACTCCAGGTCACGGGCTACGACGAGACCCAGGCCCACACGTCGAACCACGCCCCCGGTGCCGCCGCGACCGCCGCGGTCGACGACCTCCTCGACGAGCCGTTCGGCAACTGGCACGTGGAGACCACCACCGAGACCCACCAGCTGCGGGTGACCAAGAAGCTCGAGGCGATGCTGCACACCTCGGCCCGAGGCCTTCCGGACGCGGATCATCCGGCCGGCGCCGAGGTCCCGGAGGGTCCGACCGCACACGACCGCCAGAAGCCGCGGCTGCTGCCCGAGGACGACCCGGTGCTCGCGGCTCTCGGGTTCGTGGACGGTCAGGGACGGATCAAGCCGACCCGGCAGGCGAAGTACCGGCAGGTCGACGAGTTCCTCCGCGACCTCGCGCCCGCCGTGGACGACGCGATCGCGTCGGGACGGGTGCCCGCCCCGACCCCCGAGCGCCCGCTGCGGGTGGTGGACCTGGGCTGCGGGAACGCCTACCTCACGTTTGCCGCGCACCGGTACCTGAGCCACGTGCGGGGGCTGCCGGTGCACACCACCGGCATCGACGTGAAGCCGCAGTCGCGGGAGCACAACACCGCCGTCGCGACAGGCCTGGGCATCGACGGCGCGATGACCTTCCTGCAGGGCGACATCGGCTCGGCCGAGCTCGACGAGCGGCCGGACGTGGTGCTCGCGCTGCACGCCTGCGACACCGCGACCGACGAGGCGCTGGCCCTGGCGATCCGCCTCGGCGCCCCTGCGATCCTCAGCGTGCCCTGCTGCCAGCACGAGCTCGCCGCCCAGCTCGCCAAACAGCGACCCG
>JBDSMW010000119.1:0-30675 GCA_039915665.1 Nocardioidaceae bacterium
CCCAGCACGGCAACTCGCTGACCTTCATGGCGAAGTACGACGAGCGCGAGGGCAACTCCTGCCACATCCACCTGTCCCTGCGCGGCGACAACGGCGACGTCATCTTCTGGGACGAGGGCGAGCGGACCCCGCTCTACGACCACTTCATCGCCGGCGTGCTGGCGACGCTGCGGGAGCTCACGCTGCTCTACGCGCCGAACATCAACTCCTACAAGCGTTTTGCGGCTGGCTCCTTCGCTCCGACGGCGGTCGCATGGGGGCTCGACAACCGCTCCTGCGCGGTGCGGCTCGTCGGGCACGGGCCGAGCGCCCGGATGGAGAACCGGCTCCCTGGCGGCGACGTCAACCCGTACCTCGCCCTCGCCGGCATGTTGGCCGGCGGCCTGCACGGCATCGAGAACGAGCTGCCGCTGGAGGATGAGCTCGTCGGTAACGCCTATGAGTCCGACAAGCCGCACGTCCCGCACACCCTGCGCGACGCCCGCGAGCTGTTCGCATCCTCCGCCATCGCCCGGTCGGCGTTCGGCGGCGAGGTCGTCGACCACTACGTCAACATGGCCGACGTCGAGCTCGCGGCCTTCGACGCGCACGTCACCGACTGGGAGCTGGCGCGCTCCTTCGAGCGGATGTGAGCCAGTGACCACGACCCTCGTCAACCCCGCCACGGGCGCCGCCCTGCGCGAGGTGCCGTCCACGTCCGTCGACGAGGCCGACTCCGCGATCGAGCGCGCCCAGGACGCGTTCAACTCGTGGAGAGCCATCGCCCCCGGCGAACGGGCCAGGCTGCTGCGCTCCTTCGGCGCCGTCGTCGACGCGCACGTCGAGGAGCTGGGCCGGCTGGAGGTGGAGAACTCCGGCCACACCATCGGCAACGCCCGCTGGGAGGCCGGCAACGTCCGCGACTGCCTGAACTACTACTCGGCTGCGCCCGAACGGCTCTTCGGGCGACAGATCCCGGTGGCGGGCGGCATCGACGTGACGTTCCGCGAACCCCTCGGCGTGGTCGGCGTGATCGTGCCGTGGAACTTCCCGATGCCCATCGCCGGCTGGGGTTTCGCGCCGGCGCTGGCCGCCGGCAACACGGTCGTGCTCAAGCCCGCCGAGATCACGCCGCTGACCGCCATCCGGATCGGCGAGCTGGCGCTGGAGGCGGGTCTGCCCGAAGGCGTGCTCACGGTGCTGCCGGGCAAGGGCTCCGTGGTGGGCCAGCGCTTCGTGACGCACCCGCTCGTGCGCAAGGTGTGCTTCACCGGCTCCACGGAGGTCGGCAAGCAGATCATGGCGGGCTGCGCCCACCAGGTGAAACGGGTGACCCTCGAGCTCGGCGGCAAGAGCGCCAACGTGATCTTCGCCGACTCCGACCTGCTTGCCGCGGCCGCGGCCGCGCCGTACGTGTCTTCGACAACGCCGGCCAGGACTGCTGCGCCCGCTCGCGGATCCTGGTCGAGCGCTCGGCGTACGACGAGTTCCTCCTCCTGCTCGAGCCGGCCGTCCGCGGGATGGCCGTGCTCGACCCGTCCGACAGGACGAGCGAGATGGGGCCGCTGATCTCCGCGCACCAGAAGTCCGTCGTGCAGGGGTACGTCGACCGGGTCGACGTCGCGTTCACCGGCACCGTCCCGGACGGGCCCGGGTTCTGGGTGCCGCCGACCGTCGTGCTGGCCGACTCGACCGACCAGCCGATCTGGCGCGAGGAGGTGTTCGGCCCGGTCGTCGCGGTGATGCCGTTCGACGACGAGGCCGACGCCGTGGCCAAGGCCAACGACACGGAGTACGGCCTGTCCGGCTCGGTCTTCACCGGCGACGTGGGCAAGGCGCTGCGCGTCGCGCGCGGCATCCAGGCCGGCAACCTGTCGGTGAACTCGAACTCGGCGGTGCGTTACTGGACGCCGTTTGGGGGCTACAAGCAGTCCGGTCTCGGCCGGGAGCTCGGACCGGACGCACCGAACGCGTTCACCGAGGAGAAGAACGTCTTCATCGCCCACTGACCCGGTTTCCGGGGTCTCGACGAACGCAAGGAGAGCAACGACATGGCAGGACGGCTGGACGGCAAGGTGGCGGTGGTCACCGGCGGGTGCTCCGGCATCGGGCTGGCGACGGTGCTCCGCTTCGCCGAGGAGGGTGCACAGGTCGTGATCGGCGACCTCGACGACACCCGTGGCCAGGAGATCGTGGACGGCATCGCGGGCCTGTTCGTGCACTGCGACGTGACCGACAAGGACCAGGTCGACGCCCTCTTCAAGACGGCCAAGGACACCTACGGCTCGGTGGACATCGCGTTCAACAACGCCGGCATCTCCCCGCCCGAGGACGACTCGATCCTGACCACCGAGCTGGAGGCCTGGCGCAAGGTGCAGGAGGTCAACCTGACCAGCGTCTACCTGTGCTGCAAGGCGGTCCTGCCCTACATGCTCGAGCAGGGCAGGGGGTCGATCATCAACACCGCCTCGTTCGTCGCGGTGATGGGCGCGGCCACCTCGCAGATCTCCTACTCCGCCTCGAAGGGCGGCGTGCTGTCGATGTCGCGCGAGCTCGGCGTGCAGTTCGCGCGCGAGGGCGTGCGGGTCAACGCGCTGTGCCCAGGCCCGGTGAACACCCCGCTGCTGCAGGAGCTGTTCGCCAAGGACGAGGACCGCGCGCAGCGTCGGCTCGTGCACGTCCCGATGGGTCGCTTCGCCGAGCCGAGCGAGATCGCGAACGCGGTGCTCTTCCTGGCCTCTGACGAGTCGAGCTTCATCACCGCCAACACCTTCCTGGTCGACGGCGGCATCTCCGGCGCCTACGTCACGCCGCTCTGAGGTGGCGCCGCTGATCGGTCTGTCGACCTACCGGGAGCAGGCCCGGTGGGGGGTCTGGGACCAGCCGGCCGACCTGCTGCCGACGACGTACGCCGACGCGGTGTCCCGGGCCGGGGGTGTCCCGGTGCTGCTGCCGCCGCAGGATGCCGTGCACGCCGTCGCGGTCGTGGGTCGTCTCGACGCCCTCGTGGTGACCGGCGGCGCGGACGTCGACCCGGGCCGGTACGACGCCGAGCCGCACCCGCAGACCGTGAGCTGGCGGACCGATCGGGACGCCTGGGAGCTGGCTCTGCTCGACGCGGCCGACGCTCGGGGGCTCCCCGTGCTCGGGATCTGCCGGGGCATGCAGGTGATGGCCGTGCACGCCGGCGGCTCACTCGTCCAGCACCTGCCCGAGGCGGTGGGCCACGAGACGCACTCACCGGGCGGTGACACCTTCGGCGACGTGCACGTCGAGATCCGTCCGGGGACCCGTCTGCAGCTGCTCGTCGGGGACGCCGGGCTCGTCGCGTGCCACCACCACCAAGCCGTCCGTGAGCACCCGGGCTACGAGGCCGCGGCGTACGCCTCCGACGGCACGCTCGAGGCCATGGAAGCGCCGGGCGACCGGTTCGAGGTGGCGGTGCAGTGGCACCCCGAGACGCGGGCCGACGCCGGTCTGTTCGCGGGCCTGTTGGCGGCCGCGGTCCAGCGGCTCACCCAGGAGTGAGGGTCAGCCCGGCGCTCCGTCAGGACGGGCACCGGGCTGACACGGGGGTGGCCGATCGCCGAGGTGAGGGGTTCTCGGCGGGCAGCTTGGATCACCCCCGCGGGGTTCCCCCCATCGGGTAATCGTCCGGGCGCCGGCGCAGGTTACGCGCCCACCTCAACCGGTCTTTCGCCCCAGCACCGCGCTGAGCACGAGCAGCACGAGTGCGCCGATGGCCACGGTGATGATGTCCTCGCGCAGGTCGGAGGTCACCGTGTCGAAGACCGCGGTGCCGGCGGCGTCGGAGATGCCGGAGGGCAGCGAGGCCAGATAGTAGATCCGGCCCACCAGCATGCCGGCCGCGAGCAGCCCGAGCGCGCCGAGGGCCACGAACGCGGTCCAGCCGAGGGCCTGCAGGCGCCGGCGCGACACCAGCAGGCCGAGGGCGATGAGCACGAGCGCGGCGACCGGGAGACCCCGTCCGTAGCGCTCGAGCAGGTCGTAGCCGGTCCGCGCGCGGACGAGGTCGTCGGTGTGCCCGATGGGCAGGTCGGCCTCGAACGTCGGCAGCGACCGGGCGAACGGGACGCCGGCTGCGGCCAGCTGCCGGCGGATCTCCGTGCCGAGGGGGGCCAACCGGACGTAGACCGTGGAGTCCGCCCCCAGCCGGACCGAGGAGGTGTCACCGCTGAGCACGGCCACGACCTCGTCGTGCGCCACGACGTTCGAGGCCCGCCACGCGGTGACGAACGCCGGGTCCTCGACGATCTTGTCGACCGCGAAGCGCACCAGCTTCGTGACTCGCTCGCGCAGCGCGGCCGGCAGCTGGGCCCCGGAGACGCGCGTGATCGACGCCATCGTCTGCTGGGTCAGCCGCTGCTCCACGGCCGTGACGACGGCGTCGTCCAGGGCGAGCGGCGCCACGGTGGCGACGTACGCCTGGGTCGGGACGACGGTGTCGCGCACCCACCAGCCCACCGTTGCCACCGGCACCATCAGTGCGCCGACGAGCAGCACGACCAGTGCCACGAGGGATCTCACGTCAGAGTGGACTCGCTCCGGTGACGAACGCCGCGAGGTCCTTGCTCTGCTGGAGACGGGACGGCTCGTGGACGTACATCATGTGCCCGGCCTCGTAGTAGCGGTGCTCGATGTTGGCCCGCAGCTCGTCGGACAGGTGCAGGTGGGCGATGACGTCCTCGGCCGCGAAGTGCGGGGTCGCCCCGTCGTAGTAGCCGTAGGCGACGTGCACCTTGAGGTGCGTGTTGGCGCGCATCGCCCGCTCGAGCAGGGGCGTCACGTCGATCGGCCGGCCCTCGAAGTCCTTGAACGACCAGGGGTGCACGCGTCGCGAGATCTGCTCGTAGGGCAGGTCGTTCTCGTAGCCCAGCTCGGCGCGCACGTAGTGGTTGAACGCCGCCGCGTAGGGCCCGGCGATCGCGTCGTGCGACGGGTCCGCGTCCATCTCCTCGGCGATCGCGCTGGCCATCGGGCCGCTGAATCGGGCGTCCAGGCGTCCCGTCGTACGCCGCTGGTCGCGCTGCAGCTCACCGAAGAACCGCCAGTGCTCGATGCGTAGGTCGGCACGGTCGACGTAGTCCTCGGAGAGGCCGGACAACGACGCGATCTTCTTGACCGCGGTGGTGCGCTCCTTGGCGGTGAGCCGGTCGCCGCGCGAGAGCACCCAGGGGTAGTCGCGGGAGGCGTAGTCCTCGGCCTCCTTGAGCACGGCCTTGAGGGACTTGCGCGGGTGCTTGCCGTGGTAGTGCGCGGTCGCGGCGTACGTCGGCAGGTAGAGCACGTGGGCCCGGTCGTTGCGCTGGTTCTCGAAGTCCAGGGAGGCGAAGTCGAGGACGCTGGAGATGAGGATCAGCCCGTTGAGGTACATCCCGTAGCGGGACTGCAAGTGCTCGGCGAGCGCGGCCCCGCGGGTGGTGCCGTAGGACTCGCCGGCCACGAACTTGGGCGACATCCACCGCTTGTGGCGCGAGGTCCAGCTCCGGATCAGCTCGCCCACCGACTCGACGTCGCCCTGGTAGCCGTGGAACGGCTCCGGCTTCGTGCCCTCGACGGCCCGGGAGTAGCCGGTCGACACCGGGTCGATGAACACCAGGTCGCTCACGGCGAGCAGCGACTCGGCGTTGTCGGCCAGCTCGTACGGCGGCGGGAGCAGCGCGCCCACGTCTCCCATCAGGACCCGGCGCGGGCCGAGCAGACCGAGGTGCAGCCACACGCTGGAGCTGCCGGGGCCGCCGTTGAACGCGAACGTGACCGGGCGGTTCTCCGAGGCGCCGTCCACGACGTAGGAGGTCATCGACATCTCGGCCTTGGCCTTGAAGCCGGTGAACTTGCCGTCCTCGTAGACCTCCTCGCGCAGCACGACCCGGCCGGTCGTCGCGGTGTAGTCGAGGGTCTTGCGGCCCACCCGCAGATGGTGCTTGGTGGCGACCACGTCGTCGACCGGGTCCGCCGGCTTGGTGGCGACCGTCGGCGGCGTCGCCGCTCCGGTCGTCGGAGCAGCGGGCGTCTCTGGCTTGGTCTCGTCGGGCACGGCCCCACCTTAGAGGGCGAGGGGTTCCCCGACGGGCGGGGCGGGGCCACAATCGGTAGCCCGACGGGCACCGCGCGACCCGCAGACTCAAGGAGGATCCATGACCAGCCAGCTCAACCCCTACCTCGGCTTCCGCGACGACGCGAAGCAGGCGATGGAGTTCTACCACTCGGTGTTCGGCGGTGACCTGACGACCAGCACGTTCGGAGAGATGCACGCGAGCGAGGACCCGGCCGAGGCCGACAAGATCATGCACTCCCAGCTCGAGACCCCCAGCGGCTACACGCTGATGGCCGCGGACACCCCGAGCCACATGGAGTTCTCGCCCGGCAGCAACCACTCGGTGTCCCTCAGCGGCGACGGCGCCGCGCAGCAGGAGCTCACCGGCTACTTCCAGGGGCTGTCCGACGGCGGCACCGTGGCACTGCCGCTCGAGAAGGCTCCCTGGGGCGACTACTTCGGCATGGTGATCGACAGGTTCGGCGTGCAGTGGCTGGTGAACATCACCGGGGTCGAGGGCTCCTAGCCCACAACCGAGCCGGGGCCGGGAGAGACCTGGGATGCGCCCTAGGCGTCGAGCAGTGCGACGAGCCGCGCCGGGGCGACGGTGCGGTAGGCGTCCTCGCACAGCTCGGCGACCTCGTCCCACAGCACGTGGCCGTCGAGGCGTACGCCGACCCAGCCGCGCCCTCCGACGTACGGCGGGACGAAGTTGCGGTCCGAGGACCCGACCAGCTCCTCCTGGGCACCGGGCGGCGCGGCGCACCAGAGGTGGGCGAAGTCGTGGTCGTGGTGCCCGCCGGCCCAGAGCATCACGAACTGCCGGCCGACGTAGAACGCGGGCGACCCGTGACTGGACCGCTCGGTCGCCTCGGGGAGGGCCAGGCAGATGCGCCTGACCTCCCCCGCGACGTCGGTCATGCTGATCAGCCCTTGGAGACCCGGACGAGCTTCTTGTTCACGAACTCGTCCATGCCCCACGGGCCGAGCTCACGGCCGTAGCCGGAGCGCTTCACGCCGCCGAAGGGCAGCGCCGGGAGCGTCGTGCCGTGCTCGTTGACGAAGGCCATGCCCACGTCGAGCCGGTCGGCGACCGCACGAGCGGCCTCGAGGTCGCTGCTCCACACCGAGCCGGACAGCCCGAACGACGAGGAGTTGGTCAGCTCGACGGCCTCGTCGGCGTCCTTGACCTTGTAGACCACGCCGACGGGACCGAACAGCTCCTCGGAGAACGCACGCGTCCCCGGCTGTACGTCGGCCAGCAGCGTCGCCTCGACGTAGGCGCCGGGACCGTCGACCTTGTTGCCGCCGACGAGAACGGTGGCGCCCTCGGACTTGGCGGCCTCGATCTGCTCGGTGAGGGTGTCGGCGGCGCCCTGCGAGGACAGCGGGCCGATGGCGCACTTGGGGTCCATCGGGTCGCCGGGCACCATCGCCTTGAACGACTCGGTCAGCTTGGCCACGAACTCGTCGTAGAAGGGCTCGAGCACGACGAACCGCTTGGCGGCGTTGCAGGCCTGGCCGGTGTTGGACATCCGGCCGCGGGTCGCGGACTTGACCGTGGAGTCCATGTCGTCGCTGTCGAGCACGATGAACGCGTCGGAGCCGCCGAGCTCGAGCACGACCTTCTTGAGGTTGCGGCCGGCGATCTCGGCGACCGCCGCGCCCGCCCGCTCGCTGCCGGTCAGGGACACGCCGTGCACGCGCGGGTCGGCGATCATGTCGGCGACCTGGTCGTTGGTCGCGAAGATGTTGACGTAGGCGTCCGCAGGCACGCCGGCGGCGACGAAGATCTCCTCCATCAGCAGCGCCGACTGCGGGCAGCTCGGGGCGTGCTTGAGGAGGATCGTGTTGCCCAGCATCAGGTTCGGCGCTGCGAAGCGGGCCACCTGGTAGTAGGGGAAGTTCCACGGCATGATCCCGAGCAGCGGGCCGATCGGCAGCTTGCGGACCAGCGTCTCCTCGGCGCCGGGGACGTCAAGCGTCTCGTCCTCGAGCAGGGTGGGTCCCTTCTCGGCGTAGTAGGCGTAGATCATCGAGGAGAGCTTCACCTCGCCGGCGGCCTGACGGACCGGCTTGCCCATCTCCAGGGAGATCAGCTGCGCGAGCTCGTCGGCGCGGTCGTCGTAGGCCTGCGCGACCTTGGTCAGCACGGCGGCCCGGTCGGCCGGCGGCGTGGCGCGCCACGACGTGAAGCCGGACGCGACGCGGGCAAGCGCCTGCTCCACCCCCTGCTCATCGAGGGTGTCGAACTCCTTGACGGTCTCGCCGGTGGCCGGGTTCACGGTCTGGTATTCACTCATGGTTCGACCGTACCCGTCCCGCCGTGGGCCAGACACCGGCCAGTCGTCTAGTCGATCACGCGCAGCCGCACGGTCTCCGGCACGGCCTGCAGGCTGGCGATCACGTCCTGCGACAGGCCCGAGTCGGTGTCCGTCACGACGTACCCGGTGTGCCCGCGGGTGGCCAGCACCTGGCCGCCCACGTTGACGCCGTGCTCGGCGAGGACCTGGTTGACGTGCGCGAGGACGCCGGGGGTGTTCTCGTGGATGTGCGCGATGCGCTGGGCGTGCGTGGAGCGACCCGGCGTCAGGGTCGGCAGGTTGACCGACAGCGACGTGCTGCCGCCCTGCACGTAGTCGCGCAGCTTGCCGCCGACGAAGCGCCCGATGTCCTCCTGCGCCTCCTCGGTGGAACCGCCGACGTGGGGGGTGAGGATGACGTTGGGCAGTCCGCGCAGCGGGGACTCGAACGCGTCACCGCGGCCCTTCGGCTCGGACGGGAACACGTCCACGGCGGCCCCGGCGACCTGGCCGGACACCACGCTGTCGCGCAGGGCGTCGTAGTCGACCACGAAGCCGCGTGACAGGTTCAGGAACAGCGACCGCGGACGCATCCGGGCGAACTGAGCGGGACCGAAGATGCCGGCGTTGCCGGCCCGGCCGTCCACGTGCAGGGTCACCGTCTCGACCGTGTCGAGCAGCTCCTCGAGCGAGGAGCAGCGGCGCGCGTTGCCCAGCGCCAGCTTGTCGTCGGTGTCGTAGAAGTAGACCTGCATGCCGAGCATCTCCGCGACCACGGAGAGCTGCGAGCCGATGTTGCCGTAGCCCACGATGCCCAGCGTGCGACCGCGGATCTCGTGGCTGCCGGCGGCGGACTTGTCCCAGATGCCGGCGTGCAGGGCCTTGTCGCGCTCGGTAAGCCGACGGGCCATCGCGATGATGTTCGCGATCGCCAGCTCCACGACCGACCGGGTGTTGGAGAACGGTGCGTTGAACGCCGCGATCCCGTGACGGGTGGCCGCGTCGAGGTCGATCTGGTTGGTGCCGATGCAGAACGCACCGACGGCCACCAGGGCGGGCCGGGCGTCCAGGACGCGAGCGGTGACGTCGGTCTTGGACCGGATGCCGAGCAGGTCGACCCCCTCGAGCGCCTCGATCAGCTCGTCCTCGTCGAGGGCCGACGAGCGGCTCTCCACCTCGATCCCGGCGTCGCCGAGGATCGTGGACGCGAGCGGGTGCAGGTTCTCCAGCAGCAGGGCTCTCACGTGTCCCACTGTCTCAGGGCCGGTCCCACCCTCCGTCGTACGCCCCGAACGGTGGACAGCCCGCCCTAGTTGACCTGTCGCTCCTGGTCCTTCCAGAACGCCTCGCGGAGCTTGAACTTCTGCAGCTTGCCGGTCGCGGTGCGGGGCAGCTCCTCGACGAAGTCGATCCGCTTGGGGCACTTGTAGCCGGCCAGCCACTTGCGGCAGTGGGCGATGAGGTCCTCGGCGGTGACGTCGTCGGCGGGTACGACGAGCGCAGTGATCAGCTCGCCCCACTTCTCGTCCGGGATGCCGATGACCGCGACCTCCTTGACCGACGCGTGCGACATCAGGGCGTCCTCGACCTCGATGGAGGACACGTTCTCACCGCCGGAGATGATCACGTCCTTCTTGCGGTCGGAGATCACCAGGTAGCCGTCCTCGTCGAGGTAGCCGCCGTCGCCGGTGTGGAACGTCCCGCCCTCCTGGACGCGCCCGGTCTCCTCGGGCAGCTCCCAGTAGCCCTCGAGGTTGTGGTTGGACGACGTCAGCACCTCGCCCTCCGCGTCGACGGAGACCCGGACACCGAGCGCCGGGGCGCCCTGCCGACCCAGCCGCTTGGCCCGCTCGTGGGTGTCGAGGTCGTCCCACTCGGCCCGCTGCCGGTTCACCGTGACCAGGGGCGAGGTCTCCGTGAGGCCGTAGATCTGGCAGAACTCCCAGCCGAGCTCCTCGATCACCCGCTCGATGGTGCGGGTCGGCGGGGGAGCGCCCGCGACGATGATCCGGACCCGGTCGCGGCCGGGGATCTCGCCCTCCCAGGTCGAGACTCCCTCGAGCGCGGCGCTGACCACGGCCGGCGCCGCGCACATGATCGTCACGCCGTGCTCCTCGACCCGACGCAGGATCTCGGTGCCGTCGACCTGGCGGAGCACCACGTGCTGCGCGCCGACGCCGGTGATGCCGAAGGGCATGCCCCAGCCGTTGGCGTGGAACATCGGGAGCGTGTGCAGGTAGACGTCGCGGTCATTGATGCCGGCGTGCAGCCCGAACACGGTCGCGTTCAGCCACAGCGCGCGGTGCGTGAGCTGGACGCCCTTGGGCCGGGCGGTCGTGCCGGACGTGTAGTTGATCGTCGCGGTCGCGCCCTCGTCCGGCTCGGCCCACGGCTGCGGCTCGGTCTCGCGGAGGTAGAGGTCGTCGTCCTCGCCGAGCAGGAACTTGTGGCGTACGTCGAGCGCGGCCAGCGTGTCCTTGAGCGCCGGGTCGGCGTAGACGACGTCGGCGCCGGAGTGGGCGACGATGTACTCGATCTCGGGTCGGCTCAGCCGGAAGTTGACAGGGACCAGCACCCGTCCCCAGCCGCTGACGCCGAAGAACGAGGTGCCGAGCCGGGCGGAGTTCTGCGAGATCACCGCGACCCGCCCGCCGGTCGGGACACCGAGCGAGTCGAGCTTCGCGGCCTGCGCCCGGGCGTTGGCCGCCACCTGACGGTAGGTCACCGACCCCAGGCTCGGCGCGGGCTGGTCGGGCTCGTCGACGAACCCGACGCGGTCCGGGTAGACGGTCTCGGCGCGGTCGAGGAAGTCACGCACGGTCAGCGGATAGAACACGGAACCTCCAGGTTGGCCGGGTGGTCTCTCGGGACCACCCTCCCGCAGAGCACCTCGCCGGACCACCCTCCGGCCGGACAGTCCCGACGGGAAGAGGACGAGCGCCGATCGCGTTGACTACCGGCGTGAGCACTCCTGACACCGCGCGCCGCCCCCGCGTGCGCGCGCCCGAGCTGCGGGGCCGCGCCTGGTTGAACACCGGCGGCCGGGACCTGTCGCTCGCCGACCTGCGGGGCCGGTTCGTGCTGCTCGACTTCTGGGCCTTCTGCTGCGTCAACTGCCTGCACGTCCTCGACGAGCTGCGGCCGGTAGAGGAGAAGTACGACGGCGACCTGGTCGTCGTGGGCGTGCACTCACCGAAGTTCGTGCACGAGGCGGACCCGGACGCCCTGGTCGCGGCCGTCGAGCGCTACGCGGTCGGGCACCCGGTGCTCGACGACCCCGAGCTGGTCACCTGGCAGGCCTACACCGCCCGGGCCTGGCCGACACTGGTGCTCGTCGACCCGGAGGGCTACGTCGTCGCGCAGTACGCCGGGGAGGGGCACGCTCACGCGATCGATGCGCTCGTCGCCGAGCTGCGCGAGGAGCACCGCACCAAGGGGACGTTCCAGCCGGGCCACTCGCCCTACGTCGAGCCGGTCGTCGAGGCCGGGGACCTGCGGTTCCCCGCCAAGGTGGTCGCCCTGCCGGGCGGCGGCTTCCTCGTCGCGGACGCGGGACACCACGGCCTGGTCGAGCTGGCGGCGGACGCCGAGACCGTGGTGCGCAGGATCGGGTCCGGCGAGCGAGGCCTGGTCGACGGTGCCGCCTCCTGCTTCAACGAGCCCAACGGCCTGTGCCTGCTGCCCGACGACGTCGCGGCCTTGGTCGGGTACGACGTCGTGGTGGCCGACACGGTCAACCACGCCCTGCGGGGCGTACGGCTCGCCGACGGCGACGTCAGGACCCTGGCGGGCACCGGGAAGCAGCTCATGCCGGGCGACAGCACCGGCCCCCTGTCGAGCCCGTGGGACGTGACCTGGTGGCAGGACCGCGTCTGGGTCGCGATGGCCGGCGTGCACCAGCTCTGGACCGTCGACCCGCGCACCGGCCGCGCCGAGGTGGCCGCGGGCACGGCCAACGAGGGGCTGCTCGACGGCCCGCTGGTTGACGCCTGGTTCGCGCAGACCTCCGGGTTCTCCGCGGCCGGCGACCGGCTCTGGATCGCGGACAGCGAGACGTCGAGCGTGCGCTACGTCCAGGACGGTGAGGTGCACACCTCGGTGGGCACGGGGCTCTTCGACTTCGGGTTCCTGGACGGTGACGCGGACTCCGCCCTCCTCCAGCACCCGCTCGGCGTGACGGCGCTGCCCGACGGCTCGGTCGCGGTGTGCGACACCTACAACGGCGCCGTACGCAGGATCGCCGACGGGCAGGTCTCCACCCTCGCTGTCGGGCTGCGCGAGCCGAGCGGGGCGGTGCTCGACGGCGACCATCTCGTCGTCGTGGAGTCGGCGGCGCACCGGCTGACGCGCGTCCCGCTGGCAGGCGTCGCGGCGGCCGACGGCCTCTCGCGCACCACGCACCGACCGGTCACGAAGATCGGTGGCGGTGACCTCGAGATCGTCATCGACTTCATCCCGCCGCCCGGCCAGAAGGTCGACGACCGCTTCGGCCCGCCGTCGCAGCTGTTCGTCTCCTCGACGCCGCCGGCCCTGATCAAGCAGGGCGAGGGACGAGGCACGGAGCTGTCCCGGGTCGTGGTGATCGACCCAGCGGTGGGGGACGGTGTGCTGCACGTCGCCGCCCGTGCCGCGTCCTGCGACACCCACGGGGGCGAGGGCGCCGCCTGCCACTTACACCAGCAGGACTGGGGCGTCCCGGTCCGGGTGACCGACGGCGGGGACTCCCGCCTGGTGCTGCCTCTGGCGGGTCAGTCCTGACGCACGTGGTGCAGGTCTCGGCCAGGTGGTCGAGGCTCCGCGCGGGCGCTGGTAGAATCTGTAGTAGCCAAGGCCGCTCGTAGGCCTCTATTTTGTGGCCCGGTGTGGGTGCGCGGATCTCGCGCAAGACCAGTGATCGGGCACGAACTGCGTCTCGCAGGCTCGCCGGACCACACCGTGGATTCGTGCAGGGACGCGCCCGCTATCCCTGAGGATTCCTTTGTCTTCCCCCGCTTCTGCCGCCCTGCCGTCCTTCGCCCAGCTCGGGCTCTCCGGCAAGGTGATCATGGCTCTTGAGAAGCTCGAGATCACCACCCCGACCCCGGTCCAGGCCGCTGTCATCCCCGACGCCATGAAGGGCTCCGACGTGCTCGGCCGCGCCCAGACCGGCTCCGGCAAGACGCTCGCGTTCGGCCTGCCGATCCTGGCCCGCCTCGCCGGCGAGCACAGCCGCCCCAAGCACCCGCGTGCCCTCATCATCGTGCCGACCCGCGAGCTGGCCACCCAGGTGCGCCGCTCCCTCGAGCCGCTGGCCTTCGCCACCCAGCTCAAGCTGGTCACGGTGTACGGCGGCACGCCGTACGACCGCCAGATCAAGCAGCTGCGTGCCGGGGCCGACATCGTCGTCGCCACGCCGGGACGCCTGCAGGACCTGATGGACAGGGGCCACTGCCGCACCGACGACGTGCGGATCACCGTCCTCGACGAGGCCGACCACCTGTGCGACCTCGGCTTCTACCCGGCCGTCGACAAGCTCCTCAAGGCCACGCCGGCCACGGGCCAGCGGATGCTGCTCTCGGCCACACTCGACGGTGACGTCGACCGGCTGGTCCGCGCACACCTGCGCACCCCCGTCCTGCACGAGCTCGACGCCAACAAGGGCTCGGTCACCACGATGGCGCACCACGTCCTCGTCGTCGGCGGCTTCCGCGACAAGGTCGAGGCCGCCGTCGCGCTCGTCGAGGCCAACCCGCGCTCCATCGTGTTCACCCGCACCCGGGAGGGTGCCACCGAGCTGGCCGAGGCGATGGGCACGCACGGCATCGAGGCCGTCGACCTGCACGGCAACCTGTCGCAGCGCGTGCGGGAGCGCAACCTGCACAAGTTCTCCTCCGGCAAGGCCTCCGTGGTCGTCGCCACCGACGTTGCCGCCCGCGGCATCCACGTGGACAGCGTGGGCCTCGTCGTGCACTTCGACGCCCCGGCGGACGCCAAGGCCTACCTGCACCGCTCCGGCCGCACGGCCCGCGCGGGCGAGGCCGGCGCCGTCGTCTCCATCACCACGCCGCGCCAGGTCGACGACGTCGTGCGGCTGATGAGCCGGGCGGGCGTCGAGTCGCTGCACCACGACTCGCGCAGCACCCCCCGTCCGATGACCGCCGAGGCCCTTGCGACCTCCGGCAGCCCGGCCCCGCAGGCCAACAAGGGCGGATCGACCGCAGCCAGCCGTGGCCGCGGTGGCTACGGCGGCGGCAGCAGTGCCGGTGGCTACCGGGGTGGCGGCAGCAGCTCCGGCCGCAGCAGCGGTGGCTACCGGGGTGGCGCGCCGTCCCGTGGCGGCCGCGGCGGACAGACCGGCAACGGCCGTCCGAAGACCGTCAGCCGCAGCGAGCGCTGGTCGCCCGCCGACCGCTGACCCCGCAGCAAGGACGAAAGGGGCGCCGAGACCAGAGTCTCGGCGCCCCTTCGGCGTTCGGTTCGGGTCAGCGAGGACCGCGGTCGTCGTAGCGCCGCTCCTCGACGTGCGTGGTCCGCGACCGCTGCTGGTTGATGACCAACGCCAAGATGATGGCGAGGATGCCGACGATCAGCAGGATCCACCCGAGTGCGGAGTCGTCCACGAAGCTGATGTCGAAGTTGACGACACCGAGGACCAGGATCAGGCCGATCACCACGAGGACGACGCCGAGTCCGATACCCATGTGCTCTCCTTGGGGTTGCGCGACCACGGTCGCGTGAGGGCAGGGACGCCCTCGGACCCAGGGGATACCCCGGGTAAGGGCATGTCAATCAGGCGCTCCGGACAAATGCCCTAGAACGCGGACTCGTCGAGCTCCATGATCGACAGGTCGGTCGCCTCGGCGATGGCCCGCTCCGCGGTGATCTTGGGGAGCACGGTGCGCGCGAAGAACTGTGCCGCGACGACCTTGCCCTCGTAGAACGCCTGGTCCTTGCCGGTGTCGCCGGACAGCTTCTCCAGGGCGATCTCGGCCTGGCGCAGCAGCAGCCACGAGCAGACGATGTCGCCGAGCACCATCAGCAGGCGCGAGGTGTTGAGCCCCACCTTGTAGATGTTGTTGATGTTGCCGCCCTCGGCGCTGGGGTCCGCGGACATCAGGTCGTTGATCAGGTGACCGACGATGCCCTGGGTGTCCTCGAGGCCCTGCGCCAGCAGCCCGCGCTCGTTCTTGAGCCGGCCGTTGCCGGCCCCTCTGGCGATGAAATTCTCGATCTCGCCGGCGAGGAAGCCGAGCGCCTGGGCCTGGTCCTTGACGATCTTGCGGAAGAACAGGTCCTGGCCCTGGATCGCGGTGGTGCCTTCGTAGAGGGTGTCGATCTTGGCGTCCCGGACGTACTGCTCGATCGGGTAGTCCTGGAGGAACCCGGAACCGCCGAAGGTCTGCAGCGACTCGGTGCCGAGCAGGACCCACGAGCGCTCGGAGCCGTAGCCCTTCACGATCGGGAGCAGCAGGTCGTTGACGCGCTCGGCGAGCTCGTCCTTCTCGCCCGCGTGCTCGGCCATCATCACCTTGTCCTGCCAGGACGCGGTGTAGAGCACCAGCGCGCGCATCGCCTCGGCGAAGGACTTCTGGGTCATCAGCGAGCGACGCACGTCGGGGTGGTGGGTGATGGTCACCCGCGGCGCCGTCTTGTCCGAGGCCCGGGTGAGGTCGGGACCCTGCACGCGCTCCTTGGCGTAGTCGAGAGCGTTGAGGTAGCCGGACGAGAGCGTCGCGATGGCCTTGGTGCCGACCATCATCCGGGCGTTCTCGATGACCTGGAACATCTGCGCGATGCCGTCGTGCACCTCGCCGAGCAGCCAGCCTTGCGCCGGAGCGTGCTCGCCGAAGGTGACCTCGCAGGTGTTGGACACCTTGATGCCCATCTTCTTCTCGACGTTGGTGACGTGGGCGCCGTTGCGCTCGCCGGTCAGCTCACCGGTCTCGTGGTCGAAGTGGAACTTCGGGACGATGAACAGCGAGAGGCCCTTGGTGCCTGGGCCGCCCTTGCCCTCGACGCCGACCGGGCGCGCGAGGACGAGGTGGATGATGTTCTCGCTCATCTGGTGCTCGGCGGAGGTGATGAAGCGCTTCACGCCCTCGACGTGCCAGGAGCCGTCGGCCTGCTGGGTCGCCTTGGTGCGGCCCGCGCCCACGTCGGAGCCGGCGTCCGGCTCGGTGAGGACCATGGTGGCGCCCCACTGCTTCTCGATCATGTGCTCGGCGATGCGCTTGTCGCGGTCGTTGCCGTTGCGGTGCACGATCGAGGCGAAGCTCGGGCCGCAGGCGTACATCCAGACCGGCGCGTTCGAGCCGAGCACGAGCTCGCCGAGCGCCCAGACCAGCGTCGAGGGGGCCGGCTGGCCGCCGAGCTCGGTGGGGATCGAGAGGCGCCAGTACTCCGCGTCCATCCAGGCCCGGTAGCTCTTGGCGAACGACTCCGGAACGTCGGCGGTGCCGTTCGTCGGGTCGAAGACGGGGGCGTGACGATCGCTGTCCTGGTATGACGCGGCGAGCTCGTCGCCGGCGAGGCGGTTCACCTCGGCCAGGATCGACCGGGCGGTGTCGCCATCGATGTCCGCAAAAGGGCCCTGGCCGAGGATCTCGTCGCGGCCGAGCACCTCGAAGAGGTTGAACTCGATGTCCCGGATGTTGCTCTTGTAGTGGCTCACTGCTCCACCTTCGAAACTAGGAGGTCCCGACCACGCCCGAGGGCGGTCGGTGGCCGGGTACGTCGGCCCTACTCGTCAGTAACATCATTATGCTACCGACGGGTAAGTCAGGCAAGCCTGACGAGGTCCACGTCACACATCTCCGGGTGCTCGACGACCAAGGTCAGGGCAGGATGGCGCCATGACTGCCTACTGGATCAGTGTCTACAAGGAGATCGTCGACGAGGCCAAGGTCGCGGCGTACGCCGAGCTGGCCGGGCCTGCTCTGCGGGAGCTGGGCGGCACGTACCTCGCCCGTGGACTGCCGGAGCTGACCTACGAGTCGGGCGAGAACACCCGCACGGTGCTCATCGCCTTCGACTCGGTGGATGCCGCACGGGCCGCGCACGACAGCCCGGCCTACCAGGAGGCGCTGGCCGCGCTCGACGGCGGGGCGGTGCGGGACATGCGCATCGTGCCCGAGGTGTCCTGACCACCGGCGAGTGCTCGTTCGGGCGCGCGCTGGAGCCGCCGTTTTGTGTAGTTGTCTGACAGACTTAGGTCCATGCGAGTCTCCGCGAAGTCCGACTACGCGCTCCGGGCGCTGATCGAGCTGGCCACCCGCAAGGACGGCGCCCCGGTCAGTGCCGAGGAGCTCGGCCGGCTCCAAGAGATCCCGCACGGCTTCCTGCAGGCGATCCTCGCCGACCTGCGTCGGGCCGGCGTGGTGATCAGCCAGCGCGGCCAGTCCGGCGGCTGGCGACTGGCTCGCGACGCCTCGACGGTCAGCGTGGCCGACGTGATCCGGGCCGTCGACGGTCCCCTGGTCAGCGTCTACGGCCTCCGGCCCGAGGCGGTGTCCTACAACGACTCGGCCGAAGTGCTCCAGCACGTGTGGATCGCGGCCCGCAGCAGCCTGCGCGACGTGTTCGAGAACGTCACCCTCCGCGCTCTGGCCGACGGCAAGCTGCCTCGCGCGGTGACCTCGCGCACCGGCTCCGAGGACGCCTGGCAGCCGCACTAGTTCGCTGCGCACGCGACGGTCCGGCCCGGCCGTCGAGCAGGCCGAGGGTGCGCTGATGATCACCTAAGCCCTCGACACCGACCTGCGCGTGCCGCGCGCCGAGGAGCAGCACGGCTCGTGACGGCTCAGCCGTGGCAGTGCGCGCGGACCCACTCGACGACCGGCCGGGCCTGCTGCCAGTCCGCGCGGACCTCGTCGAGCAGCGCGGCGGAGTGGATGACCGGCTCGAAGCCGTAGGACTTCCCGAGGGTCAGGGACTTGTGCCGGAGCAGGTCGATGCGCGGGTGGTCCGCGTCGTACCCCCGCGGTGTCGTCTTGAGCGCGTCGCCGCCGATCTCCCAACCCTGCTTGACGAGCTTGTCCAGCAGACGTCGTAGCCGGGCGCCGCTCGTGTCGTCGGCGACGGCCTCGCGGAACGCCGCAAGGTGGTCGGACTCGGCGTGGTAGAAACCGACTCCGACCCGCACGCCGGGGGCGCTGACCTGGACGTAGTAGCCGGTGCCCGGGCCGGCCTGCACGAAAGCACCCTGGTGGGTCTTGTAGGGCGTCTTGTCCTTGGCGAAGCGGACGTCGCGGTAGGGGCGGAACAGCTTGGCCTTGCCGAACTCGGGCTCGAGCGCCTCGGCGAGCGCGGTCATCGGCACCTTGACCGCGGTGTCGTAGACCTCCTTGTGCGCGGTCCAGAAGGACTTGGTGTTGTCCATCTCGAGGTCGTCGTAGAAGTCGAGGGCCGCGACGGGGAAACCGTCGAACGCCGCGCCGGAGCCGTCCATGCCCCGAGGGTAGTTCGCGGGTCAGGACAGGAAACGGGTGACCGGGTCGTCGGCCAGGACGCAGGCCACCCGCTCGGCCATCGACGGGTGCATCGGCGGCAACGCGTCGAGCGGGAACCAGCGCACGTCGGTCGACTCGTCGTCGGCGACGTGCGCCTCGCCGGACACGTAGGTGCAGGCGAACGTGTGGTCCAGGTAGGCCGCGCGATCCCCGTTGACGTGGGTGGTGGTCGGCAGCGCCTGCACCCGGGCGAGCCGGTCGACCGTGACCACGACCCCGGTCTCCTCGAGCACCTCGCGCCGAGCCGTCACCCCCGGGTCCTCGCCGGGGTCGACGATGCCGGTCACCGGCGTCCACTCGCCGTTGTCGGACCGCTGCACCGCGAGCATCTCCCCTCCGCGCCGAACCACCGCGGTGACGCCCGGCAGCCACAGCTCGACGGTGCCGACGTGACGGCGCAGGTCGCGGACGAAGTCGGGGATCGGCACCCGTGCACCTTAGTCAGCGGAGCCGGCGCCGACACCGTCACTGATCCCATGGGCTGTGGGATATTCGAGCGGTGAGTGTGGTGACCTGTCTGGCCGCTTCGGGATCCCGGATCATCCCGGCAGCCCCGTCGACCGTGCCCGTGCCCGAGTGACGTGCCGTCCCTCCTGCTGCTGAACGGGCCGCCGGGCATCGGCAAGTCGACACTGGCCCGGCGCTACGCCTCCAGGCGACCCGGGGTGCTGGTCCTGGACGTCGACGTCCTGCGGGGCCTGGTCGGCGGGTCGGTCGGGCGCTTCGACGAGACCGGACTGCTGGTCCGTCCGCTCGCCCTCGCGATGGCCACCACTCACCTGAGCGGCGGGCACGACGTCGTGATGCCGCAGTACTTCGGACGGGTCGGCGAGATCGAGCGGTTCGAGGCGGCGACGCGGGCCGGCGGGGGATCCTTCGTGCACCTGGTGCTGCTCGACGACTTCGAGTCCTCGGTGCGCCGCTTCACGGAGCGGTCCGGCTCCGACCCGTGGCACGAGCAGGTCAAGCAGGTCGTCGCCGCGGCGGGAGGCGAGGCGCTGCTGCGCGAGAGCTACCGCCGGGTCCTCGACGTGATCGCGTCCCGGCCGGAGGCGCGGGTGGTCCCCAGCCTGGCCGGTGACGAGGACGCGACGTACGCCGCGCTGCTGGAGGCGCTGCGCGAAGAGGAGGCGAGATGATCGACCAGCCCTGGCTGCCCGTCGACTGGAAGCACCCGCTGCGGGTCGCGCTGGCGACCGGGCACCACCTGCGCCCGATCCGCGCGGCCGACACCGATCTCGACATGGTCGCGGTCATGGGCTCGCAGACTCGGCTGTTCTCGATCTACGGTGAGGCGTGGGGCTGGCCGCCGCCGACCATGACCGCCGAGCAGGACCGCGAGGACCTGCAGCGGCACGCGGATGAGATCGAGCGGCACGAGTCCTTCAACTACGGGCTGTTCGACCAGGACGAGACCGTGCTTCTCGGGTGCGTCTACGTAGACCCGCCCGAGAAGGTGGGCGGCGCTGACGCCGAGATCTCCTGGTGGGTGGTCGACTCCTGCGTGGGCACCGACCTCGAGGCCGCCCTGGAGGAGATGGTCCCGCGCTGGATCGCCGATGACTGGCCGGTGACCCGTCCTAGGTACGTCGGACGCGACCTCACCTGGGACGCGTGGCTCGCCCTCGACCCCTTTCCGTGAAGGGTCCCGTCATGGGATGACGAGCGTGGCGCGGACCATGCAGTGGTCGGACGGGATGACCCCGGTGACCCGAAGGGACTGGGCGTCGTAGTCGACGACGGTCTCCCACTCCTTGACCGTCAGCGCGTTGCTGGCGAACACCCAGTCGATGTTGTTGCCGATGGTGTCGTGCCTGTCCCAGGAGAACTTCTGCACGTCGCGGTCGAAGTGGTTCGAGGAGCTGATCCACGGGTTCACCAGCGACCGGGCCCGCGGCGTCGCGCGCGCGTTGGCGTACTGCTGGGAGAGCACGTCGCCGTAGCCCTCGGACGTCATCCGCGGCAGTAGGTCGGCGGCCCAGGACGAGAACTTCGTGGTGTTGAAGTCGCCGACGACCACGACCGGGCGGCCGTTCTCGAGCAGGTTGACGCGCGCGATCAGCTCGCGCCACTGGGCGACCCGCACGTCCACGTCGTAGGAGTCCAGGTGCGTGTCGGCGAACAGGAACTCGCCACCAGTGGCCCGGACCCGGAAGACGCCCCACGCGAGGTAGCGGTCGATCTTGGCGACGGCCTGCGCCTGGTAGCGCATCGAGCCCTGAGCGAGCAGCTCGACGGTGTCGGTGTCGTAGAGGATGCGGGTGCTGTTGGAGGCGCCGCGGTAGAGCGGCACGCAGCTGGTCGAGCTGGTCGCCTTCTGGCAGTTGTAGGAGGCCTGGTTGGTGACGGCGTAGTGCCCGCCGGCCGCCCCGAGGGCGCCGACCAGGTCGTCGTACTGCGTGCTGCCGTAGTCCAGGTCGGCGGCGTACGTCGTGCTCTGGCTGGCCTCCTGGAGACCGACGACGTCGGCCTGCTGACCCAGCACCTGGCTCACCACCGCGGGGCGGCGGGCCCGCCACGTGCGCTGCTCGCCGGCGGCGGAGGCGTCGTTGTTCACCCCGAACAGGTTGAAGCTGGCGACGCGTACGTCGGCCGGCCCGCCGGTGCTGGCCGCCGGGACCGGTGTCGTGGTGGGCCAGACGATCGGCGCCGCGGGCGGGGGAGGAGTCGCGACGACCGGAGGCGCGGCCGTCGGGGCCGCGGTGCGTGCCGACGGGTACGCCTTCTTGGTGAACGCACTCAGCGCCGTGCGGTCCCCGGGCTTCATCACCCGCACCCGGAACCAGTAGCGGGTCGCGGGCTCGAGCGAACGCAGCACGCCGACCGGCTTCGTGGTGCGGACGTACTTCGCGCCGCGCATCGACGAGCTCGCGGCGTACTGCACCTGGTAGGCCTTGGCGCCGCGCCGGGCGGCCCAGCGCAGGGACAGGCTGGAGGTCGTGACCGTGGCGGCCCGCAGGGTGGCCGGCGCGACGAACCGGTAGGCGGCGTCGGCCGGCGTCACCATCGCCATCGAGGCCGTCAGGACCAGGGCGCAGGCCAGCAGCAGGCGCACGGCGGTGCTCGAGGTGTGGCGGTCGGTCGTCATGAGCCCCCCGGCTGCAGGTCAGCGCGGGACGCGTCTGACCCAGGGAGTGTCGGCGTGCCGGGGGTCGGGCTTGAGCCGTGTCGTGCTCGAGCGGTCCTGGATCGTGTTGGAGCGGATGACGAGATTCGAACTCGCGACATCGACGATGCGGCAGAGTGTCGTGCTCGAGCGGTCCTGGATCGTGTTGGAGCGGATGACGAGATTCGAACTCGCGACATCGACCTTGGGAAGGTCGCGCTCTACCAACTGAGCTACATCCGCAGGTCCCGCAGGGGGACGACGCAGATAGTACCCAACGCCTGCGTCGACCCGCCCGCTCAGGGTTGGGTCAGGGCGCGTCGGCCAGCCAGCCGGCGGGGTCGACGGTGCGGCCGCGCTGGTGCACGCCCGGTCCGCCGTACGGGTAGTCCGCGGCGGCCGGGTCGCTCGCGGCGTCGAGCCGGGCGGTCTCGGCCTCGTCGAGGTGCAGGTCGGCGGCGCCGAGGTTGTCGGTGAGCTGCTCGGTGGTGCGGGCGCCGAGGATCACCGAGGTGACCCCGGGTCGGTCCGCGAGCCAGGCCAGCGCGACCTGGGCCAGGGTGACGCCCCGGCCCTCGGCGACCTCACGGACGGCCTCCACGACGTCCCAGGTGCGCTGCTGCGTCGAGCGCCGGTCGTAGGCCTCGACGCCGCGGGCGGGGTTCTCACCGAGCCGGGTCGCGCCGGTGGGTCGCTCGTCCTGCTTGTACTTGCCGGTCAGCCAGCCGCCGCCCAGCGGCGACCAGGGCAGCAGCCCGAGGCCGGCGTCGAGGCAGGACGGCACGATCTCCCACTCGAGCTCGCGGACCAGCAGGTTGTACTGCGGCTGCAGGGTGACCGGGCTGGCGAGACGGCGCTCGCGGGCCAGGGCCACGGTCTTCTGCACCTGCCAGCCGGTGTAGTTCGACAATCCGACGTAGCGCACCTTGCCGGCCCGGACGAAGTCGTCGAGGGTTTCGAGGGTCTCCGCTAGCGGGGTGACCGGGTCCCACGAGTGCACCTGGTAGAGATCGACGGTCTCGACGCCCAGCCGGCGCAGCGAGTCGTCGAGGGCGCGCTGCAGGTGGCGGCGGGACAGGCCGAGGTCGTTGACGTCGTCGCCCATCGGGAAGCGGCCCTTGGTGGCGAGCACGACGCGGTCGCGGACCTCCGGCGAGGCCTGCGCCAGCCAGCGCCCGATGATCTCCTCGGAGATGCCGCCGGTGTAGACGTCGGCGGTGTCGACGAGGTTGCCGCCGGCCTCGAGGAACGTGTCGAGCTGCTCGTGCGATCCGGACTCGTCGGTCTCCTTGCCGAAGGTCATCGTGCCGAGGGTCAGGTTCGATACGGCGCATCCGCTGCGGCCGAGAGTCCGGTAGTCCATCCACCCACCTTGCCCGGCCAGACAGGGGTGGACAACCAGGGCGCTTGGGTATTTCCTTCCCTGTGACACTCGCTACTCGGGAAGAGACCCCCCATGCGTCGTACGCCTTTCGTTGTCGCCCTCGTGTCCACTGCACTGGCCCTCCCCACCGCACTGCTGTCGGCTGCGTCGAGCGCCGGCGCGAAGCCGGTCGTCACGGACGACCCGGAGTCCGCCTCGTTGCGGTCCACGGAGCTCTACACGACCTCGAAGCTGGCCGACCGGCGCAGCCTCGTGGTGGGCGACCGGTTCTACGAGATGGGCGCCGAGGACGGCAGCTACCCGGCGACCGGGTTCCACACCCGTGGCGAGATGGGCGGCTTCTGGACGCCGCCGGTGAAGGTGCTCGACGGCCTGTGGTTCAAGCTCGGCGACTCCTGGCTGACCTCGACCCGCTACACCAGCGGCTGGGGCTACCAGCGGATGTCCCTCGGCACCCACGACGGGGTCCGGGTGACCCGCACCGACTTCGCGCCGAACGGTGTGCGCGCCGGGCTCGTCGGGTTGCGGCTCTCGGCCTCCTCGGCCCGCACCGTGACGCTGGGCGTCGACGCGCACTCCGAGCTGATGAAGGTCTACCCCTGGGGCGAGACCACGCCGAGCCAGACGACGTACAACTTGCCGGACACCGCGGCCGTGGACGGCAAGAGCCTGCTGTTCCGTGAGCAGGGCACGCCTCCGGTCCCCAACGCCGAGGCGCACGACTACGCGGCGCTCATCGGCTCGAAGCTGACGCCCGCCTCGACCGACGTCACGGGCGCGCACCGCGGGCCGCAGGGCGCGGTCATCTGCCCGGCCTCCGGCCCCGATGCTCCCGAGCAACCCGCGCGCTGCGACGACACGGCCTACGGCAAGGGCGCCGGCGGCGGCCTGACCTACCAGGTCACCGTCCCCCAGGGCGGCCGCACCGTCTGGTTCTCGGTCGCCGGCTCCGACAACGGCCTCGCGGAGGCCCGCGCGGCGCAGGCCACGGCCCTGGCGGACCCCGCCGGTCTGCTCCGCACCAAGCTCGCGCAGCGCAAGGCCGTCGAGGCGCACACCCGGGTCTCGCTGCCCGGTGACCGGCTGCTGCAGCGCAGCGTCACCTGGAGCAAGCAGAACCTGGCCGAGTCGGTGCAGGAGGCCCGCAACCTGAAGATCCGTGTCACCAACGCCGGCAAGGTCTACCCCGCCTCCCAGGGCACGGTGTCCAGGGCCCGCTGGATCGGTGCGGGCTGGCCCGACTACCCGTGGCTGTTCGCGACCGACGGCGAGTACACCGGCTTCGCGGCGGTCGCCAGCGGCCAGTTCGCGGCGATCAAGGACCACCTGCGCGCGCTGCGCGACGTGAGCGAGGTCGCCAACGGCACCAGCGGCAAGGTGGTCCACGAGGTCACCCCGGACGGCCAGGTCTACTTCGGCGCCAACAGCGACGCGGGCAACACCGACGAGACCGCGAAGTTCCCCAGCTCGGTGGCCCTGGTGTGGCGGTGGACGGGCGACAACGCCTTCCGCGACGAGATGTACCGCTTCAGCGTGCGGAACATGCGCTACATCTTCCGCGAGCTCGACGCCGACCAGGACGGCTGGCCCGAGGGGCTCGGCAACGTCGAGCGCGACGGGATGGGCGAGGAGAAGCTCGACAACACCGTCTACACGATCCGCGGCCTGCGCGACCTCGCCGACATGGCGTCCTCGAAGGGCGACACGACGACCGCTCGCTGGGCCAACAACAAGGCGGCGGGCATGGAGTCCCGGTTCGACGCCGCCTGGTGGTTCGGCTCCTCGGCCCAGCAGTACGCCGACTCGCTCGACGACCCGGGCAACACCCAGGTGTTCCAGCGGCACTGGATCGGCGTGACTCCGGCCGAGGCGGAGATCAAGCGTCCCGGTCGGCCCGCCGCACCGCTGGCGCCCCTCGGGCACGCCCGCGCGCTCGTCAAGCAGCGCGAGACGGCCTGCTACAGCGGGCAGTACGGCCTGTTCCACACCGGCACCGGGGCGACGACCGCGACCGACGGCAACAAGGGCGCGACCTGCGACACGGCCACGTCGACGGTGCAGTCCGAGCGGGCCGTGTTCACGCTGAACACCTCGATCATGGCGGTGGCCGAGGCCGCGCTCGGTCGGATGGCCAAGACGCAGCTGAGGCGCTACACCACGGGCAACGCCAAGGTGCAGCTGAACCCGGCCGTCTGGGAGATCCCCGGCGCCATGCCAGAGATCGCGCCGTCGCCGGACTTCGGGGCGAACATCGAGAAGTTGTTCACCGAGCGGTCGAGCGGGCTGCAGGCCTGGGGCGCCTACGGCATCCTCTGGCCGGTCGTGCACTACCAGCTCGGGGTCAGCCCCGACGCCGGTCGCCGGCGGTTCACGGTCGTGCCGCAGATCCCGTCGGGCCAGTACAAGGTCGCCGGCCGCGACGTCCGGATCGGCACCGGGCTGGTCAACGTGACGGCCCTGCGCGGCAACAACCGGGTCGAGACGATCGTGCGGCAGGACCGGAAGTACGCGCTGACCATCGGGGCGCTGGTCCCCGTCGGCAAGCACGTGAAGAAGGTGACCGTCGACGGCCACAAGGCGACCTACCGGGTCGTCACGACCGCCCGAGGCCGCGAGGTCCGCGTCGGCGGCGGCCGCGACGTGGGCCGCACCGACCTGGTGGTCCGCCTCCGCTGACCCTGCTCCGTCGTGTCAGAACCTCAGGTCGCCCTGGGCACCAGAGGTTCTGACACGTCGGGGAGGGGGCGCCGGGTGGGTAGGGTGCCCGTGTGCTGCTCTCCGACCGCGACATCCTCGCCGAGATCGACGCCCAGCGGGTGGCCCTGGAGCCCTTCGACCCGGGGATGGTGCAGCCGTCCAGCGTCGACGTGCGGCTCGACCGGTTCTTCCGGGTGTTCGAGAACCACCGCTACCCGCACATCGACCCCGCAGTCGACCAGCCCGACCTCACCCGGCAGGTCGAGCCCGACAGCGACGAGCCGTTCATCCTGCACCCCGGCGAGTTCGTGCTCGGCTCGACGTACGAGGTGATCAGCCTGCCCGACGACGTCGCGGCCCGGCTCGAGGGCAAGTCCTCGCTCGGCCGGCTCGGGCTGCTCACGCACTCGACCGCGGGCTTTGTGGCTATCTGCAGTGATCCCGCCGATAGGGGGTCTGACCAGCGCTTTGACGCGTTGGACATGTCCACCACGTCGTTTGGCGTAGTACCGATGGAGGTCGCAGCATGATGCTTTCCGATGGCACGATCCGGCGGCTTCTCGCGGAGGATCGGATCGGTCTGGAGCCGATCACCGACGATCAGATTCAGCCGGGCAGCGTGGACGTGCGACTGGATCGGAAGTTCCGGGTGTTCCGGAATCACACGGCGGTGTGCGTCGATCCGTACCAGCCGACCAACGACCTAACCGAGGTCGTTGAGATCGCGGATGGCGATCCCTTCGTTCTGCACCCTGGCGAGTTCGTTCTAGGATCGACCATTGAGTTCATTCGCCTGCCGGATGACCTCGTGGCACGCGTCGATGGCAAGTCCAGCATCGGTAGGTACGGCATTCTGGTGCACGCAACCGCCGGGTTCATCGATGCCTCTTTCAAGGGAAACATCGTCCTGGAGTTGTCCAATGTTTCGTCGTTGCCGTTCAAGTTGTGGCCCGGTATGAAGATTGGCCAGATCTCGTTCATGCAGTTGGACGCCCCGGCGGAGAGGCCGTACGGGCATCCTGCGCTTGGCTCTAAGTACCAGGGACAGACCGGGCCGGTGGGAAGCCAGTACAAGGAAAACCAGGCACCGGTGCTTCCAGACGGCGGCCCCGCTCGCAAGTAGGTCGCGGGATGGGTGATGCGAAGGGATCAGTCGCGTCGACACCTAGGGCATAGATCGTTGCCCGACATCGTGTGGCACCAGCCTTCGGGCTGGTAGCCGTCGTCGGGTTGGCGAGTCCCGCATTGGTCACAGGCGTACTGGGTGATGCGGGCCATGACTGGTCTCCTTGTGGTGCTGTCGTCGTTGGGTAAGTGCCTATGCGGAGCGGCTGCGGAGCGGTGTGACAGGTGCGCCGAGTCGCCGTTCGGCAATGAGGTCTCCGACCTGTTGCTGCGCGCGTGCCAGTTCCTTCTTGAGGCGGCGGTTCTCGTTGAGAAGCACGGTGTTCTTTGCACGTAGCGAGCCGTCGCTGGCGCGTCCCGACGCGGGTCCGGACGGTTGGTTTGCGTGGTTCTGGCGAGCGATGGCTTGGACCTCGGAGCAGAGGTCTTTGCGCGCGTAGATGCTCTGTCGCGACACCTCGGCTTGGCGGGCAACGGAAGACACGTTGATGGGTAGCGCCCTCTTGTTGAGGTAGCGGAGCGCGTCGGTTAGCCGGACGTCAACGTCGAGCGCGCGGGCGTCCGTCGCCTCTTGGAGGGCCTTGTTTCGCGCTCGCTCAGCCGAGGTCATGGTCGTTGCTTTCGGCTTCGCTGGGCGCGGGGCTGTCTGTGCATGCGGCGGGAGGTGCGGTCGCGGTGCCAGCGGAGCCAGGCAGGCTGGGGGTCGCGAACAGTGCCTCGATCACGGACCGGGCTCCTTCGGCGACATCCGATGTGTAGGTCGCCGAAAGGGGTCCAGCGGTGTCCTCGCCGATGACGGTCTCCATGTGGGCGAGGTAGGAGAGCGCCGCGTTGCGGACGGTTTCAGGGAAGAGTTGCGCGTACACCTGGGTCATCTGGACCGAGGAGTGGTCGAGGAACGACCGGACGACGTCCAGATCTACGCCCCTGTTCACCATGCGTGTCCCCACTGTGTGCCTGAACTGATGAGGGGTCACGCGGACGGGGTGACCGTTGGGGTCCGTTAGTTCGAGGCCCGTGACCCAGTCGGTGAACTGTTGCTTCCACGCTCCCTTTGAGTAGGGGAGCGACCCGTCGATGTTCTGGTTCATGCGCGGCGTGAGCCACGAGGTATGAGGCCAACGTTGGCGTGTGCGGGCTGCCTGTTCGTTGATGCGGGCGGCAAGTGCCCTACTGATCGGGATGACCGCTTCGCGGTCGAATTTGGTGTTCGTGTACACCAAATATGGTGCGCCGGTCTCGTCGTAGTTCAGGGGGTCGATGGCGAGCCTTCGGGCGCTCGCCCCGCGAAGCCCACCCTCGATGATGACTCGAAGGATCGTCCCTGCTTCGAAGCCTCGGATCTGGTCCAGGCTCGACGGTGTCTCGATCTGGGCCATGACGTGGCGGCTGATGTACCTGGGCAGCGTCTGCCCTGGCTTGGGGATGTCATCGTTGTAGAGCCGGGCCTTCGGTGAGAGTTCAGGTTCCCATCCCTCGCGGAGGACGTGGTCGAAGAACATCCGTGGTGCCGAAAGGAGGCGGGCGGAGTAGTTACGGCTGTACCTGGCTTGCCGGACGGCCAGGATGTAGGTCTCCAGGACTTTGCGTGTGAGGTCCTTTGGACGCTCGGGGAGGACGCCTCGCGCTTCGAGGATCTTGCACATCTTGGAGAGAGCCCGAAGGTTGCCAGAGACCGTTGTCACGCGTGAGGTGTTGAGGCGATGTTTCGTCCACTGCTTGGCAAGCCGACGGAGCCACTCGGGCTTGATTGCCGTGAAGTCGAGGTGGCGGACTTCGTCGCGGGCGATGGCGTCGAAGCCCAGTTCGACTAGATCCCACACGTCACGTTCGTGCGGGTCCGCTCCGAAGTCGCGGAGGTCGATGAGCGCTGCTCGTGCGGAGCGGGCGAACCCGACGGACAGTGATGTTGCCCCGACTGCACGGAACGCTGTGATGAGGGCGTCCTCATCGATGGTTAGCGTGGGGACGCCGGTTGCTCGCAGGTGGGTCAGGAAGGCGCTGTGCTGGTCGGAGCGCCACTTCGCGGCTCGGGCGTCGCTACGGGCTTGGAGGGCGTACTTGACCTCCCAAGACAGATCGTTCGGCAGACCGACCGTCTTGAACTTCGGGGCCGGGTTTTCACGTCGGTTGGCCACGAAATCGTCGATGGTCGGCGCTGTCCGTCCGGTGCGTTGGCGGTGTGCGGAGTGATGCGCGTAGCGGTCGTGGTGTCCGTCGCAGAGGCGGGTCTCGGGATCGGTCTGCTCTTGCTTCCGTGGGGCCACCGGGAAGTTGCACCAAGGCACGTAACAGTCCTGCGGGACAGCGTCGGTGAACTCGTCTTCCTCTACGAGTTCGCGGATCATCCGGTCGATGTCGTTCCCGAAGTGTGCACGGCTAACCGCCAGGTGCCGACGGCACACCAGGTGCCCGGCGGACCGGCGGCAGCCCCTCACTGGGCACGCCTTGACCTCGCGAATCCTGGTCACGACCAGTGCCTCGGGCGAGAGCATCCACGTTCCCTGGGGAGGACGCCCTGCCTTGTTCCACCGCTGGAGGTGCTGGGGGCACAGGGCGTTGGATTGAGCGGGTGACTGGCAGGTGGCGACGTGACAGGTCGCGGGCCAGAGCACCTGGTTCGATGGGGTTGCGATGTATACGTCAGGAGTGAACTCGGGCCGAACCGCCTCGATGAGGATGCCGGTCCAGGTCGCTGCACGGCGCAGCGAGGGGACGAGAGACAGAGCGCCCATCAGAGGTCACCGTCGATCATTCCGGCTTCGCGCAGTTCGCTCCGCATGAACTCGGGGCTGAGGTGCGAGTAGATGTCGATGGTGGTCGCGACCGACTTGTGCGTGAGCAACTTCGACAGGACCTGGACGTCCATCTTTGCCTCGCGGCACTGAGTGGCGAACGTGTGCCGGAACTGGTGGACGGTGAAGTCGAATCCCACACGCTTGCGGGTACGGCGCACCAGGTCGTTGACGGTTGTGTACGTCATAGGTGCGCCCATGGTCCCGCCCCACAGGTTGATGAACACGTAGTCGGAGTCGATGTCGCCGTACTCCTCGTGCAGATACCGCGTGTACATCTCGATGAACTGTTCCGAGACAGGCACCTGTCCCAGGAGCGTTCCGGGTTCCCCTTTGGCCCGAGCCTGATTGAGGTTGTCTTCCCGGCTGAAGATCGTGAGTGTGCGCGCCTCGACATCGATGTCTTCGTGTCGCAAGCCCAGCGCCTGTCCGATGCGCATCCCCGTCATGTACAGCAGGGTGAACAAGAACTCATCCCTGAGGTGCTTCTGGGCCTCGATGATCGCGAAGACCTGAGCGGAGGTCAGCGTCTTGACGCGGCGCTTCGGCACCCGTTGTGTCACGAGGCGGCGGGTTGATGGGCCGGAGGCGATTCCTGACAGGAAACGCTTGTACGCGGTCGGACGTCCGTCAGTGGTAACGATGCTTGAGATCACGTCCACGCCGTGACGCTGGTGGAACTGGTAGAAGGCGTAGACGGCGCTGAGGTAGGCGTTGACCGTGCTCTTCGCACGGGCAGGT